>NZ_JBIAQV010000016.1:0-179973 GCF_042889305.1 Streptomyces sp. NPDC002619 | reverse complement strand
CGCACCGCGCCGCCGTCCTCGACCACCGCGATCTGCGACCGCTTGCGGTGTACGTCGATACCGACGTAAACAGACATTGAGGGCCTCCTTCCCGAGCTCGTGCATACCCGGACGATAGGAATTACCGGGCTGAGCAGGGAAGGGGGCCCGGCCCTCATAGGGTCAGGTCAGAAGGCTAAGCGCCTTCCTGGGCCGTGTCCGGGCCGTCCTCCGTGGGTTCTTCGTCCGTGAAGACACGATCCACGGCGGCCCGGGTCCGGGTCCCGCTCGATGGCATCAGGTGGGTGTACGTCCGCAACGTGAAGCCGGGGTCGTGGTGTCCCGGATACTCGCTGACAGCCTTGATGCTCTCCCCCGCGTCCAGCAGCACCGAGGCGTAGAAGTGCCGCAGTGCGTGCATGCCGTTGTCCCGCCCGGTCCCGACTCCCGCAGCTCGAAGCGCCGGCCGCCATACTCGATCGTTGAAGCCGTTACGGTCCAGCGGCAGCCCCATGGGCCCGGTGAAAATCAGCGACGCCATGACGGGTGGACGATCGAGGGTCTCCACGGCAGCGTGACTCTGACGGCGGGGTACCTCTTGAGTGCGGCACGGCAACGAGTCCGTCCCTCAACACTCACCGAGGGAGCCACGGCCCGTGGACCGGGCCGCAGCATCGATACGTCCCCAATGAGGTGACTGGCCAACGCGAAGGCGACAGACTCAGGCAGAGGTACGTCACGCTCCTTGCCACCCTTCGGCGGGGCGAACACCGGACGATGCAACCGCAGCAGCTTGACCTGCCGTACTGCATGGATCACTCCCCCGAGGAAGTCCACGTCTTCCACAGCCAGGCCAAAGACCTCACCGGATGGGAGCGAAGGAGAGTGGTGGGCCGTAGTAGTGGTTCGGAAGGCCGACCGGTCAGCCGCTGCATGGCCTCCCTCCAAGCGCTTCAAGCGCCTGTTTTCGAAGCCCCGGCAGGCCTGGACTCGGCGGATGACCTTGGAATGGGAACGGGTAATTGTTCACTCGGTGGATCCGGTGGCCTTGGGGCAGTGGTGGGCTAAGGCTCTTGGTTGGGTTGTGGTCCACTCCTCTGACGAGGAGTTCGAGATCCGCCCGGAGCCGGATCGCCTGCCAGGGTTGGAGTTCGTCCGGCTTGATGAGAGCAAGAAGGCTAAGAGCCGACTGCATCTCGACTTCAGGCCTGATGACCAGGACGCCGAGGTGGCTCGCCTTGAGGCTCATGGCGCACAGCGTGTCGACATTGGCCAGGGTGACCAGTCGTGGGTTGTCATGGCAGACCCCGAAGGCAACGAGTTCTGTGTCCTTGGCCAACGGCATCAGTGAGAACCCCTGAGAGCGCGCGTGGGTTGCGTCCAGGGAAGTGATGTACGGGTTCGACCTGCTCAGCAGCAGGTCACAGCGTTGATCGATGATGTGAACGCAGGTCGAAGACCCGGCGTTCACTTCTTCGGCTACTGAGAACCCCGCGTCACCCCGCCTGCTGCTTACCGGGCGTGCGAGTCGTCCAGTAGGCCATGGCCTCCGCGCCGAAGCCGGCCGCCACGAACGCGACGGCGGGCCAGAACAGCGCCGGCCTGTGCCACTCCATGGCGCCGAGCATCGCCGCCACGCCGAGAGAAGGCAGAAAGGTCCCGACGGCGGTCCACCACCGGCCCTTGCGCGCTTGGACGATCGCGGAGGCCGACGCGAGCACGAAGACCAGCGCGGTGACTGCCACAGGTATCCACACAGCGGCAGTCTGTCGTGTCCCTGCCTCAGGCCGCCACCCGTCCCAGCGTGAACACCCGTGCCGTCTCCGCGACGCGGCGGCCGAGGTGCTCCGCCGTTGCCACGTCCGCCTTGTGCACGGCTTCCGGCCCCTCGTCGACGTTGGTCTGGGCGGCGGCGCCCGCGAAGACTCCGAGGCGGTTGAGGTCGTGCTCGGAGCCCTCGCTGTTGTTCCAGCCGGGGTGCAGACCGAGGTTGACCCAGTTCATGCCGTGCTGGGCGGCGAGGATCTGGAAGAACTGCAGGGTGTGCAGCTTGTCGCCGCTCTTGGAGCCGGAGTTGGTGAATCCGGCGGCCAGCTTGTCCTTCCAGTCCTGCCCGAACCAGCGCTTCGAGGACGCCTCGGCGAAGCCGTGGAAGGCACCGGAGGCGGTGCCCATGTAGGTGGGCGAGCCGAAGACGATCGCGTCGGATCGGTCCAGCGTCTCCCACTGCTCGTCGCTGATCTCGTCCACCTTGATCAGGTGCACCTCGGCACCGGCCTCGACGGCACCGTTGCGTACGGCCTCGGCGAGCACGGCGGTATGGCCGTAACCGGAGTGGTAGGCGATGGAGACAACAGGGGTGGTCACGATGTGCGCTCCTCAAATGGGCAGCTCGAAGATAATGACGAAAGGAAAGCACTAACTTCTAGTTAGTGCAACCTCCCGGTTAGCGCTGCATTCGAGTACGCTTCAACCATGGACAGTGACAGCCCGCAGAACCTCCCCTACAACGTGTTCGCCAAGGCCTGCCCCTCGCGCGGCACGCTGGAGCACGTCACGGGTCGCTGGGGCGCGCTCACGCTGGGCGCCCTGTATGAGGGCCCGCGCCGCTTCAACGAGCTGCGGCGCCGGGTCGACGGCGTGAGCGAGAAGATGCTGTCCCAGACGCTGCACGCGCTGGAGCGCGACGGCCTGGTCCACCGCGAGGCACAGCCGACGAACCCGCCCCGCGTGGACTATGAACTGACCCCGCTGGGCCGTGAGGTCGCGGGACGTCTGCTGGCCCTCATCCGCATCGTGGAAGGCTCCATGGACGACGTGCTGGCTGCCCGGGACGCGTACGACGCCGACCGGGTCTGAGCGGAGCGGACCGTAAGGCCGTCAGACGGCGTCGAAGCCCTGGAACGTCCCCGTCGCGCCGGCGGCGTCCGCGTAGTCGGCGAAGTCCGCGTTCGCGATGCTCAGGTTGGCGGACATCTCCGGGAACCAGCGGACCGGCACGCGGAACGTCCGTCCGGGCTCGTCGAAGAGGTCGACGGCGAGAAGCGGATGCGTCTCGTCGGTCATGGTCGTGGCGTCCGCGACGAACACCTCGCAGACCTTGTCGTCCTCCACGGCGGCCGCCTCGGCGTCGAGCAGTTGCTGCACGCTCGCGCCGTCGAACCGCGGATCGCTGACGAAGGTGGCGCTGCGCTTCTCGTCGGCCTCCTCGATCGCTCCCCGCACTGCCTGCCAGGCGGCGTCGTCGGCGAAGTCGGTGCGCAGGACGAGCGTGGTCAGGTCCGCGGGCTGGGGTAGCGACATGAACATGATCCTCTCACCCCGGTCCGGCCGCTCCACGAGCGGTACCCCTCATACGGACCGCAGTCGTCGTACGGCCCGCGGTCGTCATACGGCCCGCACGCGCGGCTGCCGTTGACACTTCGGGCAGAAGTAGCTGGAGCGGTTCATCCAGGGGCGGCGGCGCATCGGGGTCCCGCAGCGCTTGCAGGGCAGGCCTTCACGTCCGTACGCGTCGAGCGAGCGGTCGAAGTACCCCGACTCGCCGTTCACGTTGACGTACAGGCTGTCGAAGCTGGTGCCGCCGACGGCGAGAGCCGCCGTCAGCACGTCCCTTACGTGGCCCAGGAGTTCGGCGGTGCGCGGGCGGGTGAACGTCGCGGTGGGGCGCTCGTAGTGCAGGCGTGCGCGCCAAAGTGCCTCGTCCGCATAGATGTTGCCGACGCCACTGATCAACGACTGGTCGAGCATGGCCCGTTTGATGGTCGTGCGCTTGCGCCGCAGCGCCTGATGGAACGCCTCGTCGTCGAACAGCGGGTCGAGGGGGTCGCGGGCGATGTGCGCGATGACGTCGGGCAGTCCGTCGGGCGTGTTGTCGTGCAACGACAGCCCGCCGAAGGTGCGTTGGTCGACGAAGCGCAGTTCCGTGCCGCCCGCGGCGGTAGCGGCTGATGTCAGCGTGTCGGTGAACCGGACGCGGATGCGCAGGTGCTTCTCGTCCGGCGCCTCATGCGGCTGGACCAGGAGCTGACCGCTCATGCCGAGGTGCGCCAGAACCGACTCGTCGGTGTCCTCCAGCGGCAGCCACAGATACTTGCCGCGGCGGCTCGGGGTGCCGATACGATGCCCCTTGAGTCGCTGCGCGAAGTCGTCCGGACCGGCCACATGACGGCGTACGGCACGCGGGTGCAGCACCTCGACATCGGCGACGGTGCGCTGGGCGACCCACCGCGCGAGACCGCGCCGTACGACCTCGACCTCGGGCAACTCGGGCATCGAAACCCCCGTACGGGAACCGTGGATAAGCCGAGCGCCCGCCCCCGTGAGCGGGAGCGGGCGCTCGGACTGCGCTGTTCGTCAGGCAGAGGCGGACGACGGGTCGCCGTCCTCGGCGGCGGCTATCTCCGCCGCCTTGGCGCGCTCGTCCGCCGCGGCCCGGATGGACCGCCAGGCGGACTCGGCGGCCTGCTGTTCCGCCTCCTTCTTGCTGCGGCCGGTGCCGGTGCCGTACGAGACGCCTCCGACGCGGGCGGCAGCAGTGAAGGTCTTCTCGTGGTCGGGGCCGGTCTCCGTGACCAGGTACTCGGGCACGCCGAGTCCCTCCGTCGCGGTGAGCTCCTGGAGACTGGTCTTCCAGTCCAGGCCGGCTCCGAGGTTCGAGGACTTCTCGATCAGCGGGTCGAAGAGCCGGTGCACCAGCTCCGACGCCGAGTCGAGGCCCTGGTCGAGATAGACCGCGCCGATCACCGCTTCGAGGGTGTCGGCGAGGATGGACGCCTTGTCCCGGCCGCCCGTGCCCTCTTCACCGCGGCCGAGCCGGATGAAGGAGCCCAGGTCGAGTCCGCGGCCCACTTCCGCGAGCGCACGCGAGTTCACCACCGCGGCCCGCAGCTTGGCCAGTTGGCCCTCGGGCAGGTCGGGGTGGGTGCGGTACAGCGTGTCCGTGACGACGAGGCCGAGGACGGAGTCCCCGAGGAACTCCAACCGCTCGTTCGTCGGCAGACCGCCGTTCTCGTACGCGTAGGAACGGTGGGTCAGTGCTCGCACCAGAAGGGCGGACTCGAGCTGGTAGCCGAGCCGCCCTTCCAGAAGCGTGTGGGACGAGGCCGTGTTGTCCGCTTGCTTCTTGGCGGGTGAGTCCGCCTTGGCGTCATCCGCCTTCTTGGGACTGGACACAGTGCCTCTCACCAGCCGCTCAGACCTCGAGGACCTGGCGCTTGTTGTAGGTGCCGCAAGACGGGCACGCGATGTGCTGCTGCTTGGGCTCGTGGCAGCGCTCGCACGCAACCAGGGTGGGGACCGCAGCCTTCCACTGCGACCGGCGGTGGCGCGTGTTGCTGCGCGACATCTTCCGCTTCGGAACAGCCACGGCTACTTCTCCTGCTTCTCGTCGACGCCCGGTTCGGCGCCGCTCATCTCGTCCTTCTCGTCCGACGTGGTGCCGGCGAGTCCCTGCAAAGCCGCCCAACGGATGTCGACGGCGTCATGGTGGTGGTCCGGGTCGTCCGCGAGCCGCACTCCGCACTCGGAGCACAGTCCCTGGCAGTCTTCCTGGCACACCGGCTGCATCGGCAGTGCGAGCACCACCGCATCGCGCAGCACCGGCTCGAGGTCGAACAGGCCGTCCTCGAGGAAGAGCCTGTCCTCGTCGTCCTCGGCGTCGTCGGCCGGTGCCGCCTTCACGCGGCCCCGGTCGTCGGCGTCAGGGTACGAGAACATCTCCTGGAAATCCGCTTCGACGTCGAGCTGAAGCGGTTCCAGACACCTTACGCACTCCCCCTCGGCCTGTGCACGGGCGGTGCCTGTGACGAGCACACCTTCCATGACCGACTCGAGCCGGAGTTCGAGCTCCACCGGAGCGCCTTCCGGCACTTCGATGACCCCTTGGATACCGAGATCCTTGGGAGCGTCGATCGTACGGGTCAGCCGCTGCAGCGCACCAGGACGCCGCCCGAGCTCGTGAGTGTCGAACACGAGCGGGTTGCGGTGGTCGAGGCGCGCGTGAGGAACCATTCCTGCTTTCGATCTTCAGAGCTGTGGGGGACGCCACCCCGTGGTGTTCCGGGGCAGCGTTGATCGCGGACGTACACACGACCGAAGAGCCAGGATACTGGACCTTTCGCTCTCGGCCCAATCCGAGGCCGGTACGAGGCCGGTACGAGGCCGGTACGAGGCCGGTACGAGGCCGATCCGGTGGCCGAGCCGATGGTCGCTCCCGGCCATCGGGCCTGCCGCTACAGGCCCCGGCCCTGCTCGTACGCCCTCAACTGCTCGGCACTGATCATGCTCGTGTCGAACAGGCTGGTCTCGTCGAGGGCGTAGCCCTGCTGGGACTGATCGGCCGGCTGCTGGTGGGCGTGCGGCTGCTGCTGGACGGCGCTCTGGTCGTAGGCGGCCTGCTGCGGGTCGTAGCCCTGGTGGTACGCGTAGGGATCGGCCTGCTGATAGCCGTAGGGATCCTGCTGCTGGGCGTACTGGTAGCCGCCGTAGGCGTCGGGCTGCTGGTATCCGTACGCCGCCTGCACGGGCTGCGGCTCGTACACGGGCTGCTGGGGCTGTTGCTGTACCGGCTGCTGCTCGGCCGGGGTGTCCGCTTCGGCCAGGGCCGCGAGGTCGGCGAGGTAGTCGGCGTCGCTGGAGTGCTGGAAGGTCGTGGGGTCGTCGGCGAGGGCGCCGAGGTCGTCGGAGGCGATACGGCCGTGCAGCTTCTGCCGGCCGCGGCCGACGGCCTCCA
This sequence comes from Streptomyces sp. NPDC002619, assembly GCF_042889305.1. Taxonomy (NCBI): domain Bacteria; kingdom Bacillati; phylum Actinomycetota; class Actinomycetes; order Kitasatosporales; family Streptomycetaceae; genus Streptomyces; species Streptomyces sp. NPDC002619. The sequence continues at coordinate 173,261 of NZ_JBIAQV010000016.1, read as the reverse complement.
GGGTCTTGGCCAGGACCGCCTCGAAGGCGCCCAGCTTCATGTCGACGTAGTCATCCGCGTTGCGACGCAGTATCTCGGGGTCGTGGCTGCGCTCGGGGGCGTCCTCGTCCTCGTACCCCTGCTCGTCGAGGCCGGGGCCGGTGCCGAGCAGCTTCTCGCGGCCGCGGCCGACCGAGCCGAGGGTCTTGGTGAGGACGACCTCGAAGTTGGCGAGCTTGGAGTCGACGTAGTCGTCGGCCTCGGCGCGCACCTCCTCGGCCTCCTGGCGGGCCTCGGCGAGGATCCGGTCGGCCTCGTTCTGGGAGCGGCGGGCGACCTCGGTGTCTGAGACCAGCGAGCCGCGCTCGGCGTGGGCGTGCTCGATGATCCGCTCGGCCTCCTGGCGGGCCTGCTCGACCATCTGCTCACGGCCGCCGATCAGCTCCTCGGCCTGGGCGAGGGAGCCGGGCAGGGCCTGACGCACCTCTTCGAGCATCGCGAGCAGGTCGGCGCGGTTGATCACGCACGACGCCGACATGGGCATGGCCCGGGCACCGGAGACCGAGGCCACGATCTCGTCGAGCTTCTTCTGCACGTCCACCTGTGCTCGCCACTCTCTACCGCTGTGTTGGAGACGGACGGGACGACTGTAGCCCCATCAGTCCCTGCCGAGGCGTTTGTTGAGTGCCTCGAGGACGATCGGCGGGACCAGGTGGGAGACGTCTCCGCCCCAGGTCGCGACCTCCTTGACCAGGGAGGACGAGAGGAAGCTGTAGGTGGGGTTGGTGGGCACGAAGAGGGTCTCGACGCCCGAGAGGCCGTTGTTCATCTGGGCCATCTGCAGCTCGTAGTCGAAGTCGCTGACGGCGCGCAGGCCCTTCACGATGGCCGGGATGTCGCGCTGCTTGCAGAAGTCGACGAGGAGGCCGTGGAAGGCCTCGACCCGTACGTTCGCGTAGTCGGCGGTGACCTGGCGGATCAGGTCGATCCGCTCGTCGATCTCGAAGAGGCCCTTCTTGGCCTTGTTGATCATCACCGCCACGTAGACCTCGTCATAGAGGCGGGAGGCACGGGAGATGATGTCGAGATGTCCGTTGGTGATCGGGTCGAACGACCCGGGACAGACGGCGCGGCGCACTTGTGATCCCTCGCTCTCCGGTCCGGTCATCGTGCGTCTTCGCACGTAGAGGCGGCGCGACCGTACCAAAACGTTCCCTCGCCGTAGCGACGGGACCTCATTGCCTCGAAGCCGTCCGGCCAGTCGAATGCGCCGCCTCTGGTGCTGCGCTCCACGGTGACGAGGGCTTCCTCCGCGAGCCAGCCCTGCGAGCGGAGTGTGAGCAGAATCTCTCGAAGATCGTCGTCCGAGACGGCGTACGGGGGGTCGAGGAAGACGATGTCGTACGGCTCGGCCGGCGCCGGGGTCTGGATGATCTGTTCCGCTTTGCCCGACCTGACCTCGGCGCCGGGCAGGCCGAGGTTCTTCACGTTCTCCCGGACGGTGCGGGCTGCGCGTGCGTCGGCCTCGACGAGGAGGGTGTGGCTCGCCCCTCTCGACAGGGCCTCCAGGCCCACGGCGCCCGAGCCGGCGTAGAGGTCCAGGACGCGGTTCCCTGCCAGGGGGCCGCCGAGTAGGGACTGCCAGGTGGAGAAGAGGCCCTCTCTTGCGCGGTCGGATGTCGGCCGGGTTCCTGTGCCGGGCGGCACCGACAGGCGACGTCCGCCAGCCTTACCGGCGATCACGCGGGTCATGGGGGTCCTTCTTCGCGGGCGGCTTTACGTGGTCAGTTTGGCAGGCGGGAGGGGGTGCGCGCGTTGGCTTCGTCGGCCGCCGCGGGTCGGTGGGGGCTTGTCGCGCCCACGCGGCGGAGCCGCGCACCGATACAGCTCCGCGCCCCTGGGTCAGCCACCGCTAGCCCTTTTCCAGGTACTGCTCTCTCTCCTCGTCCAAAAGGGCGTCCAGGGCCGTGCGTAGGCCAGGTAGGTGTTCCAGGTCCGGGTCGGCGGCCACCACCGCCGCAGCCTCCTCTCTCGCCTCCGCGATGATCTCCTCGTCCTCGATCACCGCGAGGACGCGGAGCGAGGTGCGGGCGCCCGACTGGGCCTGGCCCAGGACGTCGCCCTCTCTGCGTTGTTCGAGGTCGATGCGGGAGAGTTCGAAGCCGTCGAGGGTGGCTGCCACCGCGTCGAGGCGCTGGCGGGCCGCGCTGGCCTCGGGCATCTCCGTGACCAGGAGGCAGAGGCCGGGGGCCGAGCCGCGGCCCACCCGGCCGCGCAGCTGGTGGAGCTGGGAGACGCCGAAGCGGTCGGCGTCCATGATCACCATGGCCGTGGCGTTCGGGACGTTGACGCCGACCTCGATGACCGTCGTCGCGACCAGGACGTCCGTCTCGCCGGCCGCGAAGCGGCGCATGACGGCGTCCTTGTCGTCCGGCTGCATACGGCCGTGCAGGACCTCGACCTTCAGTCCCTGGAGCGGGCCTCTGCTCAGCTGGTCGGCCACGTCGAGGACGGCGAGCGGGGGCCGCTTCTCCGCCTCGTCCTCGGGGGACTTCGCCTTCTTCGTGTCCTCGGCCTCGTCTCCGATGCGCGGACAGACCACGTACGCCTGATGGCCGTTCGCCACCTCCTCGCGCACCCGCTCCCACGCGCGGGCCAGGAAATGGGGCTTGTCGGCGGCGGGGACCACGTGGCTGGCGATGGGTGAGCGGCCGGCGGGGAGCTGGTCGAGGACGGAGGTCTCCAGGTCGCCGAAGACGGTCATGGCGACCGTGCGCGGGATGGGGGTGGCCGTCATGACGAGGAGGTGCGGTGGCTGTTTGCCCTTGCCGCGCAGGGCGTCGCGCTGTTCGACGCCGAAGCGGTGCTGTTCGTCGACGACCACCAGGCCGAGGTCGTGGAACTGCACCTTGTCCTCGATCAGCGCGTGCGTGCCGATGACGATCCCGGCCTCACCGGTGACGAGGTCGAGCAGGGCCTGGCGGCGGGCGGCCGCGCCCATGGAACCGGTGAGCAGCACCACCTTGGTGGCCTGCTCCGCACCGCCCAGCATGCCGCCCTCGGCCAACTCGCCCATCATCTCGGTGATCGACCGGTGATGCTGCTGGGCGAGCACCTCGGTGGGCGCCAGCATCGCAGCCTGACCGCCGGCGTCCACGACGGCGAGCATCGCGCGCAGGGCCACCATGGTTTTACCGGAGCCGACCTCGCCCTGCAGGAGCCGGTGCATCGGGTGGTCGGTCGCCAGGTCGTCGAAGATCTCCTTCGAGACCTTCTGCTGGCCCTCGGTGAGGGTGAAGGGGAGGCGGTCGTCGAAGGCGGTCAGGAGGCCGTCGGGGGCGGGGCGGCGGGGGACGGCCGGGAGCAGGGCGTCGGCGTGCCGGCGGCGAGCCAGGGCGACCTGGAGGACGAAGGCCTCGTCCCACTTCAGGCGGGCGCGGGCGTCGGCGATGTCGGCCTTGGTGTGCGGTCGGTGGATCTTGTGGAGGGCCTCGGGGAGCGTGACCAGGCCGCGGCCCGCGCGGAGGGAGTCGGGGAGCGGGTCGACGGCCTCGTCGGCGGTGGGGAGGATCTGCTGGACCGCCTTGCCGATCTTCCAGGACTCCATCTTGCCGGTGGCGGGGTAGATGGGGATCAGGGCGCCGGCCCAGGTCTCCACCGATTCGGCGGCGCCGTCTTCGGCACCGCTCAACAACTCGTACGCCGGGTGCGCCAGTTGCAGGCGGCGGTTGAAGACGGAGACCTTGCCGGCGAACATCGCGCGTGTGCCCGGCAGGAGTTCCTTGTGGGGCTTGTGGACGCCGTTGCCGAAGAAGACCAGTTGGAGGCGCCCGCTGCCGTCCGTGATCGTGACCTCGAGTCGCTGGCCCTTGCCGCGCGGCGCCTTGGCGGAGGCGAAGCTGTGCAGGCGGGCGTCGGCGACCTGGGCGACGACCGTGACATGCTCGTCCATGGGGAGGTCGGCGAGCAGGGTGAGCCGGCCCCGCTCCTCGTATCTGCGCGGGTAGTGGTGCAGGAGGTCGCCGACGGTGTGCAGGCCAAGGTGCTCGGCCATCACCTTCGCGGTGGTGCGGCCGAACTCCTTCTCCAGTGGCTTTTCCAGTGCAGACACGAGATCCATTGCACACCACGTCACTGACATTGCCGTATACGTACCGGGAAACCCCTGGTCAGACGGGCTGTTCGGGTTCTAGGATGGCGCGCTCCTGCCATGCTCCGCGGTCACCGCCTCACTCGGGACCGCCCGACCCCGCGCCGTCGCGAATGTCCCCCCACCGGCGCTGCGACGATGGACTCCCAGACCTCACAGTCATCCCAGGCACCCCAGTCACCTCACACGTTCCAGGTCGACCTGCGCGGCCTGGTGGACCTGCTCTCCCATCATCTCTACTCCAGTCCCAGGGTCTACCTGCGCGAGCTGCTGCAGAACGCCGTGGACGCCATCACCGCCCGACGCGCCGAGGAGCCGAACGCCCCGGCGCGGGTGCGGTTGTACGCCGACGGCGGCGCCCTGCGCGTGGAGGACACCGGCGTCGGGCTCAGCGAGACGGACGTGCACAGTCTGCTGGCGACCATCGGCCGCAGCTCCAAGCGGGCCGACGGGTTGCAGGAGGCGCGTTCGGACTTCCTGGGCCAGTTCGGCATCGGGCTGCTCGCATGCTTCGTGGTCGCCGAGCGGATCCGGGTCGTCAGCCGCAGTGCCCGGACGCCCGACGCGCCGCCCGTGGAGTGGACGGCGAGCGACGACGGCTCCTACACCGTGCGCACGTTGCCCGACGAGGCCCGGCCCGAACCCGGCACCACCGTGCACCTCGTGGCGCGGGCCGGTGCCGGCGAGTGGCTCACGCCCGAGCGGGTCCGGTCGCTGGCCCGGGACTTCGGGTCGCTGCTGCCGTACGACGTCCGGGTGGGCGACGAGGCGGTCACCGACCTGCCGGCGCCCTGGGACCGCCCGTACCCCTCCCCCGCCACCCGCCGGGTCGCCCTGGCCCGGCACTGCCACGAGCTGTTCGGCTTCACCCCGCTGGACTCGATCGACCTGGCCGTGCCGCTGGCCGGGATCCGCGGGGTGGCGTATGTGCTGCCGACCGCGGTCAGCCCGGCCCAGCGGGCCACGCACCGGGTGCATCTCAAGGGCATGCTCCTGACCGAGCGGGCCGAACAGCTCCTGCCGGACTGGGCGTTCTTCGTGCGCTGTGTCCTGGACACGGACAGTCTGCGGCCCACGGCGTCGCGCGAGTCGCTGTACGAGGACGAGACCCTCGCCGCCGTACGGGACGCGCTCGGCGAAAGGATTCGTGCCTGGCTGACCGGACTCGCGGCGGGCGATCCGGACCGTCTGGCCGCCTTCCTGTCCGTGCACCACCTGGGTGTGAAGTCCCTGGCCCGGCACGACCGGGAGATGCTGCGCACGATGCTGCCGTGGCTCCCCTTCGAGACGAGCGACGGACGGCTGTCCCTGGAGGAGTTCGCGCAGCGGCACCCGGTGGTGCACTTCACGCGGACGGTCGAGGAGTACCGGCAGGTCGCGCCGATCGCCTCCGCGCAGGGTGTCGGGGTGATCAACGGCGGTTACACGTACGACAGCGAGCTGGTCGAGGCGCTGCCGTCGGTGCGCCCGGGGACGGTGGTCGCCGAACTGGACGCGGACACCGTGACCGCCCATCTGGACGCGGTCGATCCGGCGGAGGAGCTGGCGCTGTCCGGGTTCCTGGCGGCGGCGCGGACGAAGCTCGACCCGCTGGGCTGTGACGTCGTCCTGCGCGCCTTCCACCCGCTGTCGGTGCCCGCGCTGCACCTGGACGACCGGGCGGCCCGGCACGAGCAGGCGCGCGCGGAGGCCGAGGAACAGGCCGACGACCTGTGGGCCGGCATCCTCGGCTCGCTGCGCGGCAGCGCCCCGCGCGCGCGTCTGGTGCTCAACCATCTCAACCCGCTGATCCGAAGGATCAGTTCACTGCGGGACCCGGAGCTGATCGGCACCGCCACGGAGTCCCTGTACGGGCAGGCGCTGCTCATGGCGCAGCGCCCGCTGCGGCCCGCCGACTCGGCCCTGCTCAACCGCGCGTTCATCGGCCTGCTGGAGTGGGCCACTCACGGGGAGGACGGTCACCGGTGACCGGGATCACGGACTTCGACGCGCTGCGTCACGCGATGGCGGAGAACTCCGAGCAGCCGGAGGGACCTGCCCGCAACGCGCGAGCCGAGCAACTGCTCGCCGAGGCCGAGAAGCTGGGCATCCCGCTCGCCGTGATCGAGGCGCTCGGACACCAGCTGAAGGTCTACAACTACAGCTCCGAGAAGGACAAGATGTTCGTCCCGTTCGCGCGGCTGCTGCGCGTGTGGGACGAACACCCGGAGGACTTCGACGCGTACGAGACCCACTCGCTGCACTGGGTCTTCAAGTGGATGTCGGCGGGCATGCTGGACCAGCCGCACATCCCGCTGGCCTCCGTCGAGAAGTGGCTCGGCGAGATGGAGCACCGCTACCGGCTGGCCGGGCACTCCGAACGGGCTGTGCGCAGCGCCGAGTTCAGCGTGGCCGCGCACATCGGGGACCTGGACCGCGCCGAACGGGCGTACGCGGCGTGGCTGGCCGCCGACCGGGACCGGATGGCCGACTGCCACGCCTGCGAGCTGCACGGGCAGGGCACGTGGCAGGTGCGGCGAGGCCGGGACGCCGAGGCACTGGAGCTGTGGCGGCCGGTCCTGGAGGGCGAGTACACGTGCGCCCACGAGCCGCACACCGTCCTCGCCTCCTCGCTGGCGCCGCTGGTGCGGCTGGGCCGCACGGAGGAGGCCCGGGCGAACCATCTGCGGGGCTTCCGTCTCGTACGGCCCATGGAGAGCATGCGGGGCGCGTACGCGGACCACGTCGAGTTCTGCGCCCTGACCGGCAACGAGGCGCGCGGGTTGGAGCTGCTGGCGGAACGCCCTGCGTACTTCACGGACACCGGGCAGCCGCGCAGCCGGCTGGACTTCCTGGCCGTCGTGACGCTGCTGACGGACCGGCTGACCGAGCTGGGGCTGGGCGAGCAGCGGGTGCCGGGGCCGGCCGATCGGACGTGGAAGGCGCGCGAACTCGCGGCACACGCGCGTGCGGAGGCTCTGGAACTGGCGGAACGGTTCGACCGGCGCAACGGTTCGTCGTACGTCGGCGAGCGGGTACGCGCGCGTATGGCACAGCGCCCGCTGGTGGAGCGGCTGCCGCTGGGGGTGCGTACGGCCGGCGTGCGCATTCCGGTCCAGCCCTCGGCCGCCGTACCGGTCGCGGACACCGAGCCGGACCTGTCCGAGCTGATCGCTGAGGCCCGACGGCTCTCGGACACGCTCCAGCCGTACGCCCTGGAGGCGTGGGCGGCGGTCGCGCGGGCGGCCGAGGGCGTCGAGCTGGACGCGCGCGACCGCGCGGAGATCGCCGACCACGAGGCGATGGGCAGCGGCCCCGAGAGCGCCGCCCTGTTCCGGCGGGCGGCAGAGCTGTATGCGGAGGCGGGCGACCCCGGAGAGGCACTGGCGGCACACGCGCGTGCGGCGTATGTGCGGGCGCTCGCGGGTGAGGTGGACGAGGCGCTCACGGCCGTAGCCGGGCCGTACGACGAGATCCTCGCCCTGTACGCCGAGGACGGCACCGGCGTACGGCAGACGGCGTCCGTGCTGATGAGCCGGGCGCGGATCCTGATGCGGCGGATGCACGAGGGCGCCGAGGGCGCGGCCTTCGACGCCGAACAGGCCGTACGGGAGCTGCTGGCGCTGGTCGACGGGCACACCGGGGACGACGTGCGGCTGGCGTCGCGGGCCGCCGAGGGGCAGGCCATGCTCGCGGAGCTGGCCGAGCACGCCGGGGACGCGCAGACGGCTGCGGAGTTGTTCGGGCGGGCCGTGGAGCGGTTCGTGGGGGCGGGGCTGCCGTGGTTCGCGGTGGAGTACGAGGTGCGGGTGGCCGCTTTCGCCCATGAGCGCGGCGACATGGCGGAGGCCGAGCGGGCGCTGCGGGCGGCTCTGGAGCACGGCGGGGCGTATGTGGAGGCGACCGGGCGGGCCCAGTTGCATCTCCAGCTCGCCGAGGTCGTCGGCGGCCGGGGCGAGGTGCGCGAGGCGGCCGAGCACGCTCTGGAGGCGGCGCACTGGGCCGACGAGGCCGGTCGGAGCGCCACGCTGGGCGCCTGGGCCCGGCACCAGCTGGGCGGGTTCCTGCTGCGGCAGGGTCGGTTCGCGGAGGCCGCCGAGGTGCTGGAGTCGGCGCTGGTCGACCTGAGCGCCGAGACGCATGGCGACGGCGCGATCGTGCAGACGCAGTGGTGGCTCGGCGACTGTCTGAGCGAGCTGGGCGAGCACCGCGCCGCCGCGGAACGCCGGCTCCAGGCCGCGGAGATCGCCCGGCACTGGCCCGAACAGCAGGACCACGCGACGCTCGCCCACCTGGCCGCCGAGGCCCTCGGTCAGGCGGAGCTGCCGGCCGAGGCGGACCGGGCCTACGCACGCGCGGGCGATCTGTGGCGCACGCTCGGCAACGTCCACGGCCTCGTCCGCGCACTGCGGGCCCGCGCGTGGCTGGCGCTGGGCACGGAAGCCGGGGCGGACGGGGCGCGGGAGCTGATGGCGGAGGCGGTCGAGGTGTGCGCGACGGCGCGGGCGTCGGCCGACGACGTGGAGGCACGCTTCCGCCTCACCGGTGAACTCGGCCACACCCACCGGCAGTTCGGCGACCTGCTGGCCCGCTCGGTGCCCGAGGACGTCGAGGACACGGAGATCCGGGCCGCGTTCACAGAGGCGCTGGTCCAGATGACACGGGCGGTCGTGGTGTTCGGCGAGCTGGGCGACGACGCCCTGCACAGCCGCACGGGAGCGGAACTGGCAGCGGGCTGGCTGGAGGCCGACCTCGGCCGCCCTGAGGCGGCGGTGGCACGCGCGCGTGCCGTACTCGCGACGTACGAGGGAGCGGACCCCACGGACGAGACGGCGGAAGCACGCCGGGCCGAGGCGACCCAGATGCTGGAACTCGGGGAGGGGTGAGCGCCCCCCGACAGGAGTGAGCGCCCCGAAGGTCACTCCACGCCGATGAGGAGCAGTGCCCCCTGCCGGCCGCCCCGGTACACCACCGTGTCGACGGCGAGGTAGGACTCGCGCACGCGTGCCTCGAGCCGGTCGGCGACCGTGTCGGGCGTCTCGTCGCCGAGGACCAGGGTGACCAGTTCGCCGCCGGCCTGGAGCATGCGGTCCAGGACGGTCTCGGCGGTGGTGGTGACGTCGGCGCCGATGACGGCGACGTCGCCCTCGATGAGGCCGAGGACGTCGCCGGCCTGGCAGATGCCGGCCATGGTCCACGACTGGCGTTCGGCCATGACCACCTCGGCGTAGCGGGTCGCGCCCGCCGCCGAGGTCATGGACACGACGTCCTCGTCGAAGCGGCGCTCCGGCTCGTGCACGGCGAGCGCGGCGATCCCCTGGACCGCGGAGCGCGTCGGGATGAGGGCGACGCGGATGCCCTCGGTGCGGGCCTGCTCGGCCGCGGCGGCCGCGCTGTGGCGCAGCTCGGCGTCGTTGGGCAGCAGTACGACCTCCCGCGCGTGGGCGCGCCGTACGGCGTCGACCAGCTCACCGCTGGCGGGCGGCTCTCCGGGGCGCGCGAGCACGGTGGTGGCGCCGGCCTCGGCGTACAGCCCGGCCAGGCCCTCGCCCGGCACGACCGCGACCACGGCCCGCTGGACCGGCTCCCGGGGCGGCGGTCCGCCGGCCCGGGTGTGGACGTCGCCGAGCCCGAAGTGGGTGATCCGGATCCGGTACGGCCGCCCGGCCTCGACGCCCGCCTCCATGGCGGCGCCCGCGTCGTCGACGTGCACATGGACGTTCCACAGCCCGTCGCCGCCGACGACGACCAGCGAGTCCCCCAGGGCGTCGAGCCGTGCCCGCAGCCGGTCCACGGCCCTGTCGTCGGCCTCCAGCAGGTAGATCACCTCAAAGGCGGGCCCGCCGGGCTCGGCCCCGTCGGCGCAGCCTTCCCGGTCGGCGGCAGCGGCCACCCCGCGCGCGTGCGCCTCCGCGACGGCCTCCGCGTGCGTGTGCATGGGCCGCACCGGCACCGGCGCCCCCGGTGCCTCCCCGGTGAATGTCTCCACCAGGGCCGACAGCACCGCCACGAGTCCGCGTCCGCCGGCGTCGACCACCCCGGCGCGCGCCAGCACGGCCAGCTGGCCCGGGGTCACCGCGAGCGCCGCGCGCGCCCCTTCGTAGGCGGCCCGCGCGACCGTCCCGCAGTCGCCCTCGGCCCCTTCGGCGGCGTCGGCGGCGGCCGAGGCGACGGTCAGGACGGTGCCCTCGACCGGGTGCGCGACGGCCCGTCGGGCGGAGTCGGCGGCGTGCCGCAGGGCGAGCCGCAGGCCCTGTGCATCGGTGTGAGGCGCCTCACCCTCGGTAGCGAGCACCTGGGCCATGCCGCGCAGCAGCTGGGCAAGGATCGTCCCGGAGTTCCCGCGCGCCCCGATGAGGGCGCCGTGCGCCATCGCGCGCACCGCCTCGGCCAGTGACGGCCCGGTGCCCTCGGCGGCGCCCACCTCGTACCCGGAGAAGACGGCCTCGACCGCGCCCACGGCCGACTCCAGCGTCAGATAGAGGTTGGTGCCGGTGTCGCCGTCCGCCACCGGATAGACGTTGATGGCGTCGATCTCCTCGCGCGCCCCGCCCAGCGCCCGTAGCGCATGACCGCACCAGGTGCGCACCGCGAGAGCATCGAAGAATGTCTGCGGCACCTGCGCCACCTGCGCCTCCTTGAGCTGCTGACGTGGACGGCAGCGTAGACCCCGGGTCGGTGTGCACCGGAACAGGGCCGGGAGCGGGGCCCTGAGCTGCCATGGTAGTTTCGTTGTACGGACGCAGCCGTTGTATGCTGCTCCGGTTGCCCGATCCTGATCGGGCCAATCCCCTGGCAACGCCACTCAAGATCTCGGATCTCGATCTCGGCATGCCGGGATCAACCGTAAGTGCATCTGAAGTCTTTGGAGTGACCCGTGGCTGCCAACTGCGACGTCTGCGGCAAGGGGCCGGGCTTCGGCAACAACATCTCGCACTCGCACCGCCGTACGTCCCGCCGCTGGAACCCGAACATCCAGCGTGTGCGTACCGTGGTGGGCGGGACGCCGAAGCGCGTGAACGCTTGCACCTCGTGCATCAAGGCCGGCAAGGTCTCGCGCTGACGTACAGCGCGGCCACTGCTGGTTCGCCGCACTGAGCCGGTCCACCTCCGGGTGGGCCGGCTTTTTGCCGTGCCCGAAGATCGCGACCGCACCTGAAGACCTCAAGATCGCGGCCGTATCCAAGCGCCCGGGATCAGTGCCGGAACCGCCACCCGTGATCCACCGGCCCGATCCCGCCGCCCAGCGCGAACCCACGGGCGATCGCCCCGGTGACGTACTCCTTGGCCTCTGCCGCCGCCTCCGGCACGGACCGCCCCTTCGCCAGCCCGGCCGCGATCGCGGACGCGAGCGTGCAGCCGGTGCCGTGCGTGTGCCGGTTGTCGTACCGGGGCGCGCGCAGCCAGTGCTCCTCGGACCCGTCGGTCAGCAGATCCACAGCCTGGCTCCCGCCCGCCCGCCCTGTGTCCCCGCTCAGATGCCCGCCCTTGATCAGCACCCACCGCGGCCCGTACGCCAGCACGGCCGCCGCGGCGTCCCGCAGCTGCTCCTCGGACTCGACGCGCACGCCCGTGAGTTGGGCCACTTCGTCGAGGTTCGGGGTCGCCACGGTCGCCACCGGCAGCAGCTTCGTGCGCACCGAGTCCAGCGCCGAGGACGCCAGCAGCGGGTCCCCGTGCTTGGAGACGCCCACCGGGTCCACCACCGCCGGCGCGTCCGTGCCGGCGAGCAACTCCGCGACCGCCTCGACGAGTTCGGCCGAGGCGAGCATGCCGGTCTTCACAGCCCGTACGCCGATGTCGTCGACGACGCTGCGGTACTGGGCGCGCACCGCCTCCACCGGCAGTTCCCAAGCGCCCTGCACGCCCAGGGAGTTCTGCGCGGTCACGGCCGTGATCACGCTCATGCCGTGCACACCGAGTGCCAGCATCGTCTTCAGGTCGGCCTGGATGCCGGCCCCGCCGCCGGAGTCGGAGCCCGCCACGGTCAGCACGGTGGGGATCATGACTCCAGGTCCCCGAAGTGGTCCCAACCGCCCTTGCTGGTCCAGGGCGCCCCGTCGACCGTCACCTGGGGCAGCGCCGAGGGGTTGAGGACCTCGCCGATGACCTTCCAGCGGGCGGGCAGCTTCACGTCCGGCGGGAAGGTCGCCACGATCGCGTGGTCCTCTCCCCCGGTCAGCACCCACTGGATGGGGTCGACGCCGACGGCCTGACCGATGTCGTTCATCTGGGACGGGATGTCGATCGCGCCGGAGCGGATGTCGATGCGGACCTTGCTGGCCTCCGCGATGTGCCCGAGGTCGGCGATCAGCCCGTCGCTCACGTCGCACATCGCGGTCGCCCCGAGCGCGGCCGCCGCCGGACCCGCGTGGTACGGCGGTTCGGGGCGCCGGTGGGCCTCGACGAAGGCGCGCGGAGAGCGGAAGCCGCGGGACAGCACCGCGTACCCGGCCGCCGACCAGCCCAGCCAGCCGGTCACGGCGACGAGGTCGCCGGGCTGCGCGCCGCCCCGGATCACCGGCTCCTGGTTGCGCAGATCGCCGAGCGCGGTGATCGACACCGTGATCGTGTCGCCTCGTACGACATCGCCGCCGACCACCGACGCGCCCGCGACCTGGCACTCGTCGCGCAGGCCGTCCATCAGCTCGCTCGGCCAGGTGACCGGGAGGTCGGCGGGCACGACAAGACCGAGCAGCAGCGCGGTCGGTACGGCACCCATGGCGGCGATGTCCGCGAGGTTCTGAGCCGCCGCCTTGCGCCCGACGTCGTACGCCGTGGACCAGTCGCGGCGGAAGTGCCGTCCCTCCAGGAGGATGTCGGTGCTCGCCACCACCCTGCGGTCGGGCGCGGCGACCACCGCGGCGTCGTCACCCGGGCCGACCCGGACCGCGGGGGTGGTCGTCAGACGGGAGGTGAGCTCCCTGATGAGCCCGAACTCCCCGAGCTCACCAACAGTGCCCTTCATTGCCCTTTAACCCCTTCTGTGCCTGTCCGTGCCCGCTCGCGTATCGCCTTCGCGCTCGATACGGTCGAGATGACCGTCGACTTCCGTCGTACCTGCACCCCGGCGCGGGGACCCCGGTCTCCGCGGGTCTCCCCGCGACGAGCGGCGACGCGATACCGTGGCGTTCCTTTTCCCCACATGATCCTCGTGGCCGCCCTGGAGGTTCCGTGGTACAGGCGTACATCCTGATCCAGACGGAGGTCGGCAAAGCGTCGACCGTCGCCGAGACGATCAGCAAGCTCCCTGGAGTCATCCAGGCCGAGGATGTGACCGGACCTTACGACGTCATCGTGCGCGCACAAGCCGACACCGTGGACGACCTCGGTCGCATGGTGGTCGCCAAGGTCCAGCAAGTGGACGGCATCACCCGCACCCTCACCTGCCCGGTCGTGCATCTGTAGCCCCCGTCTACCCTTGGCCGGTGAACATCTTCCGTCACCGGCTTCTCGGCCTGCCCGCGCTGGCGCTGCTGATCTCCGTCGCGGGCTGCTCCTCAGCAGACGACGCCTCGGCCGTCGCGGTTCCCACCCCCGACGCGGAGACCGCCAAGCTGTGCCAGAACCTGGACAAGGAGCTGCCCGGCAAGGTCGACGGCGCCGGCCGGGCCGACCCCGAGCCCCGGTCCGACCTGACGGCGGGCTGGGGAGGCTCGGCGATCATACTGCGCTGCGGTGTCGCCCGCCCGCCGAAGATGGTCGACCCCAAGGTGGCCGAGGGCGGTGACCGCGACGCCGTCGCGGGCGGGGTGAACGGGGTCGACTGGCTGATGGAGAAGCAGGACGACGGGTCGTACCGGTTCACCACAGCGAATCGCCGCGCCTATGTCCAGGTCTTCCTGGCGAAGGCGCGGGCCGGTGACAGCTCGGGCGTGCTCGTCGATCTGGCCCCGGCCATCAAGAAGGCGATCCCCAAGGGGATCGCCAACTGAGGTCGCAGGATCGTGGGCGCAGGTGGGTCAGCGCAGTCCGGTCGGCCTGCGCAGCGCCGCCTGCACCAGGCGGTCCACCAGCTCCGGGTAACTGATCCCGCTCGCCTGCCACATCTGCGGGTACATCGAGATGGGCGTGAAGCCGGGCATGGTGTTGATCTCGTTGATCACGAACTCGCCGTCCTCGGTGAGGAAGAAGTCCGCGCGGACCAGGCCCTCGCAGGACGCCGCCTCGAAGGCCTCCACCGCGAGACGGCGCACCTCGGCGGTCTCCTCGTCGGTGAGCGGGGCGGGGACGATGCCGGGCGTGGAGTCGATGTACTTGGCGTCGAAGTCGTAGTACGCGTGCGCGTCCGGCGGCGGGATCTCGGCCGGCACGGAGGCGCGCGGCCCGTCCTCGAACTCCAGGACGCCGCACTCGATCTCGCGGCCCCTGAGCGCGGCCTCGACCAGGATCTTCGGGTCGTGCTGCTGCGCGAGGGCGATGGCCTCGTCGAGACCGGAGAGGTCGTCGACCTTGGTGATACCGATCGACGAACCCGCGCGCGCGGGCTTCACGAACAGCGGCCAGCCGTGCTCACCGGCGAAGTCGATGATCTTCTTGCGGGCGGCCGGCTCGTCCTGCTGCCACTCGCGGGGCCGGATCACCACGTACGGGCCGACCTTGAGCCCGAAGGAGGTGAACACCCGCTTCATGTACTCCTTGTCCTGGCCGACGGCCGAGGCGAGCACGCCCGCGCCCACGTACGGCACGCCGGACAGCTCCAGCAGGCCCTGCAGGGTGCCGTCCTCGCCGTACGGACCGTGCAGCACCGGGAAGACCACGTCGACCTCGCCGAGGGCCTTGGGCACGGAACCGGGCTCGCTGTAGACGACCTCGCGGTTGGCCGGGTCGACGGGGAGCACCACGCCGCCCTCGCCCGACTCCGCGAGCTCCTCGACGCTGGGCGTGCGCCGGTCGGCGATGCCCATGCGGTCGGGCTCGTCGGCGGTGAGCGCCCAACGGCCGTCCCGGGTGATGCCGATCGGCAGGACGTCGTACTTGGTCCGGTCGATGGCCCGCAGGACGGCGCCGGCGGTGACCACGGAGATCCCGTGTTCGGAGCTGCGGCCGCCGAACACGACGGCCACACGCGGCTTGCGAGACGGCTGCTCAGGGCTCTGGGGGAGGTTCTCGGTGCTCATATCGCGATGAGCGTACCCGTTGGTAAAGCCGGGATACAGCGTTGGACCGGCGGGTTCGCTCAGCGTCGTTCGGGCTTCGCGCTGCGCGACATCAGTTCCTTGAGGGCGACCACCGGCGGCTTGCCCTCGTGCACGATGCCCACGACGGTCTCCGTGAGGGGCATGTCGACGCCGTGCCGGCGGGCCAGATCCAGCACGGACTCACAGGACTTGACGCCCTCGGCGGTCTGCTTGGTGACCGCGATGGTCTCCTCGAGGGTCATGCCCTTGCCGAGGTTGGTGCCGAAGGTGTGGTTGCGGGACAGCGGCGAGGAACAGGTCGCCACCAGGTCGCCGAGGCCCGCGAGTCCGGAGAAGGTCAGCGGGTCGGCGCCGAGCTCGAGGCCGAGCCGGGTGGTCTCGGCGAGCCCGCGCGTGATGAGCGAGCCCTTGGCGTTGTCGCCGAGCCCCATGCCGTCGGCGATGCCGACCGCGAGCCCGATCACGTTCTTGACCGCGCCGCCGAGTTCGCAGCCGACGACGTCGGTGTTGGTGTACGGCCGGAAGTACGGCGTGTGGCAGTGGGCCTGCAGGCGCTGGGCGACCGCCTCGTCGGTGCAGGCGACCACGGCGGCGGCCGGCATGCGCGCGGCGATCTCACGGGCCAGGTTGGGCCCGGTGACCACGGCGATACGGTCCTGACCGACCTTGGCGACATCCTCGATGACCTCGCTCATCCGCATCGCGGAGCCGAGTTCGACGCCCTTCATCAGGGAGACGAGGACGGTGTCGGGGGCGAGCAGCGGTACCCAGCCGGCGAGGTTGGCGCGCAGTGTCTGCGAGGGCACCGACAGGACCGTGAAGTCGGCGGCGGCCGCGGCCTCGGCGGGGTCGGTGGTGGCCCGCAGGTTCTCCGGGAGCTCGACGCCGGGCAGGTAGTCGGGGTTGGTCCGGGCGGAGTTGATCGCCTCGGCGACCTCCGGGCGGCGGGCCCACAGGGTGACCTCGCAGCCCGCGTCGGCAAGCACCATCCCGAACGCCGTACCCCACGAACCGGCGCTGAAGACCGCCGCCTTGACACCCTTGCTCACTTGCCGCTGGCCCCTTCCTGTTCCTGCTCCTGGCCGGTCTGCGCCCGCGTCCTGCGCCGCTGCTCGATCCGCTCCCGGCGCGGGTCGTAGGGCGTCGCGGGCGCCTTCTCGCCGCGGATCTCCTCCAGCTGGCGGGTGATGGCGGCCATGATGACCTCGGTGGCCTCCTTGAGGACCTCCGCGGTCATCTCCTTGCCGTAGAAGCGCGACAGGTCCACCGGCGGGCCGGCGAGCACATGGTGGGTCTTGCGCGGCAGGAGCTGCGGCTTCTTGCTGTACGGCGGCAGCAGTTCGTTGGCGCCCCACTGGGCGACCGGAATGACCGGGCACCTGGTCTGCAGGGCGACGCGCGCGGCACCGGTCTTGGCGGTCATGGGCCAGCCGTCGGGGTCCCGGGTGATGGTGCCCTCGGGGTAGAAGGCGACGCACTCACCGCGCTCCACGGCGTCGATGGCGGCCCGGAAGGCGCTCAGCGCGTCGGTGCTCTCGCGGTAGACGGGGATCTGTCCGGTGCCGCGCATCGCGGCACCGACGAATCCCTTCTTGAAAAGCCCACTCTTCGCGAGGAATCGCGGAACCCGTCCGGTGTTGTACTGATAGTGCGCGTACGCGAAGGGATCGATGTGGGAATTGTGGTTCACCGCGGTGATAAATCCGCCCTCGGCCGGAATGTGCTCCATTCCACGCCAGTCCCGCTTGATCAGAACCACCAGTGGCGGTTTGCAGATCACCGCGGCGAAGCGGTACCAGAAGCCGATTCTGCGGCGGGGCACGCGGACACCTTCCTCTAGAGCCATGGGGGGCCGCACAAGTGTCGCCCCAGGCCGCCTGTCTGTCGAGAACACCGTACGCCCCGCCGCCCAGGCCGCCAGATGGTCCAGGTGACAATGTCCATAACGAGAGAGGGACGGTACGTCGGTGCAGTGGACCTTGGTCATCCCTGTGAAGCCCTTGGCGCACGCCAAGAGCAGGCTCTCGGACACAGCCGACGACGGCTTGCGCCCGGGGCTCGCCCTCGCGTTCGCACAGGACACGGTGGCCGCCGCGCTGGCCTGCCCGGCCGTGCGGGATGTGGCAGTTGTCACGGACGACGCCCTGGCCGGCCGCGAGCTGGCGGCACTCGGCGCCCGCGTCGTCGCCGACGAACCGGGAGGCGGCCTGAACTCCGCGCTGGCGCACGGGGCGGGGGCCGTACGCACCGCGCGTCCCGGATCTCCGGTGGCCGCTCTGAACGCCGATCTGCCCGCGCTGCGCCCGCCGGAATTGTCCCGGGTGCTCGACGCGGCGGCGGAATTCCCGCGTGCTTTTCTCCCCGATGCGGCCGCAATCGGCACCACTCTGCTGACGGCGACCCCCGGTCATGAATTGCGCCCGGCTTTCGGCACCGATTCCCGGGCCCGGCACCGCGCGTCCGGGGCGGTGGAACTCCGGCTGGACGCGGTCGATTCGGTACGGCAAGACGTGGACACCGGCGACGACCTGCGCGCGGCGCTGACGCTCGGGGTGGGCCCGCGCACGGCGGCCGCGGCCGCGCGGTTGCTGATCCCGGGACAGTAGGCTGCCGTCATGCAGGCGACCGCATACACGTACGACCCCGAAACCCGCAGCGGGCAGGTGCTGCTGGACGACGGCACGCCGGTGCCGTTCGACGCGTCGGCGTTCGACGCGGGCGGGCTGCGGCTGTTGCGCCCCGGACAGCGGGTGCGGATCGAGACCGAGCCGGCGGACGGCGGCGAGGGCCTGCGGATCACGCTGGTGACGCTGCAGACGCTGTGAGCGCCTGAATTCCCCCTTCCCTCCCTGTGAACACGCCCCGTGAACACGCCGCGGGCCGGGCTCCCGAGGGAGTCCGGCCCGGCGTGTGAGTGCCCCTGTGGCCCCGCGTCTAGCGGGCGGTGGCCTTCTTGGCGGTGATCTTGCGTGCCGTCGACTTCTTGGCCGGGGCCTTCTTGGCGGTGACCTTCTTCGCCGGGGCCTTCTTGGCCGCCGCCTTCTTGGCGGTGGCCTTCGCCGCGGTCTTCTTGGCGGCCGCGCTCTTCGCGGTCGTCTTCTTGGCGGTGGCCTTCTTCGCGGCGGCGGTGGTCTTCTTCGCCGCCGCCCTCTTCGCGGTGGTCTTCTTCGCCGCGGCCGCCTTCTTGGCGGTGGTCTTCTTGGCGGCGGCCTTCCTGACCGTCGCCGCAGCGCCACCGGTCAGGCTGCCCTTGGGCGCCTTCTTGACCGCGACCTCGCCGCCGCGCGGGAGCTTCTTCGTGCCGCTCACCAGGTCCTTGAAGCCCTGACCGGCACGGAAGCGCGGCACCGAGGTCTTCTTGACCCGAACCCGCTCGCCCGTCTGGGGGTTGCGGGCGTACCGGGCGGGACGGTCCACCTTCTCGAACGAACCGAAACCGGTGACCGAGACCCGGTCCCCCGCAACGGTCGCGCGGACAATGGCGTCCAGGACCGCGTCGACAGCGTCGGCGGCCTGCTGGCGACCGCCCAGCTTGTCGGCAATCGCTTCTACGAGCTGCGCCTTGTTCACGTCTTCCCCTTCGGAGACATCGCCGGAACGAAACTGTTCAGGCTTTTTCGCACGTTAGGCAGATATATACCGCAAATCAAACACGAAACGGGCTAATCACCCTTGTGCCGCAGCAGACTCGGCCCTCTCGGCTTGTTCAGCGTTCCTCGTCGGGGATTCGTCCCTCGTCGAGGTCGGCGGTGAACCGCTCGAGACGCCTTGCCGCGTCGGCGAGATCGTGCTTGGCCGCGGCCGTAATGACCAGCAGCTTCCGGGTCAGCGCCATCCGTACGCCCTCCGGGACTTGCAGTGCGCGCACTCTTGCGTGCGCTTCCTTCAGCTGGCCCGCGACCGCCGCATAGAGCTCGAGTTGGCCGTCGTGTTCCATGCACAGATTGTGCCATCTGGGGCGAGTTGTCGCCTGCCCAGGGGGCAACTGCCGCCCCCAACGGCCTTCCGGGGCACGCCGCGAGCCGCTCCACGACGAACCGCCTACCCCGGCAACGACCGCCGGAACGTGGGCAGTTGAGCGTTCCGGCGGACGGGCGCGAGGCCGTTCGGGCCCAGACATGGCTGTACCCCCAATCGTGGCGATCGGGGGTACAGCCGGGGTGTTGAGGTGGCCGAATCTCGACCCGCGGGGAGCTGCGACTCAGACGTTCAGCGTCCGCGGCTTGTACGACGGGCGCTTGGCCTCGTACGCGGCGATGTCGCCCTCGTTCCGGAGGGTGATGGAGATGTCGTCCAGGCCGTTCAGCAGCCGCCACCGGGAGTTCTCGTCCAGCTCGAAGGAGGCGGTGACGCCCTCGGCACGCACCTCGCGCGCCTGAAGGTCGACCGTGATCTCGGCCTGCGGGTCCTTCTCGGTCAGCTCCCACAGGGCGTCCACGATCTTCTGCTCGAGAACCACCGTGAGCAGGCCGTTCTTCAGCGAGTTGCCCCGGAAGATGTCGGCGAAACGGGACGAGATCACCGTCTTGAAGCCGTAGTTCTGCAGCGCCCAGACCGCGTGCTCACGGGAGGAACCGGTGCCGAAGTCGGGACCGGCGACCAGGACGGTCGCGCCCCGGCGTTCGGGACGGTTGAGGATGAACTCCGGGTCCTTGCGCCAGGCCTCGAACAGCCCGTCCTCGAAACCGTCCCGGGTCACCTTCTTGAGCCAGTGAGCAGGGATGATCTGGTCGGTGTCGACGTTGGAGCGGCGCAGCGGGACGGCCCGGCCGGTGTGCGTGGTGAATGCTTCCATGGCTCTCAGACTCCAGCGGGCGTACGGATGTCGGCGTCGGACAGGTCGGCGGGCGAGGCCAGGTGGCCGAGGACCGCCGTGGCGGCCGCGACCTGCGGCGACACCAGGTGCGTACGGCCGCCCTTGCCCTGCCGGCCCTCGAAGTTGCGGTTGGAGGTGGAGGCGGAGCGCTCACCGGGGGCCAGCTGGTCGGGGTTCATGCCGAGGCACATCGAGCAGCCCGCGTGCCGCCATTCGGCGCCGGCCTCCTTGAAGACGATGTCCAGGCCCTCCGAGACGGCCTGCAGACCCACGCGTGCGGACCCCGGCACGACCAGCATCCGTACGCCGTCGGCGACTTTGCGGTCCTTGAGGATGCCGGCGGCGGCGCGCAGGTCCTCGATACGGCCGTTGGTGCACGAGCCTACGAAGACGGTGTCCACCTTGATGTCGCGCAGCGGCTGGCCGGCCTCCAACCCCATGTATTCCAGGGCCTTTTCGGCGGACAGGCGCTCCGAAGCGTCTTCGTACGAAGCCGGGTCGGGGACGGCGGCCGAAAGCGGCGCGCCCTGGCCGGGGTTGGTGCCCCAGGTGACGAACGGCGAGAGCTCGTCGGCCTTGATGACGACCTCGGCGTCGAAGACGGCGTCGTCGTCGGTGCGCAGGGTCTTCCAGTACTCCACCGCGGCGTCCCAGTCGGCGCCCTCGGGGGCGTGGGCGCGGCCCTTGATGTACTCGAAGGTGGTCTCGTCGGGGGCGATCATGCCCGCACGCGCACCGGCCTCGATCGACATGTTGCAGATGGTCATCCGGGCCTCCATCGAGAGCTTCTCGATGGCGGAACCGCGGTACTCCAGGATGTATCCCTGGCCGCCGCCCGTACCGATCCTGGCGATGATCGCGAGGATCAGGTCCTTGGCGGTGACACCGTCGGGCAGCTCGCCCTCGACCGTGATCGCCATGGTCTTCGGGCGGGCCAGCGGCAGCGTCTGCGTGGCCAGCACGTGCTCGACCTGCGAGGTGCCGATGCCGAAGGCCAGCGCGCCGAAGGCACCGTGCGTGGAGGTGTGGGAGTCGCCGCAGACGACCGTCGTACCGGGCTGGGTCAGACCGAGCTGCGGGCCGACGACGTGCACGACGCCCTGCTCGACGTCGCCCAGCGGGTGCAGGCGCACTCCGAACTCGGCGCAGTTCTTGCGCAGCGTCTCCAGCTGGGCGCGCGAGACCGGGTCGGCGATGGGCTTGTCGATGTCGAGGGTAGGGGTGTTGTGGTCCTCGGTGGCGATGGTGAGGTCGAGGCGGCGCACCTGGCGGGCGTTCTGCCTGAGGCCGTCGAAGGCCTGCGGGCTGGTCACCTCGTGCAGCAGGTGCAGATCGATGAAGAGGAGGTCGGGCTCGCCCTCGGCGCGCCGGACGACATGGTCGTCCCAGACCTTCTCCGCGAGTGTCCTACCCATCGCTGTTCCCTTCGGCCGGCACACGTCCACCGGCCCATCTAGAGATCGTGAGACGGCGCCCGCGCCCCTGTTGTACGGGCGTCCGCCGTCAGGCCCTCTGGTCCACGGGCCGCTGTGTGATTCCAGGGTGGCGCGTTCCCTGCAAAATTGAACTTGCGTTTCACAGAGTGAGACGTGAGTATCGTTGCATGGACAACAGTAGCGGCGTCGGCGTCCTGGACAAGGCAGCCCTTGTCCTGAGCGCCCTGGAGTCCGGTCCGGCCACCCTCGCGGGTCTGGTCGGCGCCACCGGACTGGCACGACCCACGGCTCACCGGCTGGCCGTGGCCCTCGAACACCACCGCATGGTGGCACGCGACATGCAGGGCCGGTTCATCCTCGGACCGCGCCTGGCCGAACTGGCCGCGGCGGCGGGCGAGGACCGCCTGCTTGCGACGGCCGGCCCGGTGCTCACCCACCTCCGGGACGTCACCGGCGAGAGCGCGCAGCTCTACCGACGCCAGGGTGACATGCGTATCTGCGTCGCCGCCGCGGAACGCCTGTCCGGCCTTCGGGACACGGTCCCGGTCGGCTCCACGCTCACCATGAAGGCCGGTTCCTCGGCGCAGATCCTGCTCGCCTGGGAGGAGCCGGAACGCCTGCACCGGGGCCTGCAGGGCGCCCGCTTCACGGCGACGGCTCTGTCGGGCGTACGACGGCGTGGCTGGGCCCAGTCCATCGGCGAGCGCGAGCCGGGCGTCGCGTCCGTCTCGGCGCCCGTGCGCGGTCCCTCGAACCGCGTGGTGGCCGCGGTGTCCGTCTCCGGCCCCATCGAGCGCCTGACGCGCCACCCGGGCCGTATGCACGCCCAGGCGGTCATCGACGCGGCGTCCCGCCTGTCGGAGGCACTACGCCGCTCGGGCTGAGAATCATTGGGACGTCGTACCCCGTCGGGAAAGGCCGGCCTCAACGCCGCGGCAGGTTCGAACCGACGGGGAGCGACCCCTCCCAAGGGGCGCGGGGTTGTATCGATATGCGGCTGCGCCGCGTGGGCGCGAGCAACCCACGAAGACCCGCACCCGCCGGACAACAGAAATGGCCCCCACCTCAAGCGCATCGGCTGAGGCGAAGAGCCATCGTCCCGTACCCCCGACCGGATTCGAACCGGCGCTACCGCCTTGAGAGGGCGGCGTGCTAGGCCGCTACACAACGGGGGCGTGGAGCCTGCGTTTCCGCAGGTCCGAGCTGGTCTACCTGGACTCGAACCAAGACTAACTGAACCAGAATCAGTCGTGCTGCCAATTACACCATAGACCAATGTGGTTTAGACCAGTGCGTACCCCCGACCGGATTCGAACCGGCGCTACCGCCTTGAGAGGGCGGCGTGCTAGGCCGCTACACAACGGGGGCCCTAGCGATCCTGCATCGAGGGCGGCGGGAGCGACCCGGCTGCCTTCGCGGGAAGGATCTGTACCCCCGACCGGATTCGAACCGGCGCTACTGCCTTGAGAGGGCAGCGTGCTAGGCCGCTACACAACGGGGGCTTTGCAGATGAGCTCTGCGAGCTGGCCTACCTGGACTCGAACCAAGACTAACTGAACCAGAATCAGTCGTGCTGCCAATTACACCATAGGCCACTGGAACGCAAGCCCCTACGGGGATATCGTTCTAGTTTGCGCCTCCGGGTCCGGCCTTTCGGCCCGCTCTCCGGCGGCGCAGGAAGAACATTACCTGAAGGTGGACGGGGCTCCAAAACGGGTATCCGCGCCGAGGATCGTGGGAAGTTCGGCCAGCGAGGCGATCCGATGCGGGCCGGCGGCGGCGTCACCGCTGGTGAACGCGCCGTACGCACCGTCCCGGTCGATCCAGACGGACAGCAGCCCGGCCTCCGCGG
Organism: Streptomyces sp. NPDC002619; assembly: GCF_042889305.1. Classification (NCBI taxonomy): domain Bacteria; kingdom Bacillati; phylum Actinomycetota; class Actinomycetes; order Kitasatosporales; family Streptomycetaceae; genus Streptomyces; species Streptomyces sp. NPDC002619. The sequence goes on along the minus strand of NZ_JBIAQV010000016.1, from coordinate 149,908 downwards.
CGCCTCGTCCGTCGATCTCCGGATGGTCGCCGACGTACGCCACCTCGTGCGGCCGCAGTTCCAGCGCCTCGCAGGCCGCCAGGAAGGCTCGGGCCTCGGGCTTGGAGACACCCAGCTCGGCCGCGCACAGCACGGTCTCGAAGCGCTCACGGACGCCCAGGGTGCGGAGTTTGTACTCCTGCACCTTGATGCTGGAGTTGGACAGCACCGCGTGGCGGTGGCTGGCGGCGAGGGCGTCGAGGGCGGGCAGGACGTCCGGGAACAGACTCCAAGCCGCCTCGTAGTGACCGCGGTACCGGTGGAACCAGGCCTCGGCCTCGTCGTCGCTCAGCTCCCTGCCCAGAAACTCCCGCACCCGGTCGCGGCGCTGCTCCTCGAAGCCGACCTCCCCCGCCCCGAACCGCGCCCACTGCCGGTCGGTGACCTCCCGCCAGTGGGCGAGGGCGGCCTCCACGCTGTCGTACCCGTCGAGCAGACCCTCCGCGGCGAGGTGTCCGCGCATACCGGTCCGGTCCGCGGAGGTGTAGTCGAAGAGGGTGTCGTCCACGTCCCAAACGACGGCTCGGATCGCCATGACACCGACAGTACCGCCGGATCGGCTGGGGGTTCGGGGGTTGTCCCCCGAGGAATACAGCGTCGAAGTAGGTGTCGCGTCCGGCGATCGGCGGGGTCAGGCCTCCACGGCCGTCGGGTCCGGGGCGACCAAGAAATCCGTGACGAAGCAGGTGACCTCGCCGGTGGCGTTGCGGCCGATCCACGTGGGGTACGCGCCGTCGCCCCAGCCGGAGGTGAAGGCGACGAGGGTGTGGCCGGTGTCGGGTGACGTGATCAGGTGCGGGCCGTGGCTCCAGCCGCTGTTCTCGAAGGCGTCCCACAACGGCCCCTCGTCGCCCTCGCATTCGAGGAAGGAGCCATCGGCCGCCGCGTCGTAGAAGCAGCCGGTGCCGGCGTCGACGCCGTAGCCGTAGAACTCGTCCTCGCCGAGTTCGGCGGGGTCCTGGCCGGGCTGGAGGGCGAGTTCCCAGGTGGCGGTGGGTTCGTCGCGGACGACGAGGCGGGCCGCGGCCACGCGGTGGTGCGGTGTGCCGGACGGGGGCTCGCCGGGCTTCGCAAGCCGTGCCACCGCCGCCTCCACGCGATAGCTACCCGGCTCGACCGTGACAGTGAAGGGCTCGACGTCTCCCTGGCCCAGGTACACGAAGGGGTCGCAGGCGACGACGCGGCCGGTGGGCAGGGTCAGTTCCCCGCCGTCCGCGAGCTGGATCACGCCGATGGTTCCGGAGTCGTACGTGAACGTGCTTCCCGGTGTGAACAGCCACGTGTAGTCGGGAGCGGGCATGGGCATGACGGTGCGCCTTCCTGGAAGTCGGACGGCGGAACAGTAGCCCGCCGCACCGACAACGCCGTGCCGGGTACCGACGCGAAGGGGCGGCAGCCGATGCGGCTGCCGCCCCTCACGCGCGTGCGGCTTACGCCGTCAGCTTCGCCAGCGCCGCGTCGATCCTGGCCAGTGTCTTCTCCTTGCCCAGGATCTCCAGGGACTCGAAGAGGGGCAGGCCGACCGTGCGGCCGGTGACGGCGACGCGGACGGGCGCCTGGGCCTTGCCGAGCTTGAGGCCGTGGGTCTCGCCGGCGGCCAGGACGGCCTCCTTGAGGGACTCCGCCGAGGTCCAGTCGGCCGACTCGAGCTTCTCGCGGGCCGTGCGGAGCAACGCGTCCGCGCCCTCCTTCATGGCCTTCTGCCAGCTCGCCTCGTCCTCGACCGGCTCGGCCAGGAACAGGAAGTCGACGTTGTCCGTGATCTCGGACAGGACCTTGAGCCGGGTCTGGGCGTGCGGGGCGACCGCCTGCCACTTGGCCTCGTCGAAGTCCTCCGGGGCCCAGGGCGCGAACGGCGCCTGGAGCCACGGGCGGCAGCGCTCCGTGAAGTCCTTCACGTCCAGCAGTCGGATGTGGTCGGCGTTGATCGCCTCGCACTTCTTCAGGTCGAAGCGGGCCGGGTTGGGGTTCACGTCGGTGATCTCGAAGGCCGCGACCATCTCGTCGATCCCGAAGATGTCCTGGTCGGCCGAGAGCGACCAGCCGAGCAGGGAGAGGTAGTTGAGCAGTCCCTCGGGCAGGAAGCCGCGCTCGCGGTAGAGGTTGAGGGAGGACTGCGGGTCGCGCTTGGAGAGCTTCTTGTTGCCCTCGCCCATCACGTACGGCAGATGGCCGAACTCGGGGATGCCCTTGGCGATGCCCAGCTCGATCAGCGCCTTGTAGAGGGCGATCTGGCGGGGGGTGGAGGAGAGCAGGTCCTCGCCGCGCAGGACGTGGGTGATCTCCATCAGGGCGTCGTCGACCGGGTTGACCAGCGTGTACAGCGGGGCGCCATTGGCGCGGACGATGCCGTAGTCCGGGACGTTCTCGGGGAGGTACGTGATCTCGCCGCGGACCAGGTCCGTGAAGGTGATCGTCTCGTCGGGCACGCGGAAGCGGACGATCGGCATGCGGCCCTGGGCCTTGTACTCCTCGACCTGCTCGGCGGTGAGGTCGCGGCAGTGGCCGTCGTACCCGGAGGGCTTGCCGGCGGCGCGGGCTGCCTCGCGGCGGGCGTCCAGCTCCTCCTGCGAGCAGTAGCAGTGGTAGGCGTGGCCCGCGTCCAGGAGCTTCTGGGCGACGTCCTTGTAGATGTCCATGCGCTGCGACTGGCGGTACGGCGCGTGCGGGCCGCCCACCTCGGGGCCCTCGTCCCAGTCGAAGCCCAGCCAGCGCATCGCCTCGAGCAGCTGGTTGTACGACTCCTCGGAGTCGCGGGCGGCGTCGGTGTCCTCGATGCGGAAGACGAGGGTGCCCTGGTGGTGGCGCGCGTACGCCCAGTTGAACAGGGCGGTGCGGACCAGGCCCACATGGGGGTTACCGGTGGGCGAGGGACAGAAACGAACGCGAACGGGGGAGCCGGGTGCGCTAGCCACGCTTGACAACCTTGTTGGTGAGAGTGCCGATGCCTTCGATGGTGACGGCGACCTCGTCGCCGACGTTGAGGGGGCCGACCCCTGCCGGGGTGCCGGTGAGGATCACGTCGCCGGGGAGCAGTGTCATGGCCTCGGTGATGTTGACGATCAGGTCCTCGATGGAGTGGATCATCTCGCTCGTCCGGCCGAGCTGGCGCTGTTCGCCGTTGACCGTGAGCTGGACGGTCAGGTCGGAGGCGGTGGCGAGGTCCAGGTCCGTCTCCACCCAGGGGCCGAGCGGGCACGAGGTGTCGAAGCCCTTGGCCCGCGCCCACTGCTTCTCGCGCTTCTGGACGTCGCGGGCGGTGATGTCGTTCGCACACGTGTAGCCGAAGATCACGTCCCGGACGCGCTCGCGCGGGACCTCGCGGCACAGCCGGCCGATGACGACGGCCAGCTCGGCCTCGTGGTGCAGGTCCTCGGAGAAGGGCGGGTACTGGATCTCGTCGCCGGAGCCGATCACCGAGGTGGAGGGCTTGAAGAAGGCGAACGGGGCGTCGGGCACCTCGTTGCCCAGCTCCTTCGCGTGCTCCGCGTAGTTGCGGCCGAAGGCCACGACCTTGCTGGGGAGCACCGGCGGAAGCAGCCGGACCTTGCTCAGCGGCACCTTCGTACCGGAGAGTTCGAAGTCCGTGAACGGGATGCCCTTGATGATGTCGAGGACGAGTTCGTCCTGCTTGTCGCCCTCGACCGCGCCGAAGGCGACGTTCCCGTCGATGGAGAACCTGGCGATGCGCACGGGATCCTTGCGCCCCTTAACTGAGTGAGACCGAGTCGGCTGGAGTCTGACGCTCCAGGCTAACGCGGCAGGGGCCCGCGGCCTCGCGCATTACCGTGCACGACGTACTGTTCACCGGGCATGACGAAGGGCGCCGCTGCGGGGAGGGCGCCCTTGACGTCGATCACGGGCCGCGTCCGGCGGGAGGCAGCCATGGTCCGTGCTACTCGGCGGCGGCGGTGCCGACCGGGATCTCCATGAGGACCGTGCGCCGGGGGTTCGCGGTCTGCGCGGGGAGGTCGAGGGAGTGCTCCGGCAGTTCCGGGGTCTGCAGCTCTTCGGCGTCCTCGAGGTGCGCCAGAGTCGTGCGACGGGGGTTGGCTATTTTGTTGAACATCATCGTCGTCTTCACGGTTGTCTTCAGGACCTGTTCTCGGTGGGCTGACAGAGACTTCCCTCTTGTAAAGCGTCAGGCTAAACATCGGATTCCCCGGCACCGACCTGAAGTGCCCATGATTGGCGTGTGAGTTTGCTCACGAAGTCGAGCTCAAACCGGTCAATTCAGGCTCGCAACCCACCCTAACGAAACGGACATTGACCCCCTGAAGCCATCATTCCGCTCCTGATCATGGCGACTGGGACACCGGCTACGCTCCGTCGACTCGCAGGGTTAAGTCCGTTATGTGCGAGATCACTTTCCACACCTGGTAACTCCGCACTCACACGGTGTCACGGAGGTCACAGCTCGGCCCATGGGCCTTGTTGGAGATCCGGCACTGTGCTGGAATTCCACGGACCGCCGCAGGATCGAGCCGGCGCACAGGGGGCGCAACGCAGCGCCGAGTGGCGGCGAGACGGGGGGCCAGCGCCGGTCACTCACGACCACCCAGGGGGGCGTTTTCAGGGCGCTCCCCACAACGCCGACACCGTGTCCTTCCGTTCACGCGGAGGGGTACCTGGTCCAGAGGTTGCGACGCTAGTGCAGGGACGTTTCAAGAGGGATGGCAGCGCTTCGGCCGAGCCGGAGCCGCACGGCGGGACCGACCGCGGTTCCTCGCCCCAGCACGCCCCGGGCCCGGTCCCGTCCGGCGACGGCGGAGAGCGCTCCGGGCGCAGCGCCGTGCCGTCGGTGACGCCGAGTCCGGCTCCGAAGGTCAAGCCGGCCACTGGGCCCAGCGGGCCCGGAGCGCGAATAGCCCTGCGCAACTGGCGCATTTCCACGCGTCTGGTGTCGCTGCTCGCGCTCCCCGTGGTCGCGGCCACCTCGTTGGGTGCGCTGCGCATCAACCAGTCCCTGGACGACATCCAGCAGCTCGACAACATGAAGCTGCTGACGGACATGACCAAGCAGGCGACCGAGCTGGCCGCCGCGCTCCAGGAGGAGCGCGACCAGTCCGCCGGTCCGATGGCTCACGGTCTGTCGGCCAGCGACGTCCGGGTCAAGGGCTACCAGGAGAAGACGGACCGCGCCCGCGACAACTTCCTCAACGCCTCCGAGGAAATCGACACCGCGAGCAAGAACGGCCAGCTCCAGGGTGTCCGTGACAGCCTCGTCGGTCTGGCGGGACAGTTGGAGGGCCTGGCCAAGATCCGCCGGTCGGCCTACCAGTCGAAGAACAACTCGACGCAGACGGTCGAGGCCTACCATCGTCTGATCACCCAGCTGGTCGACCTCTCCCAGGACATGGCCGAGGCGTCCAGCAACCCGGAGATGATCCAGCGCACCCGCGCCCTGGCGGCGTTCTCCACCGCCAAGGAGTACGCGTCCGTGCAGCGCGCCGTCATCGCCGCGGCCCTGCCGGAAACCACCAAGGTCTCCGGCAACCTCTCCGAGAACGACCGGCTGTACGCCGAGTCGGCGCTCGAGAGCGAGTCGTCCGAGCTCAACATCTTCCGAAAGATCTACTCGGACCAGGGCGCCGAGGAACTGCTGAAGCCCATCGACGAGGGCAACCCGACGATCGAGTCAGCCGACACCTACGCCAAGCGTGTCCTCGAGCGCCAGGGCGGCATCGACCAGCTCAACAAGCGCTCGTACCTCGACTGGACGGACGACAGCTCGACCAAGATCGAGCAGATGAAGAAGATCGAGCACACGCTGCTCGAGGACATGGAGCAGAAGGCCCGCGAGCTGCGCTCCGCCTCCGAGCGCGAGGCGATCATTTCCGGTGCGCTGATCCTGCTCGTCCTCGGTGTGTCGCTGGTCGGCGCCTTCGTCGTCGCCCGCTCCATGATCCGCTCGCTGCGCCGCCTCCAGGAGACCGCCACCAAGGTCGCCCAGGACCGGCTGCCCGAACTGGTCAAGCAGCTGTCCGAGTCCGACCCGCAGGACGTCGACACGTCCGTGGAGTCGGTCGGTGTGCACTCCCGGGACGAGATCGGCCAGGTGGCCGCGGCCTTCGACGACGTGCACCGCGAGGCGGTCCGACTCGCCGCCGAGCAGGCCCTGCTGCGGGGCAACGTCAACGCGATGTTCACCAACCTCTCGCGCCGCTCCCAGGGCCTCATCCAGCGTCAGCTCTCGCTCATCTCCGAACTGGAGTCCCGCGAGGCCGACCCGGACCAGCTGTCCTCGCTGTTCAAGCTCGACCACCTCGCGACGCGTATGCGCCGTAACGGTGAGAACCTCCTCGTCCTCGCGGGTGAAGAGCCCGGCCGCCGCTGGACCCGCCCGGTCCCGCTGGTCGACGTGCTCCGCGCCGCCGCGTCCGAGGTGGAGCAGTACGAGCGCATCGAACTGGCCGCCGTACCGACCACCGAAGTGGCCGGCCGCGTGGTCAACGACCTCGTGCACCTCCTCGCCGAGCTGCTCGAGAACGCGACCTCCTTCTCCTCGCCGCAGACCAAGGTCAAGGTCACCGGTCACGCGCTGCCCGACGGCCGCGTGCTGATCGAGATCCACGACACCGGTATCGGCCTCTCCCCCGAGGACCTCGCGGCGATCAACGAGCGGCTCGCCTCGCCGCCCACGGTGGACGTCTCCGTCTCCCGCCGCATGGGCCTCTTCGTGGTCGGTCGTCTGTCGCAGCGCCACGGCATCCGCATCCAGCTGCGCCCGTCCGACTCCGGTGGTACGACCGCGCTGGTCATGCTCCCCGTCGACGTCGCCCAGGGCGGAAAGAAGCCGGCCGCGGGCAAGTCCGGCGCGCCCGCAGCGGGCGGTCCGGCCGCCGTGCAGGCGGCCGCGGGTGCTGCCGCCGCCCGGCGGGGCGCCGGTCAGGGCGGCGGTGCCCTCGGCGCCGCGGCACCCGGTGGCGCCATCGGCGCGGGTGCCTCCGCCGGTAATGGTGGACGTCTCGGCGCCGGTCAAGGTCCCTGGGCCGCGCTGCCCGGCACGAGCCAGGGCGGCCGTCCCGGTGCGCCGGGCACAGCGCACGGACAGCAGGGCCGGCCGACTCCGGCCGGTGCGGGTGCCTTCGGCGGCCAGGCTCCGGGCGGCCCGCAGGGTCTGCAGTCCACCGGCACGGGCCAGCAGGACACGTTCGGCGGTCAGCAGGACGCGTTCGGCAACCAGCAGCAGGACGCCTTCGGCTCTCGCGGTACGGCGCCCTCGCAGCGCGGCGACCGTGGCCGGCAGGCGCAGCTGCCGCCGCGCGGCGGACCGCGTGCCGAGCTGCCGGGCGGCAACCCGCAACCGCGCACCCCGAGTTGGAGCGACGAGAACGCGCAGCCGCCGCTGTCCCGCGCCTCGCTGGACACCCCGCGCGGCCACGACGAACAGGACCCGGCGCACACCTCGCGAATGCCGCGGATCGACGACCGGCAGGGCCCGGGCTCGACGGCGGAGATGCCCCGCATCGATGCCCGCCAGGGTCCCTCCGCCACCGGCGAGTTCCCGCGCCCCGACTTCAACGGTGTGAACGGCGCCCAGAACACGGGCCAGTACGCCCAGCCGCAGAACACCGGCCAGTACGCCCAGCCGCAGAACACCGGCCAGTACGCGCGTCCCACCGCGAACGGCCAGCAGGGCACGGGCTCCTACGTCCGCTCCGACGTCTTCGGTGCGCCGGCCGGACAGCAGGACCCTTCCGCCACGGGCCAGTTCGCCGCACCGCAGGCCTACGACGCGGGCTCCACCGGGCAGTTCGCGACGCAGGGCTACGACGGCAGCTCCACCGGACAGCACTCTCTGCCCGGCCGTCAGAACCACGCCTCGTACGGCGCCCAGAACACGGGCCAGTACGCGCAGCCGCAGGTCAACGGCCGCGGCGCCGACTACGGTGCGCCCCGCCAGCCGGCGCCGCCGCAGCGTCCGCCCCGCCAGGAGCCCGAGGCGCTTCCGCCTGCGAGCGGTCCCGGCGACGGCCGTACTCCGCTGTACGACACGCTGGAGACCAACTGGTTCCGCGGCCAGCAGCAGGCGGGCGGCCCGGCTCCGGCCGCGGCCCCGCAGCAGCAGGCTCCCGCTCCCGCCGCCTCCGCGGCTCCTCAGCGTCCCGCCCAGGCCGCCTGGCGCACCTCCCCGAACGACGAACTCGTCCGGCAGGCGGAGCGCGTACGGCAGCCGCAGGCGGGCGGCGTCACCACTTCCGGTCTGCCGCGCCGGGTGCCCCGGGCGAACCTCGTCCCGGGCACGGCTCAGCAGCAACAGCACCAACCCGGTCCGCAGGTCTCGCGTGCGCCCGACGAAGTACGCGGCCGGCTGACCAATCTCCGTCGGGGTATCGCGCAGGGTCGTCAGGCGGGCAACGGCCAGACCGGCAGCTTCCCGAGCCCCACTCACCAGCAGGAGCGTTAGTTGAGCCAGATGAGCCAGGCGGCACAGAACCTCAACTGGTTGATCACCAACTTCGTGGACAACACCCCAGGGGTGTCCCACACCGTCGTCGTGTCCGCCGACGGCCTCCTTCTGGCGATGTCGGAAGGCTTCCCGCGCGACCGTGCCGACCAGTTGGCGGCCGTCGCGTCCGGACTCACCTCACTGACCGCCGGAGCCTCCCGGATCTTCGAGGGCGGCAACGTGGCACAGACGGTCGTCGAGATGGAACGAGGGTTTCTTTTCCTCATGTCCGTCTCGGACGGCTCGTCCCTGGCCGTCCTGGCCCACCCGGAGTGCGACATCGGCCTCGTCGGCTACGAGATGGCACTCCTCGTCGACCGTGCGGGGGCGGTCCTCACCCCGGACCTGCGCGCCGAACTACAAGGCAGTCTGCTCCACTGACCGGCCTCGGATCCACCCAGCTCACCAAATCACCGTCCGGCCGCCACAATCCCCCCACCGGCCCCTTCAGACGGCACGACTGACCGACTTGCTGTCCCGCCCGGAGGATTCATGACCCCGCCCACCGCCTCTCATGATCCGTACGCGGAGCCGTACGGTGACGAGGGCGACCAGCCGCTGGTCCGTCCCTATGCGATGACCGGTGGCCGGACCCGGCCGCGCTATCAGCTCGCCATCGAGGCGCTGATCAGCACGACGGCCGACCCGGCAGCACTCATGGGACTGCTCCCGGAGCACCAGCGCATCTGCCACCTCTGCCGCGAAGTGAAGTCCGTGGCAGAGGTGTCCGCGCTTCTTTCCATGCCCCTGGGCGTGGCCCGGATCCTGGTTGCCGACCTCGCCGAGGCCAGCCTGGTCGCCATTCACCAGCCGGGTGGCGACGAGAACAACGGCGGTGCACCGGACGTGACACTGCTCGAAAGGGTGCTCAGTGGACTTCGCAAGCTCTGACGGAGGCCGGGCGACCACCTCCGCGAAGATCGTGGTGGCGGGTGGCTTCGGCGTCGGCAAGACCACGTTCGTGGGCGCCGTCTCGGAGATCAACCCGCTGCGCACGGAGGCCGTGATGACGTCCGCGAGCGCGGGCATCGACGACCTCACCCACACCGGGGACAAGACCACCACCACGGTGGCCATGGACTTCGGCCGTATCACGCTCGACCAGGACCTGATCCTGTACCTTTTCGGTACGCCGGGTCAGGACCGCTTCTGGTTCATGTGGGACGACCTGGTCCGTGGTGCGATCGGCGCGGTGGTGCTCGTGGACACCCGGCGCCTCGCGGACTGCTTCCCGGCCGTCGACTACTTCGAGAACAGCGGTCTGCCGTTCGTCATCGCCCTCAACGGCTTTGACGGGCACCAGCCGTACACGCCCGACGAGGTGCGCGAGGCGCTGCAGATCGGACCGGACGCGCCGATCATCACGACGGACGCCCGGCACCGCGCGGATGCCAAGAGTGCGCTGATCACGCTGGTGGAGCACGCCCTCATGGCACGGCTGAGGTAGCACTCAAGTCGGGAGCACCGTACGGCAGTTGTCGTACTTACACCGGAGCCGGCTGTGGCCTTTGACACGGTCGGCTCCGGTGTTCATAACGTTTCGGCAGAGGAATCGGGTGGTATCGCCACGCATCGCGGTCGACCGGTGCCGCTGCGCTCACAATGGCCCCGCCTTTTGGCGGGGCTCGTTCTTTATGACCGTTTTATCTAGGTCGTACGAGGCGATGCTCTGCCCGTTTCCACTGTTTGGAAGTGCGCTGGTCGACATGCTGGAATGCCTGAACTGCCCATTGGTCAATGACGTACTCACGAGTAGTCGTTGACACGCCGGGCGCTGAGAGACTGCGGCACGACGTAGGTGCCCGCCGCCGAGAGGTTGTTGGTCGAGTGAGGCGAAGCAAGAACGGTCCCGAGCCGTCGGCGCGGGGCAACTTCACCCCGCCGCCGCGCGCTGCGGCGCCCACCCCTGTGCCAGGTCCCGAACCCACGGCCCCTCCCGCCCCAAGCGGCCGGGCCTTCTCCCCGCGCAACTGGCGGGTGCCGACCCGGCTGAACGCGATCCTGCTCATACCCGTGGTCGTCGGCCTCGTCATGGGCGGCTTCCAGGTGAAGGGCTCGATCGACACTTGGCAGGAGGCCCGGGACGCGGAGAACACCGCCGTCCTGGTGCGCGCCGCCCTCACCTATGGGGACGCCCTCTACAACGAGCGTGACGTCTCCGCGGCACCGCTGCTGCTGAACAAGGACAAGAACGTCGTCACCGCGGCCCGCAAGCAGACGGACCAGGCCGCCGACGCGTTCGACCAGGCCGCGCAGAACATGCCGGACAAGCCCGGCCTGGAGCGCCGACTCAAGCTGTTCCGCGAGGTCGAGCCCCAGCTCCAGGACTTGCGCAGCAAGGCCTACGTCAAGCTTCCCGGCGTACGGACCGAAGAGGGCTACGTCGCGATCGCCCACCCCCTGATGGAGTTCGCCAACGAGCTCGGTCTGGGCACCGGAAACATCACCTCCTACGGCCGTACCGTCTACGCCATCTCGCTCACCAAGGCGGCCCTGTCGCTGGAGCGGTCGATCGGTATGCACCTGCTGGTCAGCCCCGGTCCGGACGCCCCGAACCTGGCGACCCAGCGCGTCTCGCTCTCCTCCTACGCCTACCTGGAGGGGATCGCCGTCGAGGAGTACCTCGGTGGTGGCACCGAACAGGACGCGCAGAAGTTCACCGACCTCGAGCAGAAGATCAAGACGGAGGGCGCCGCGCAGGTCGCGAAGGCCAAGGCCGCCGACCCGAAGTACGTCGCCCCGGCCGACCCGAGCAAGATGGTCGCCGACCTGGCGACGCTGCCGGACACCGCGCCGCTCACCCGTCAGGCACTCGCCGCGAAGGGCGTCACCCCGGCGAACTGGTGGGCGTACAACACGCTCAAGTTCAACGGCTACCGCCAGCTCGAGTCGGACCTGGCCGACAAGGCGGTGACCGAGGCCTCCGACATCGCCGACAACGCGAAGACCTCCGCGTTCATCACCGGTGGCGTGGTCCTGTTCGCCCTGCTCCTCGCGTTCATCCTGGCCGGTACGGTGGCCCGGCAGATGAGCCGCTCGATGCGCCAGCTGCGCAACGCCGCCTTCGGCATCGCCGAGCAGCGCCTGCCGATGCTGGTCGACCAGCTCTCCCGCACGGACCCCGGCCGCGTCGACACCCGGGTCGCGCCGATCCCGATCAACTCGACCGACGAGATCGGCGAGGTCGCCCGGGCCTTCGACCAGGTCCACCGCGAGGCCGTCCGGCTCGCCGCCGAGCAGGCCCTGCTGCGGGGCAACATCAACGCGATCTTCACCAACCTCTCGCGCCGCAACCAGTCGCTGATCGAGGGCCAGCTGACCCTGATCACCGACCTGGAGAACAACGAGGCCGACCCGGACCAGCTGGAGAACCTCTTCCGTCTGGACCACCTCGCGACCCGTATGCGCCGCAACGGCGAGAACCTCCTCGTCCTCGCCGGCGAGGAGCCCGGCCGCCGCTGGGACCAGCCGGTCCCGCTGGTCGACGTGCTGCGCGCCGCCTCGTCCGAGGTGGAGCAGTACGAGCGCGTCGAGCTCTCCGGCGTCCCGGAGGCCGAGATCCACGGCCGCGCCGTGACCGACCTCGTGCACCTGCTCGCCGAGCTCCTGGAGAACGCCACCACGTTCTCCTCGCCGCAGACCAAGGTCCGCGTCACCGCGACCCGTCTCCCCGACGGTCGCATCATGGTCGAGATCCACGACAAGGGCATCGGCCTCACCGCCGAGGACTTCGCGGACATCAACCACAAGCTGGCCAACCCGCCGACCGTGGACGCCGCGATCTCCCAGCGCATGGGCCTGTTCGTGGTCGGCCGGCTGTCCGACCGGCACGGCATCCGCGTCCAGCTGCGCCCCTCGGGCGAGCAGGCCGGTACGACCTCTCTGGTCATGCTGCCCGACGCGATCACCCACGGCGGTGGCGGCGAACAGCCGCTGGACCGCGAGGAGTTCACGGTCTCGCAGATCATCCCGGAGCAGCCGTTCCAGGGCGAGAGCTTCAGCCAGCACGAGCCGATGCGTACGGCGGCCGAGCTCGGCTTCGACGACAGCCGCTACGAGGTCCCCGACGACATCCGGGAACTCGACCCCGTCGGCCGCTCGCTGATGCGCGAGGAGCGCCGCGCGGCCCTGGAGGCCCAGACGCTGGGCCAGCCCGCGGAACTCCCCCAGGCGGAAACCCCCGAGCTGCAGTCCTACGCCCACGAGTTCGACGCGCCGCAGGACTACACCGACGGCCGCAGCGGCTACCAGGAGCAGCCCGGGGCGTACGACGCGCAGCCGGCGTACGACGAGCAGTACTTCGCCCCGGGCGGCGGCTACCCGGAACCGTCCTATGCGGAGCCGGTCCAGGAGGACACCGGGGCCGTCCACGCTCCCGCCCCCGACTCCTTCCAGGGCTTCGGCGAGCGCTCCTACCAGGACGACTGGCCGCAGCAGGGCGGATACCAGAACGGGTACCCGGGCCAGTACGCTCCGGAAGCGGAATCCGCGCAGCCCGCTGACGCGGGTGACCGGAACCGCGTAGGCTTCGACCGTTCGGGACCGGCCCCCTCGGGCTCCCACCAGCTGACCGACGCCGGGCTGCCCCGGCGCGGCTCCCCGGCGGGTGGCGCGAACGGCAACGGCTCGAACGGCGTGCACCAGCAGGCTCCGGCCCCGACTCCGGAGTCGGGCGGCGACAGCGACTGGCGTTCATCGAACGACGAGCGCTGGCAGCAGGCCTCGCAGCTCCGGAAGCCCAAGGCGGGCGGGGTCACCTCCTCGGGCCTGCCGCGGCGGGTGCCCAAGGCCAATCTGGTCGAGGGCGCCGCGGAAACCACCCCTCAGGGTGGCCCACAGGTCTCCCGTGCCCCGGAAGACGTCCGGGGCAGGCTGAGCAACCTGCGTCGGGGCGTCCAGCGCGGACGCAGTGCCGGCAGTGAAACGAACGGCCAGGCCACTAGGAATCACCGCAGTGGTCCTGACAGCACCTACAACCAGGAGCGTTAGTGTGAGCCCGATGAGCCAGGCGGCACAGAACCTGAACTGGTTGATCACCAACTTCGTGGACAACACCCCGGGGGTGTCCCACACGGTGGTGGTCTCCGCCGACGGACTCCTTCTGGCGATGTCCGAAGGCTTCCCCCGCGACCGCGCCGATCAGCTCGCGGCCGTCGCCTCGGGTCTGACGTCGCTGACGGCAGGCGCCTCCAGGATTTTCGAGGGGGGCAGCGTGAACCAGACAGTTGTGGAGATGGAGCGGGGATTCCTCTTCATCATGTCCATCTCCGACGGTTCTTCGCTCGCGGTCCTGGCACACCCCGAGGCTGACATCGGCCTCATTGGGTACGAGATGGCCCTTTTGGTGGACCGCGCGGGCACGGTCCTTACCCCGGATCTGCGTGCGGAACTCCAGGGAAGCCTTCTCAACTAACAGACAGACGGTGCGTTTTCGCGTGCCGGGGCCGTAAGGTTTCGGGACGCGGCTCCACAGGGATGGGTGCCCGGCACGGTCGGAGGAGGAGAGAAAGTGGCAACACCCCCAGGCGGTTCGAATTCGGGCAACTGGTCGTACGGTCCTGCCCAGGGCCAGGGCGACGGATCCGCGAACCGGTACAACTTCCCCTCCGCTCCGAGCCACCAGCAGCCGTACGCGCCGCAGGGCCCCGGCCCTTCGCCGTACGACCAGCCGCGCGCGCCGCGCATCCAGCCGGTGCAGCCGCAACGACGTCCCGAGCCGGCGCCCGCCGGGGCGTCGAACAACCCCTTGGTGCGTCCGTACGCCATGACCGGCGGCCGGACCCGCCCGCGGTACCAGCTCGCCATCGAGGCGCTGGTGCACACCACCGCGCAGCCGCACCAGATGCAGGGCCAGTTGCCCGAGCATCAGCGGATCTGCAACCTCTGCCGTGAGATCAAGTCGGTAGCCGAGGTCTCGGCTCTGCTCACGATCCCTCTCGGCGTGGCCAGGATCCTCGTCGCCGACTTGGCGGAGGCGGGCCTGGTCGCCATCCATCAGCCCGGCGGCGACGAGAACGCCGGTGGCCAGCCAGACGTGACACTGCTCGAAAGGGTGCTCAGTGGACTTCGCAAGCTCTAGCGGCGGTCCTTCCCGCTCCACCACCTCCGCGAAGATCGTGGTGGCGGGCGGCTTCGGCGTGGGCAAAACCACGTTCGTCGGTGCTGTCTCGGAGATCAACCCGCTGCGCACAGAGGCCGTCATGACGTCCGCTTCGGCCGGCATCGACGACCTCACCCACACCGGAGACAAGACCACCACCACGGTGGCCATGGACTTCGGCCGCATCACCCTGGACCAGGACCTGATCCTGTACCTCTTCGGTACGCCCGGCCAGGACCGCTTCTGGTTCATGTGGGACGACCTGGTCCGCGGCGCGATCGGGGCGATCGTGCTGGTCGACACCCGCCGTCTGGCCGACTGCTTCCCGGCGGTCGACTACTTCGAGAACTCGGGTCTCCCCTTCGTCATCGCCCTCAACGGCTTCGACGGCAACCAGCCGTACCAGCCGGACGAGGTCCGCGAGGCACTCCAGATCGGCCCGGACACCCCGATCATCACGACGGACGCCCGCCACCGCGCGGACGCCAAGTCGGCTCTGATCACCCTGGTGGAACACGCCCTGATGGCCCGTCTCCGCTGAGCAGGACCCATACGCGCCGAAGGGGCGCCCTCCACTCGGAGGGCGCCCCTTCGGCCATGTCCTGTCCCCACAGGGCACGAAGAAGGGCCCCTCTGCGGGAGAGGGGCCCTTGGTCGCGTACTCAGTGCCAGCTGTGCGGGGCTCGGAAGCCGGGCTCGCGCTCCAGGCGGCGCCAGCCGGCCCTGGCACGGCCGCGGTGGGCCTGTGCCTCGGAAACGCTCGGCTGGGCGGCCGCGCGAGCCAGGAGGACGGCCGTGATGGCGGCGACTTCCTCGGGCTCGGCGTGGCCCTTCTCGACGCGGATGTCAGAGCTGTTCATGGGTTTCAGTCTCCGTGAGAGAGGTTTCGGCGGGAGTACCGCGAATGATCCGCCGGGTTACTGCGGGGGGTTGCCGTGCTTGCGGGACGGCAGGTCTGCGTGCTTGGTGTGCAGCATCGCCAGGGATTTGATGAGCACTTCGCGGGTCTCGGCCGGGTCGATGACGTCGTCGACGAGGCCGCGCTCGGCCGCGTAGTACGGGTGCATCAGCTCGACCTTGTACTCCTTGACCATCTTCTGCCGCATGGCCTCGGGGTCCTCGGCCCCGGCGATCTGCCGCCGGAAGATGACGTTGGCCGCACCTTCGGCGCCCATCACGGCAATCTCGTTCGTAGGCCAGGCGAACGTGAGGTCGGCACCGATGGACTGGCTGTCCATCACGATGTACGCACCGCCGTACGCCTTGCGCAGGATCAGCGAGATCCTCGGCACGGTCGCGTTGCAGTAGGCGTACAGCAGCTTCGCGCCGTGGCGGATGATCCCGCCGTGCTCCTGGTCGACACCGGGCAGGAAGCCCGGGACGTCCAGGAAGGTGACGATCGGAACGTTAAAAGCGTCACACATCTGGACAAAGCGCGCAGCTTTTTCGCTCGCCTCGATGTCCAGCACGCCCGCGAGCACCTGCGGTTGGTTGGCGATTATGCCGACGACCTGCCCGTCCAGCCGGGCCAGCGCGCAGATGATGTTCCGCGCCCAGCGCTCGTGGACCTCGACGTACTCGCCGTCGTCGACGATCTCCTCGATCACCTTGGCCATGTCGTACGGCCGGTTCCCGTCCGCCGGAACCAGGTCGAGCAGCACCTCGCTGCGCCGGTCGACGGGATCGGTCGACTCGACCCGCGGCGGGTTCTCCCGGTTGTTCTGCGGCAGCAGCGACAGCAGGTACCGCACCTCGTGGATGCAGGTCTCCTCGTCGTCGTAGGCGAAGTGGCAGACACCGCTGGTCTCGGCGTGCACGTCCGCACCACCGAGCCCGTTCTGCGTGATCTCCTCACCGGTGACGGCCTTGACGACGTCCGGCCCGGTGATGAACATCTGCGAGGTCTCCCGCACCATGAACACGAAGTCCGTCAGCGCGGGGCTGTAAGCGGCCCCACCGGCACACGGACCGAGCATCACACTGATCTGCGGGATGACACCCGAAGCCTTGGTGTTCCGCTGGAAGATGCCGCCGTAACCGGCAAGGGCGCTGACGCCCTCCTGAATACGCGCACCGGCCCCGTCGTTGAGGGACACCAGCGGCGCCCCGGCCGCGATCGCCATATCCATGATCTTGTGGATCTTCGTCGCGTGGGCCTCGCCCAGCGCACCACCGAAGATCCGGAAGTCATGGGCGTAGACGAACACGGTCCGCCCCTCGACGGTCCCCCATCCGGTGATGACGCCATCGGTGTACGGCTTCTTGGCCTCAAGCCCGAACCCGCTCGCCCGATGGCGCCTCAGCTGCTCGACCTCCTGGAAGGAACCCGGGTCCAGGAGCAGCTCGATCCGCTCCCGAGCCGTCAGCTTGCCCTTGGCGTGCTGTGCCTCGGTCGCCTTCTCGCTGGGGCCGGCCACGGCCTGCACACGGATCTCGTGCAGCTCGGCGACCCGCCCGCGCGCGTCCGTCGGCTCGCCGGTGGGCTCACCCGTCGTCTCTTCCAAAACGGTCATGTAGCGACCTTACGAAGGACACCAAGGAAAGCGAGCCGTCGACTCCGTACAGTCTCCGGCCCGTTTTCCTGGTACCCCTGAACAGAACCACTACGACATGCAGCCGTTCCGACTGCTCAGAGGGCTCGGCGCTTGTAGAGGTGCCACAAAGGCGTCACCTGAGAGCCACCTCACATTCGCGCACTGCACATGCCATCACCGGAGTGACATGCGCCCTCGAACGGAGGCCGAATCAGCAGCCGCCGCAGTTGTAGTAGAGCACGTCCCAGTGGTTGCCCTCGTCCGCGTAGATGTTGCCGGAGCCGGACTGGTACTGCGGGGCTCCGTCGCCGCGCAGGCCGATGTAGCTGAAGTAGTTCTTGATGTACGAGGTGACGCAGGTGTTCTTGCCGTAGTCGAGCTTGTAGCCGTTCCAGTGCGAGTACGTGCCGCTCGCATGGCCGGTCTCGGTACCGCCGGTGATGTTGAGCGCACAGCCGCTGGCCCGCTTGAGGGTCTGGGCGCCCTGGGCGGTGGCGAGGTTGAGCTGCTCGAAGGACGTACAGGTGGGGTTGTTGCGGTCCGAGCAGTTGCCGGAGGAGGACCAGGTGATGCCGACCTGACGGAACATCGAGGTGGCCGTGGCGTGGCTGATCTTGGTGACGGCGAAGGCGTCGGTGGCGGTGCCGACGACGGCCGCGCCGGGAGCGACGACGAGAGCGAGGGCGGTGAGGACCGAACGGAGCTTCATACGACGGGACTTCATGGGGACCCTTCCTGCGGACCGGTTCCAGTGGGGCGGTTGAGCAGGTGGTGCAGGGAGATGGTGCCCGAGCTCTACGCGCGTCCGCCAGAGGGCGAAACGGGCAGGAGAACATGACTTGCCGTAATGACAGAGACACACTGCGGATGATGTTGAAACTTGAAGGGAATAGGTCTACGGTGCTTCACGTTGGCCTCGTTGAAGATTCAACATCATGGATCTTCTTGTCATCCCCGTCCCCCCAAGGAGCACGCCATGGGCCTCTTCGGCCGTAAGAACACCGCCGAGACGACCGCCACCGCCGCGTCGGCCGCGGTGAACCCCGAGCTGGCTGCGGTCACCGGCGACTACACGCTGGACCCGTCGCACACCACGATCGGCTTCGTGGCCCGCCACGCCATGGTCACCAACGTCAAGGGCAGCTTCCTCGACTTCTCCGGCAGCCTGTACCTGGACGGCAGCGACCCGAGCAGGTCGACCGCGTCGCTCGACGTCAAGATGGAG
This sequence comes from Streptomyces sp. NPDC002619, assembly GCF_042889305.1. Taxonomy (NCBI): domain Bacteria; kingdom Bacillati; phylum Actinomycetota; class Actinomycetes; order Kitasatosporales; family Streptomycetaceae; genus Streptomyces; species Streptomyces sp. NPDC002619. The sequence continues at coordinate 131,558 of NZ_JBIAQV010000016.1, read as the reverse complement.
AGCATCGAGACGGGCAACGCCGACCGTGACGGCCACCTGAAGTCGGCCGACTTCTTCAAGACGGACGAGTTCCCGACGATGACGTTCCGCTCCACCAAGGCGGAGGCCCTGGGCGGCGACGACTACCGCATCACCGGCGACCTCTCGATCCTCGGCGTCACCAGGCCCCTCACCATCGACCTCGAGTTCAACGGCTCCGCCAAGGACCCGTTCGGCAACGAGCGCGCCGGCTTCGAGGGCAAGGCCGAGATCCTTCGCTCCGAGTGGGGCCTGACCTGGAACGCGGCTCTGGAGACGGGCGGCGTCCTGGTCTCCGACAAGATCAAGCTGCACTTCGACATCTCGGCGATCAAGAACGCCTGAGCCCAGGGCAACCGCCCACCCATCTCACGCCGCAGCCCGCGCCCGCCCGTTGACCCCGTTCCGGGGAGGGCGGGCGCTTGCGTGTGCGTGATCAGCGGAGCGCCCGTTGCTCGGGCCGCAGAAGCACGGTGATGCCGAAGAAGCGGGCAGCCCCCCTCCCCGGAACCGGCAACACCCACCAGGCCACCGCAACCGACACCGCCGCCCCGATCGCCATCCCGGCCAGGCGAGTGGGGAGCAGGTTCGTCGCGTCCTGGCCGAAGTAGCGCAGGAGCAGCGAGAGGACTGTGGTCATCCCGGCTGCCCAGTAGGCGCAGTTGAGCGGTCGCAGCCACAGGGCGATCGCCAGGACCGTGAACATCACCGCCACGGACAGCCGACCGCTGACCCCCGCCGCCACCCCGGTGGCCAGCAGCGTGCCCGCGCAGGCGCCGACCAGTCGCTCAACTCCCTTGCTGAGGACGTCCGTTCGGCCACGATTGCCGCTCGCGGCGACGTACGCGGTGAGCACGAGCCACGGCCAGCGCTGGTCGAACAGGAGCCGTCCCACCGCGAAGGCCGCCGCGACCGCCACGCCCATCTGTACCGCCATCCGCGTGCTCGGGCGCGGCCGGAGGCGGGACGGTCGCCTCCGCGGCACCACCGTCTCGGGCCCGGCCGGCCACGGGCCGTACCGGTCCCCGCGGCCGCACTGCTGGACCGCCTCGCGGACCTGCCGCCCTAGAAACCCCCGCCGAAGTCCCCGCCTCCACCGCCGAAGTCCCCGCCTCCACCGTCCCCGAAGCCACCCCCGAAGTCCCCGGGATCGAAGTCCGCCCCGGACATGTCCCCGCCCTCGTAGCCTCCCGAGCCGAAGTCGCCGTACCCGGTGCCGTAGTCCGAGGCGTACGACGGTGTCGCCATCGCGTTTCCCAGCAGCGTGCCGATGAGGAGACCCGGCAGGATGCCGCCGCCGAAATAGCCGCCCGCCCAGGGACCGTAGGCCGGGCCCGCGTCCCAGTAGGGGCGGCGGCCGTAGTCGGTGTCGACCTCGCGGATCACCGGGTCGCGCCCGTCGGCGAGACGCGTCCGGTCCGCCGCGCAGACCGGGACCTCGCGGGGTGCGCCGCCGGGCGGGGTCCAGGCGGCGTCGGCGACCGAGGGGCCGTGGCGCGGGTCGAAGAAGCAGGGCGGACGGCGTTCCGGCAGCGGCCGGCCCTCGCGGCGGGCGGCCAGTTGCGCGAGCGAGAAGCGGCCGTCCTCCAGGGACTGGGTGACGGACCGCACGTCCTCCGGTCTGCGGGCCTCGGCCATGGCGCTCTTCGCCTGGTCGTAGGCGTCGAGCGCGCGCTCGTAGTCCGCGCGCATCGCGTCGTCGGCGCCCGCCTCCGCCGGGTGGAAGTCCAGGCGGTCCAGCTCCTCACCGAACGCGGTGATGTCCTCGTCCACGACCACCCGCAGCCGCTCCAGGGCCGCCCGCTGCTCCTCCTCGTGGCGTCGGCGGTTGCGTCGGACCAGCGCGTACGCGCCCGCGCCGCCCGCCACGACCACCACGCCCGCGGTGATCAGCGCGGTGCTCGAGACACCTCCGCCGTCCCCGGTCGTTCCCCAGCTCGTGGGCGCCCTCCCGCCCATGTTGGCCAGCGCCCGGTCCGTGAAGTCGCCCAGCTGGGTCCTGGTGTCCTCGCCCTGGACGCTGGTGACCAGGTTCTGTACGGCCGTACGGGACAGGACCGAGGAGTCGGCGCGGGCGTCGAAGCGATCGCCGAGGCGCACGGCGTAGAGGCCGGTGACGCCGGTGGCGGCGCGCAGGTTGCCGAAGAGGTTCTGGGTCGGGAAGTCGGCCGGCAGGACCGCGATGAACAGGGGTTTGCCCGCGCTGCCCGCGTTCTTGATCTGCTTGCTCAGGGCGTCGGCGTCGGCCGTGGACAGCTGTCCGGAGGCCGCCGGGTCGACGTAGACCGGGTTCTTGCGGAGGACTTCGGCGATGGTGGAGACGCTGGTGGCCGCCCCGGCCGGCGGCGCGAACAAGGTCGCGACGACCAGGGCCAGGGCGGCCAGCAGGAGCGCCGGGAGGCTTCGGGTCCGGAGCACGGCCTTCATACTTCGAAACTACCCGAAGCCTCTCGGATATGGAGTTTCAGCTACTCAGGACCTCACCCCGCCCGATAGGCCACCCCCAACTCCTCCACAGCCGCCCCGTACCGCCCGCTCAGCAGCAGATGATCGGCGTCGGCGAACGGCTTGGCCACCGCCGCGGTGATCCCCGCCCCCACCTTGGCCTGCACGATCAGCCGCGCCTTGGTGACCAGCGCGCGCCCGGCGTCGTCCGCGCCCGCCCGCTCGGCCGCCTTGGCCGCGGCGCCGAGCGCCCGCAGCGTCGCCGCGCCGCCCTCCGGCGTCCTGGCCAGGGTCGTCAGACCCCAGCCGTACGGGAACTGCGGATCGTACGACGCGTCGCCCACGTTGATCGGCAGCTGGGCCTCGGACTTCGGCCAGGTGACGGGCAGTTGGCCGGTGAAGGCGCGCTTGCCGTACAGCACGTCCGCCACGCCGTCGCCCTCGGTGCCCGGCAGCCAGGAAGCCACCAGCGCGTCGATCTCGCCGAGCCGGTCGCCGATGAGCTGCGGGCGTCCGGAGACGATCAGCACCGCGCACTTCATGGCCGCGCACACTTTGTCGACGGCTGCCTGGTCGGCGGCGGACAGCGCCAGGTCGTTGCCGTTGCCGACGTCGCCCACGCCCTCGGCGTACGGGGTCTCCCCCACCACGACCACGCCGACGTCGTAGCCGGACGTGGGTGCGGAGGCGTCCTTGGAGTAGGTGACGTCGCCGCCCGCGTTGCGCATTCCCTGCAGGATGGTCGTGCCCTTGATGATGTTCCCGGAGGAGCCCTGCCAGGTGATGGTCCAGCCACCGGTCTGGTTGCCGATGTCGTCGGCGTTGGATCCGGCGACGTACACCTTCTGGCTCTTCTTCAGCGGCAGCACACCACCCGCGTTCTTCAGCAGCACCTGCGACTCGGCCGCCGCCTGACGGGCCACGGCCCGGTGCTCGGCCGAGCCGATGCTCGACGCCCCGCTGGTGTCGGCGTACGGGTGCTCGAAGAGGCCAAGCTTGAACTTCTCGGTGAGGATGCGGGAGACGGCGTCGTCGATGCGCTGCTCGCTCACCCGGCCTGCCTTCACCTCGGCGATGAGCGCCGCGGTGAAGTCCTTGTACGAATACGGCACCATCATCATGTCCACGCCCGCGTTGACGGACGTGCGGACGTGGGAGCCGTAGTCGCCGGGGAGCTGGTCGATCGCGTTCCAGTCGCTGATGACGAAGCCGTCGAAGCCCATACGGCCCTTGAGCACGCCGTTGATCATGTCGGCACGGGCGTGCATCTTCACCGGACCCTGGCCGTCGCCCAGGATGTCCAGGGACGAGTACGACGGCATGACCGTGCCGATCCCCCGGTCCACCGCGGTCTGGTACGGCGCCAGGTGAACGGCCTCCAGCTGCTGCCGGGTGACCTTGGTGACGCCCTGGTCGATCGTGTACGACCCTGTCTTGGACGAGCCGTACTCGGTGCCGCCGTCGCCGACGAAGTGCTTGGCGGTGGCCAGGACCTTGTCGCCCCGGCTCAAGTCCTTTCCGTTGGCGCGCCCTTGGAGGCCCTGGATGATCGTCTCCATGGACTCGACGAGCGCCGGGTCCTCGCCGAAGGACTCGTAGGAGCGGCCCCAGCGTTCGTCACGGGTGACGCAGAGGCAGGGCGCGAAGTCCCAGGGGATGCCGGTCGCGCGGACCTCGGCGGCCGTCACCGCCCCTGCATGCTGGGCGAGTTGGGGATCCCTGGTCGCCCCGATGCCGATGTTGTGCGGCATGATCGTGGCGCCGGCCAGGTTGTTGTGGCCGTGGACCGCGTCGACGCCGTAGATCAGCGGGATCTGGAAGCGGGTGACCTGCGCCCTGAGCTGGAAGGCGTCGATCATCTTCGCCCAGGCTTCGGGGGTGTTGGGCGTCGGCGTGGAGCCGCCGCCGGAGAGCAGTGAGCCGAGGGCGTACGTCGCGATGTCGCCCGGGGTGCTGATCGCGCCGCGCTCGGCCTGCGTCATCTGACCGGCCTTCTCCTCCAGGGACAGGCGTCCCACGAGGTCGGCGACCCGCTTCTTGATGGGCAACTTGCTGTTCAGGTACGGCAGTCCGTGCGCGTCGACGACCACCTGCGGGGTCTCGGCGGGGGCCTTGGCGCCGGTCACCGTGAGCTTCAACGGGATCGTCTCGGCGGGCTCGGCGGCCTTGTCCTTGAGGGTGCTCACCTGGATGGTCTGCGAGGCGCCCGAGGCCGTGCCGGCCGGGAAGGTGAGGGTGCCGGAGACCGGGGTGTAGTCCTTGCCGGGCTCGGCGGTGCCGCCGGCCGTCTCGTAGGTGACGGTCACCGGCTCGTCGATCGGGGCGGCGCCGGTGGTGGCGACGGTGACCTTGACCGTGGCGGTGCCGCCTTCGGCGACCGGGTGGACGGCGGAGTCGGTGGTGACCGAGGCCCGCAGAGACTGGTCCGCCTTGCCGTACAACTCGACGTCGTCCATGGCGAACTGGCCCTGGACGCCGACCGGGAGCGTGAGCGCGTACCCCCACATGTCGGTGAGTCCGAGGACGTGGTCGATGCCGCCGACCGGCTGGTAGTCCGTACGGTAGATGAAGTCGGTGAAGGGGATCTCGATCTGTTTCCAGCCGGTGAAGTCGTCGGTGAAGGAGGTCGTCCAGAGCTCGGAGGCCTCGCCGTTCGCGCCGCCGTCCTTGATCTCGAAGGCGATCTTCTTGCCGTTGCCCTGGCCGTCCCACCAGAAGCGGATGCCCTTGTGGGCGGACCAGTCGTGGCCGGGCTCGGTCGCGGCGAAGTCGTGGGTGAAGCCGCCGTAGCCGCTGATGTTGTAGCTACCCGCGAGGACCTTGGCGCCCTCGGGGGCGTCGGCGCGGTCCGCGAACTGCAGTGCGGGCGGGTCGTCGCTGTCGCTGCCCCAGGTGAAGATGCCCTCGGCGGGCTGGGCGGCGAAGGGGACCTCGCCCTCGAAACGGTCGACGGGGGTCGGCGGCGGGTCGTCGGCGCCGGACGCGGTGCCGGCGGCGGTCAGCGGGATCAGTGCGGTGAGTAGAGCGACGGACGCGAGCAGGGCGGTTCTTCGCATGGACCTTCCTCGGCTCTCGGGGAGTCTCAGAATTCACTCATGACTTAGATCACGTCGTGAGTTAACTGGCGACCCGAAAACCCGTCAAGACTTCACGTCAGAACCGGTACAGACCCAAGTCCCGCCCGGAGCAGGGGTCTTGTTCCTTCAGATTGTGAACGCGCAACCCCTTGACGGGCCCTGGCGGCCGTCATTTACTCACGGCTCGCATGCCTCCCTCATCCCCCCATCCCCCCACCACCAGAAGGCGGCGCTCCATGAAGAGATCCAGACGAGTGGCCGGGCTGCTCCTCGCCGGGCTGCTCACCACGGCCGGGCTCACGGCCGTGACCGCGCCCGCGCACGCGGCCGGCGAGCAGGTGACCGCGTATCTGACCACGACCGACGACTCCGCCGGACGCCATGTGGTCCGCGGCCTCCAGGCCCAGACGCCGTTCGCCTTCCAGTCGGGCGCCGGCGGCGGCGGCGAGAACATCACCGTCGACGAGAACACCCGCTACCAGACCTTCACCGGCGGCGGCGCGTCCTTCACGGACACCGCGGCCTGGCTGATGAACAGCAGCGGGGCGCTCTCGCAGGCGACGCGGGACGCGACGATGCGGAAGCTGTTCTCGCCGACGGACGGGATCGGGCTGTCGTTCCTGCGCAACCCGATGGGCGCCTCGGACCTGGCGCGCTACGGGTACACGTACGACGACGTCCCGTCGGGCCAGTCGGACCCGAACCTCGCGCAGTTCAGCATCTCGCACGACCTCGCGGACGTCGTCCCGCTCACCAAGCAGGCGCTCCAGCTGAACCCGTCGCTGACGGTGATGGCCTCGCCGTGGACGGCGCCGGCCTGGATGAAGGACAGCGGGCAGCTCAACGGCGGCTGGCTGAAGGCGGAGGACTACGGGGCGTACGCCTCGTACTTCGTGAAGTACCTCCAGGCGTACCGCGACCAGGGTGTCAACGTCTCGTACGTGACCCCGCAGAACGAGCCCACGTGTTGCTCGGGCTACCCCTCGATGAGCTGGAACGCGAGCGGGCTCCAGTACTTCCTCAAGAGCGAGCTGTTGCCGAAGCTCCAGTCGGCGGGGCTGTCGACGAAGGTGCTGGCGCACGACTGGAACTGGGACGTGTACGACTCGTACGCGGCCCAGAGCGTCGACGACACGGCGATCCGCAACCACCCCAACTTCGGCGGCATCGCCTGGCACGGGTACGGCGGTGACGTCGCCAAGCAGACCACCGTCCACAACCAGTACCCCTCGCTGGACGCGTTCGGCACCGAGCACTCGGGCGGCACGTGGATCGCCAACCAGCAGCGCGAGGACATGCTCAACATCGTCGACTACACGCGCAACTGGGCGAAGTCGGTGACCAAGTGGTCGCTGGCCGTGGACCAGAACATGGGCCCGCACAATGGCGGTTGCGGTACCTGCACCGGTCTGATCACCGTGCACAACGGGGACGGGGCGAGCGGGACGGTCGACTACACGGTCGAGTACTACACGATGGGCCATCTGACCAAGTTCGTACGGCCCGGCGCCCAGCGCATCGCGTCCAACGCCTCCTCCGCCGTGCCGAACGTGGCGTGGCGCAACCCTGACGGCTCGAAGGCGCTGATCGCGTACAACGATGCGACGACCGCCAAGACGGTCACGATCAACTGGGGCTCGCAGCACGCCACTTACTCCCTGCCGGGCAAGACATCGGCGACGTTCACGTGGTCCGGCACGCAGTCCGGCGGCGGCAGCCAGTCGGGCGCGTTCGTCGGTCTCGCGGGCAAGTGCCTCGACGTGGCGGGCGCTTCGAGCGCGAACGGTACGGCGGTGCAGCTCTACGACTGCAACGGCACTGCGGCCCAGCAGTGGACGGTCCAGGCGGACGGCTCGATCCAGTCGCTCGGCAAGTGCCTGGACGTGACGTCGGCGTCGACGGCGAACGGCGCGAAGGTGCAGTTGTACGACTGCAACGGGACCGGTGCACAACGGTGGTCGTACAACGCCTCGACGGGTGATGTGGTGAACACGGCGGCGGACAAGTGCCTGGACGTGACGGACAACTCGTCGGCGAACGGGGCACGGGCACAGATCTGGACGTGCACCGGTGCCGCCAACCAGAAGTGGCATCTGCAGTAGGGCGTTGGTGCGGATCGCGGTCCGTCCGTGAGGGGGGACCGTGAGACGTACTCGGGTGGCGGCGCTCCTCGGCACGGTCGCGGGGGCACTGCTGCTGAGCGGGTGCGCGGCCGTGGACCTGCCGCTCGCGGGGGTGCGGGTCGGGGCGGACGGAGCGCCGTACGCCCTGATCCGGCCCTGCGGGAACGACTCGTACCAGGGACTGTCCCTCGACGGCCGCCCCGGGGACGTGAACGAGGGGCCGGTCACCAGCGGCTGGGACGCCGAGGGCGAGCGCTCCGGGGACGCCGACTTCCCGCTGTTCTCGCCGCCGGACGCCTGGCGGGCCCGCCACCGGGGCGCACAGCACCTGGTCGCGGGTCACAGCTACCGGCTGGCCTTCGGGCACTACATCACCGGCGACGCCTACAACGGCATCGCCGACTTCTCCGCCGAGGCCATCGCACGGCTGCGGCCCGGTCAGGTCTGGGCCGACGGCCGCGCGATGAGCCTCCGCGCGTTCGAGCGGCTCGCCGAGGACGCCTGCTGAGTCCCGGCTACTCGGCCGGCTCCACGCCCGCGCGCAGCAGGCCGTAGGTGTATGCGTCCTCCAGGGCCTGCCAGGAGGCCGCGATCACGTTCTCCGCCACGCCCACCGTGGACCATTCGCCGGAGCCGTCCGAGGTGGAGATGAGGACGCGGGTCGTGGACGAGGTGCCGTGCTTGCCCTCGAGGATGCGGACCTTGTAGTCGACCAGGTCGAGCTTGGCGAGCTGGGGGTAGATCCGCTCCAGGGCGACACGCAGGGCGCGGTCCAGGGCGTTGACCGGGCCGTTGCCCTCCGCCGTGGCGACGATCCGCTCGCTCTTGGCCCACAGCTTGACGGTGGCCTCGTTGGCGTGGGTGCCGTCGGGGCGGTCCTCGACGATGGCGCGCCAGGACTCGACGTCGAAGTACTTCAGCGGCTTGCCCTCGGCCTCGGCGCGCAGGAGGAGTTCGAAGCTGGCGTCGGCCGCCTCGTACGTGTAGCCCCTGAGCTCGCGCTCCTTGACCCGCTCCACCACGCGGCCGACCAGTTCGCGGTCGCCGCCCAGGTCGATGCCGAGTTCCTTGCCCTTGAGCTCGACCGAGGCGCGGCCCGCCATGTCGGAGACCAGCATCCGCATGGTGTTGCCGACCTGCTCGGGGTCGATGTGCTGGTACAGGTCGGGATCGACCTTGATCGCGGAGGCGTGCAGGCCGGCCTTGTGGGCGAACGCCGAGACGCCGACGTAGGGCTGGTGAGTGGAGGGGGTGAGGTTGACGACCTCGGCGATGGCGTGGGAGATCCGCGTCATCTCGCGCAGCCTGTCATCCGGCAGGACTTTCTTGCCGTACTTCAGTTCCAGGGCGGCGACCACCGGGAAGAGGTTGGCGTTGCCGACGCGCTCGCCGTAGCCGTTCGCCGTGCACTGGACGTGGGTCGCGCCCGCGTCCACCGCGGCAAGGGTGTTGGCGACCGCGCAGCCGGTGTCGTCCTGGGCGTGGATGCCGAGCCGGGCGCCGGTGTCGGCCAGGACCGTGGACACCACGGCCTGGACCTGGGCGGGGAGCATGCCACCGTTGGTGTCGCACAGGACCACGACGTCGGCGCCCCCGTTCGAGGCCGCCCGGACGACCGCCTTCGCGTACTCGGGGTTGGCGCGGTAGCCGTCGAAGAAGTGCTCGCAGTCGACGAAGACCCGGCGGCCCTGCGCCTTCAGGTGGGACACCGTGTCCCGGACCATCTCCAGGTTCTCGTCGAGCGTGGTGCGCAGCGCCAGCTCCACATGCCGGTCGTGGGACTTGGCGACCAGGGTGATGACCGGGGCGCCGGACTCCAGGAGCGCCTTGACCTGCGGGTCCTCGGCGGCCTTGGCGCCCGCGCGGCGGGTGGCGCCGAAGGCGACCAGCTGGGCGTGCTTGAAGGCGATCTCTTCCTGGGCGCGGGCGAAGAACTCGGTGTCCCGCGGGTTCGCGCCGGGCCAGCCGCCCTCGATGAAGCCCACGCCGAAGTCGTCCAGGTGCCGTGCGATGGCGAGCTTGTCCGCGACGGTGAGGTTGATGCCCTCGCGCTGAGCGCCGTCGCGCAGCGTGGTGTCGAAGACGTGGAACGAGTCGTCGAGCTCACTGGTTGCCGTCTCGGTCATGGTCTCAAGGCTCCTGTGTCGAATCTCGGTCTTACCGGAATGACCGGCTCCACCGTCCCCCCATGGTCCCTCGCGCTCCGCCTCCGGCTGAGGTGGGCCGGAAAACGAAAAAACCTCTCGCGGGTGCGAGAGGTCTGCGCGCGGGTCGAGGACGACGGTGGCCACCCGTACCTGGTCGTACGTAGTGGTCACTGCGGACCGGCGCGCCTGCTGCCAATAATCATGACGAACGAGGGCACGGGGGCAGTCTGGCACATTCCGCCCGCGCGTTTCGGCCCGTCTCAGGATGCGGGCGCCTGGGTGGACGGCTTGCGGGTCGCGTCCAGGTTCTTCATGTCCCGCATGGTGACGTACCGCACAAGGAATTCCCGGGCGGGGTGGGCGTCACTTCCCGGCCGGCGCCAGGAGCGACTCCGCCAGGAACTCCCTTACGTGAGCCATGACCTGGGCCCGGTCCGTGCCGCGCAGGCCGACCGCCACATGGATGGAGAAACCGTCCAGGAGGGCGCGCAGCCGGGCCGCGAAGCGGTCGGCGTCGACCGTCCGGAACTCGCCGCGCGAGACACCCTCGGCGAGCAGGGCGACGAGGTCGCGATGCCAGGCGCCCTCGATCGCGGCCTGGCGGTCGCGGGCGTCGTCGGCGGCGGTCTGCGAACGGTTCCAGACCTCCAGCCACAGCGTCCAGTGCGGGTCGCGGGGGCCGTCCGGGACGTACAGGTCGACGTACGCGTCCAGGCGCTCACGGGCCGAACCGGCGCGGGTGAGCAGCCGACCGCGTTCGGTGCCGAGCCTGCCCTCGCTCCACTCCAGCGTGCGCAGGAGCAGTTCGTCCTTGGAGCGGAAGTAGTAGAGGAGATGGCCGCTGCTCATGCCGACCTCTCGGCCCAGCGCCGCCATGGTGAGCTTCTCCAGACCGCGTTCGGCGATCATGTCCATGGCGGCGGCGAGCACGTCCTCGCGGGGCGGGGCCTGTCTGCGCCCACCGGCCATGCGCTGCTCCTAGATCTTCGGCTGCTGCTGGGTGACGCAGTGGATACCGCCACCGCCTGCGAAGATCGTACGGGCGTCCACCAGCGTCACCGTCCGTTCCGGGAACAGCCGGCGGAAGATCCCGGCCGCTGTCTCGTCGCGCGGGTCGCCGAAGCCGCACAGCACGACGCCGCCGTTGCAGAGGTAGTGGTTGATGTAGGAGTAGTCGGCCCAGTGGCCGTCGGCCTCCAGGACGGTCGGCGCGGGCACCTCGACGACCTCCAGCTGCCGGCCCCGCGCGTCCGTCTGGGACCGCAGGATGCCGATAACCTCCTCGGTCACTGCGTGGTCGGGGTGCGCCGGGTCCGGCTGGTGGTGGGCGACGACGACGCCGGGCCGGGCGAAGGCGGCGACGATGTCGACGTGACCGAGGGTGCCGAAGCCGTTGGGGGTCCCCCCACGCTGTTCAGGCAGTGGGGGAGGATAGTCACCGGTGAGACCGCGCGGCAGCCAGATCGCCTTGCGGGTGCCGAGGTGGGCGTGAATCTCCGCCTCGACCTGCTCACGCGACCAGTCCGGGTTGCGCTCAGGGCCGAGCTGGACCGTCTCCGTCAGCAGGACCGTGCCCTCGCCGTCGACGTGGATCGCCCCACCCTCGTTGACCAGCTTCGAGGCGTACGTCTTCGCGCCCGCGAGGTCCGAGACATGCGCGGCGATCTTCGCGTCGTGCTCCCAGCGGGCCCAGTGCTGGGCGCCCCAGCCGTTGAACGTCCAGTCCACGGCGGCCAGTTCACCCTTGCCGTTGGTGAGGAAGGTGGGGCCGATGTCGCGCATCCAGGCGTCGTCGAGGTCGCGTTCGACGGTGGCTATGTCCGGGCCGAGCAGTCGGCCGGCCTCCGTGGACTGTCCCGGGCCGCACACCACCGTCACCGGCTCGAAGCGGCGGACGGCACGCGCGACCGATGCCCAGGCGGCGCGGGAGGCGGCGAGGTCGTCCGGGTCGTCGAAGGTGGGGTTCGGGCCCGGCCACGCCATCCAGGTGCGCTCGTGCGGGGTCCACTCGGCGGGCATGCGGAAGCCGTCGGCGGCAGCAGACATGGGTGATCCTTACAGGAAGTAGAGGCGGTTGAGGGTGACCGAGTCGGCGGGTTCGGAGCTGACCGGTTCTCCGTCCAGGGTGACCAGTCCCGTGCGCTGGTCGACGTCCACTGCTCCGGTACGGGAGTTGAGGCGCAGGTCGGCCGGACCGATACCGCGCGTGCCGCGCACGGCGACCCGTCTCCTGCGCGTCGGCATCGAGTCGTTGCCCTGGTCCAGCGCGGCCCGCGCGACGAAGGCGACGGAGAGGTCGGCCGGGGTCGCGCCGTGGGCGCCGAACTGCGGGCCCAGGACGAGGGGTTCACAGGTGTCGGTCGCCGCGTTGGGGTCACCGACCACGCCGTACGCCGGGAAGCCGGCCTTGAGGACGAGCTGCGGCTTGGCGCCGAAGTACTCCGACCGCCACAGCACGATGTCGGCGAGCTTGCCGACCTCGATGGAGCCGACCTCGTGCGAAAGGCCGTGCGCGAGGGCGGGGTTGATGGTCAGCTTGGCCATGTAGCGCAGGACGCGCTCGTTGTCGTGGTCGTCCGGGGCGCCGAACTCGGCCTTCATCTTCCCGGCCATCGCGAAGGTACGGCGCACGGTCTCGCCGGCCCGCCCCATGCCCTGTGCGTCCGACGAGGTGATGCCGATGGCGCCCAGGTCGTGCAGCACGTCCTCGGCGCCCATCGTCCCGGCGCGGATGCGGTCGCGGGCCATGGCGGCGTCGCCGGGCAGGTCGGTCTTGAGGTCGTGGACGGAGACGATCATGCCGTAGTGCTCGGCCACCGCGTCCCGGCCGAAGGGCAGGGTGGGGTTGGTGGAGGAACCGATGACGTTCGCAACCCCGGCCATCTTCAGCACGTTGGGGACGTGTCCGCCGCCGCAGCCCTCGATGTGGAAGGCGTGGATGGTACGGCCCTCGAGGACGCGCAGGGTGTCCTCGACCGACAGACACTCGTTCAGCCCGTCGCTGTGCAGGGCGACTTGGACGTCGTGCTCCTCGGCGACACGCAACGCCGTGTCCAGGGCGCGGGTGTGGGCGCCCATGTCCTCGTGCACCTTGAAGCCCGAGGCGCCCCCCTCGGCGAGCGCCTCGACGAGAGGGGCTTCGTGCGAGGACGAACCCCGGCCCAGGAAGCCGATGTTGACCGGCCAGGCGTCGAACGCGCTGAATGCGTGCCGCAGTGCCCAGGGCGAGTTGACGCCGACGCCCCACACCGGCCCGAACTCCTGCCCGATGATCGTCGTGACGCCGGAGGCCAGCGAGGCCTCCATGATGCGCGGGGACAGCAGGTGGACATGGGTGTCGACGGCACCGGCGGTGGCGATGAGCCCCTCGCCGGAAACGATCGACGTACCGGTGCCGACGACGACGTCCACACCGTCGAGGGTGTCGGGGTTCCCGGCCCGCCCGATGCCGCAGATCCGCCCCTCGCGGATGCCGATGGACACCTTGCGGATGCCCTGCACCGCGTCGATCACGACGACGTTGCTGATCACGACGTCGCAGGTCTCGCGGACGGCGGCCGCCTTGAGGTGCAGCCCGTCGCGCGCGGTCTTGCCGAACCCGGCGAGGAACTCGTCGCCGTGGAGCTGCGCATCGGACTCGACACGGATCACCAGACCCGAGTCGCCCAGGCGGACTCGGTCGCCGGCGCGGGGGCCGTGGGTGGCGGCGTACTCGTAGGGGTTCATCGGTTCTCGACTCCCAGATATCCGCAGGCAGCGGCCCGGCGCAGAGCCTCGTCCCTCGCCCCCGGCGCATCCAGCGGCCCGTCCACGAGCCCGGCGAAGCCGATCGCGATCCGCTCGCCGCCGATGGGGACGAGCCCGACCTCGGCGCTCTCCCCCGGCCCGAATCGCACGGACGACCCGGCGGGTACGGCGAGCCGCATGCCATAGGCCTCGGCGCGGGCGAAGTCGAGCCGCGGGTTGGCCTCGAAGAAGTGGAAGTGGGAGGTGACGGAGACGGGGACGGTGGCGGTGTTGGTGACAGTGAGCCGTACGACCGCGTCCGGCTCGGCGTGCTCGGGCCCCGGCAGCAGCGCGCCCGGCGCCCGCTCGCCCAGCCCGCCACCGCCGATCGGATCGGAGACGACGGCGAGCCGCGAACCGTCGTCGAAGACTGCCTCGACGTGCACCTCGGTGACGACGTCGACGACGCCGGGCAGCACGTCTGCCGGGCCGAGCACGGAGCGGGCGCGCTCGATGGCCTCGGCGAGCCGGGCGCCGTCGCGGGCGGCCTCGCAGACGGTGTCGGCGATGAGCGCGGTGGCCTCCGGCACGTTCAGCCTGAGGCCGCGGGCCTTGCGGGCACGGGCCAGCTCGGCGGCCGAGAACAGCAGCAGCCGGTCACGCTCCGTGGGCGTCAGTCTCACGTCCCAGCACCTCCTTGGCTTCCTCGATTTAGAGCACCACTCTAAACACAGGATGCAAGAAGGAGAACCTTTGACTGTCAGTTCCAGCTGAAGATATTGACCGTCGCTCTAACTGGACGCGCATGCCTTGGACCGCCACAGCGTCGTGCCCCGCCGGCCCCATCGCCCCGGTCCCTGGATCAGTCTGACCGCGCTCAGGCTCGACAGGCACAGGCCCATGGTCGCCGCGAAGGCGACAGCCGCCGCCGGCAAGGCCTCGCCGATGGTCCGACGCTCTCTGATCTTCAGAACGATCGTGATCAGGGCCATCACGCTCGAAAACAGCACCGCGGCTGTGAGAGCCAGCCACGGAACCGCTGCGGCCGGTCCGGGCTGAGTGGTACCCATGTCACCCGGCCTCCAGCCCCGGCAGAAATCGCGATGCGCCGAACGCGGGCTTCAGGTCGGTGAACCAGGTGGCGCCCTCGTCGTACGCCGCGAAGAACGGGCGGTCGACCAAGGCCGGGTCGCGGGCCTGGATCAGGTGGAGGACGAAGACCTGCTCGCCGGCCACCTCGGCGACGCCGTCCACACACACCTTGCCCGGCATCGCCGACATCACCGGACCGCGCACCGTACGGGCGAGGCCGGAGACACGGGCGTACGCGTCACGGAAGATCGCGTGGCCGCGGGCGAGCGGCACCCCGAAGTAGCCCTGCGGGCCGGTGTCGCGCTCCACGAACTGGTAGTACGGCACCGCCCCGAGGGTGGTCGTCTCCTCCCAGAGCTCCGCCCACGCCTCGGCGTTGTCGTTGATCCCGGCCACCAGTGGGCCCTGGCAGCGGATCACGGCGCCCGTGTCGCGCACCCGGCGCATCGCCTCCCGCACGATGGGCGGGCGCAGCTCCTGCGGATGCGTGAAGTGGGCCATGAGGGCGAGGTGGCGGCCGCTCGCGACGACCCTCTCGAACAGACGGAGGAGATCGTCCGCGTCGCGGTCCGTGGTGAAGCGGTACGGCCAGAAGGCCAGCGACTTGGTGCCGATGCGGATCGAGCGGATCGTGTCGATCTCCAGGAGCGGTTCGACGTAGCGGCTCAGTACCTCGGTGCTCATCACCAACGGGTCGCCGCCCGTGATCAGCGCGCTGGCGACCTCGCGGTGGGCGCGCAGATAGGCCGATGTCGCCGCGATGTCGTCCGTGGCGATGCGCAGGTCGGCCTCGCCGACGAACTGGGGCCAGCGGAAGCAGTAGGTGCAGTAGGCGTGGCAGGTCTGGCCCTGGCGTGGGAAGACCAGCACCGTCTCCGGGTATTTGTGCTGAAGTCCCGTCAGCCGTCGGCCCTCGTGGACGGGGACATTGGCGTCGAGCTGGCCCGAGGGGTGCGGATTCAGCCGCATCCGGATCTCGTGGGCCGTGCGCTGGATCTCGGCCTTGGGTGCCTGGGAGGACAGCAACTCCTGCATCCGGCGCAGATCGGTCGCCGGCAGCATCCCGGCCTGTGGGAACGTCAGCCGGAAGATCGGGTCGTCGGGCACCGCCGACCAGTCGATCAGCTCGTCCACCACGTACGCGTTCGTGCGGAACGGCAGGACCGACGAGACCGCGCGCAGGGCGAGCCGGTCCTCGGACGGCAGGTGCACGCGCTGCTGGAGCAGTCCGTCCAGGTCACGGGGTGTGAAGGCGCGGTATCGGGGGCTCGTGCGAAGAGCGGGAGCTGGGTGGAGCGCTGAACTCATCTGTGCGGGGCCTCTATTCCGTGACCAGGACCGCCGGCCGCAATTCGACGAATGTGGTCGCCGACGCATCGTACTTCTCCGCGAAGTGCTGGATGAGCAGCCCGTGCAGCTCGGTCTCGTCATCGATCACGAGCAGTTCGTGGGCGCCCTGGACGGTCAAGGCCTCGCTGTACGCGGAGAGTTGGTCGAGGCGGTGGCGTGCCATGTACGAGACCAGGTCGTGCCCGGCGACGTACAGACAGTCTTCGACGTAGATGAAGCGGCAGGTGAACTCGCGACGGCCGTCGGTCGCGTCGACCAGGGTCAGTGGCAGATGGGTGAACCGCTCCATCGGCTTGCTCTGCTGCCACAGCTCGTCGAACCGTTGCTCGACGAAGACGCCGAGCGGGGAGCGTACGGCGACTTCGAGTTGCACACCCTCCCCGGACAGCCGGCCGACGGTGAGGAAGGAGACCAGGGAGCGCTCGTCCCAGCGGTAGAGCGTCACTCCGGGTGAGGTCGAGCAGAGCCGGACCTCCAGGAACTGCTGGGAGGTGCCGTCGAGCCGGCGCGCGAACTGGCTGAGCGTACGCAGATTGCGCAGGATGTCGCGGCGGATGTCGGCACTCTGCTCGCCCAGTTCACGGCCGCGCAGGATGACGGCGAGCGAGTCGGGGTCGAGGAGCAGGATCTGGACCCGGGCTCCGTGGGCGGTCGCGGAGCGGATGCCGCGGAAGAGGCGTTCGGAGTACTGCGGGCCGAACAGGTTGGAGAAGGTGTCCAGCACCTTCACGTTGGACGTCGAGCCGTAGACCTGGGCGCTGAACCACTCGTAGTCGAGCCGGGTGTGCTCGCGGACCCGGCCCTCCTGCGCCCGGGAGATCAGCGGGCCGATCACGAACACGGTGATGGCGACGCCCACCAGGTCGGTGCCCAGGTTGAGGGCGAGGTTCTGGCCGTAGCTGTCCATGGAGGCGGCGCGCCACAACAGCACTCCGGCGACGGCGGCGAGCAGCACGAGCACGGTGAGGCTCTGTGGGCGCCGCGGAGTCCGTAACGCCCGTAGCAGCCAGCGCAGTCGCGGTACCGGCGGCCCTCCGTTCACCCGCGCCCCTCCCCCGTCCGTGTTCGCGCATGCGGGACGGCACGCCCCCGCGGATTCAGTGAATACCCGTGCCGAGAAGCCGGTACGCGTCGAACGGGCGGCCGATGTCGGGCCGCCCGTACGCGTCGGGGTCAGCCCAGCGGGTGCATCCAGCCGTGCTGGTCCTCGGTGATGCCGCGCTGGATGTCGAGGAGGGCCAAGCGGAGGCGGGCCGTGACCTCGCCGGTCTCGCCGTCGGACTGCTTCCACTCGGCGCCGGTGCTGCGCTTGACCGTGCCGACCGGGGTGATGACGGCCGCGGTGCCGCAGGCGAAGACCTCGGTGAGGGTGCCGTTCTCCGAGTCGCGCTGCCACTGGTCGAGGGAGATACGGCCCTCCTCGGCCTGGTAGCCGAGGTCGCGGGCAACCGTGAGGAGGGAGTCGCGGGTGACGCCTTCGAGGATGGAGCCGGTGAGGGTGGGGGTGACGATCCGGTCGCCGTACACGAAGTACAGGTTCATGCCGCCGAGTTCCTCGACCCACTGGTGCTCGACCGCGTCGAGATAGCAGACCTGGTCGCAGCCGTGGGTGGTGGCCTCGGCCTGGGCGAGGAGGGAGGCCGCGTAGTTGCCGCCCGTCTTGGCGTCGCCCACGCCGCCGGGGACGGCGCGGACGCGGTCCTCGGAGACCCAGATGGAGACCGGCTTCACACCGCCGGCGAAGTAGGCGCCGGCCGGAGAGGCGATGACGAGGAAGAGGTACTCGTTGGCCGGCTTGACGCCCAGGCCGACCTCCGTCGCGATCATGAAGGGACGCAGATAGAGGGACTCCTCGCCGCCGTGTGCGGGCACCCAGTCCTTGTCCTGCTGGACGAGGACGTCACAGGCCTCGATGAACGTCTCGACCGGCAACTCGGGCATGGCCAGACGACGGGCGGAGCGCTGGAAGCGCTTGGCGTTCTGGTCCGGGCGGAAGGTGGCCACGGAGCCGTCGGGGCGGCGGTAGGCCTTGAGGCCCTCGAAGATCTCCTGGGCGTAGTGCAGGACGTTGGTGGCGGGGTCGAGGGGGATCGGCGCGTACGGAACGAGCTGGCCGTCGTGCCAGCCCCGGCCCTCCGTCCACTTGATCGTCACCATGTGGTCGGTGAAGTGGCGGCCGAACCCGGGGTTGGCCAGGATCGCCTCGCGCTCGGCGGCGGAGGTCGAACTGGCGGAGGGCTTGAGCTCGATCGTGGGCGTCGTCATCAGTGGTTGTCCTTCACCGGTTGTGTGTGTCGGTCCGCGCTCACCCCCGCACGGCCGGTGGCCTGTGCTTGGACGTCCGAGCTTTCCCTCATACCGCGGCTCCGCGTTCGATTATCGCGCGCGGGCAGCGGTGGAAGGAATCGGGGTGAATGCGGCCCAGGGGTCGATGGTGGCACCCGGCGGGGGACATGGGGAAGCCGCCGGGCGCCTGAGCTGCCCGACGGCTTCGAAGGTTCTCGCAGCCCGCCGGGGTCAGCCGGCTACTCGTACGGAGAGCGCGTCGCCGATCTCGGAGGTGCCGCGGGCGGGCAGTTCGCCGCGCTCCGCGAGGTCGGCGGAGACGGCGTCCTCGATACGGACCGCCTCCGACTCGTAGCCGAGGTGGCGCAGCAGGAGGGCGACGGACAGGACCGTGGCGGTGGGGTCGGCCTTGCCCTGACCGGCGATGTCGGGCGCCGAGCCGTGCACGGGCTCGAACATCGAGGGGAACTCGCCGGACGGGTTGATGTTCCCGCTCGCGGCGACGCCGATGCCGCCGGAGACGGCCGCGGCGAGGTCCGTGATGATGTCGCCGAAGAGGTTGTCGGTGACGATCACGTCGAAGCGCTCGGGCTGGGTGACGAGGTAGATCGTCGCCGCGTCGACGTGGATGTAGTCGGTGTCGACCTCCGGGTACTCGGCGGACACCTTGTTGAAGACGTTCGTCCACAAGTGCCCGGCGAAGGTCAGCACGTTGTTCTTGTGGACCAGCGTGAGCTTCTTGCGCGGACGGGCCTGGGCGCGGGCGAACGCGTCGCGGACCACGCGCTCGACACCGAACGCCGTGTTGACGGAGACCTCGGTGGCGACCTCGTGCTCGGTGCCCTTGCGGATGGTGCCGCCGTTGCCGGTGTACGGACCCTCGGTGCCCTCACGAACCACGACGAAGTCGATCTGCGGCTGGCCGGCGAGCGGGGTGGCCACACCCGGGAGCAGCTTGCTCGGACGCAGGTTGACGTGATGGTCGAACGCGAAGCGGAGCTTGAGCAGGAAGCCGCGCTCGAGGACACCGGACGGGACCGACGGGTCACCGATGGCGCCGAGCAGGATCGCGTCGTGCTGCTTCAGGGCGGCGAGGTCGGCGTCGGTGAGGGTCTCACCGGTGGCGTGGTAGCGCTTGGCGCCGAAGTCGTACTCCTTGGTCTCCAGCTTCACATCCTGCGGAAGGACGGCGGAGAGGACCTTGAGGCCTTCGGCCACGACTTCCTGGCCGATGCCGTCACCGGGAATCACTGCGAGATTGATGCTGCGAGACATATCGGCACCCTACCCCTCGTCCCATGGGATGACATGGGCCGTCCGCCATACGGACCGGGCAGGGGTACTCGGACGAGTGACGGCGTCAGCGGTTCGAGCGGAGTTCACCCGTACGTAGGGCGGCCGTTGGAGTCTGCTGGGAACTTCACCCCCATGGCTGCGTTTTCCAGGGGGACACCCCCCGGACCCCCCGTCCCCGACGTCGGCATCCCCCCTCATCTCGCCCGCCGGATGAGCATGGCCGAGCAGTACGAGTACCTGCGCACCCGGTTCACCCGGCGCCGGACACTGGTGACGGCGGGCGCGGTGGCGGGCGGCCTGCTCGCGGGCTGTTCGGGGTCCCCCGACGCGGCGCCCGGTCCGGCCCCGGCGACCTCGCGGGTGGCGGGCTCCGCCGTCGCCCCCTTCGGCCGCCATCTCGCCTTCGGCGCCGATCCGAAGACCCGGATGCGGATCTCCTGGCAGGTGCCGCTGGCGGTCCAACGGCCGTATGTGCGCGTCGGGTTGCAGCCCGACGACCTGAGCCGCCGGATCCCGGCCGAGGTGCGCAACCTGTACACGCCGGGGGTGCAGGGGGTGCGGGCGGCGATCGAGCAGTACTACGTGCACGCCGCCCTGGACGGCCTGCGCCCCGGCGCGACGTACTACTACGGCGTCGGCCACGACGGCTGGGACCCGGCGGCCCCGGCCCACCGCTCCACCATCGCGTCGTTCCGTACGGCGCCCGCGACCCCGGAGCGATTCGTGTTCACGGCCTTCGGCGACCAGGGGGTCAGCACGGCGGCGAACAGCAACGACCACGTACTGCTGCGCCAGAAGCCCGCCTTCCATCTCCACGCGGGCGACATCTGCTACGCGAACGTCAACGGCAGCGGGAAGACCTCGGACGGCTACGACCCCCAGTTCTGGGACCTGTTCCTGAAGCAGACCGAGCCGGTCGCCAGGTCGGTGCCGTGGATGGTGACCACCGGCAACCACGACATGGAGGCCTGGTACTCGCCGGACGGCTACGGCGGCCAGCTCGCCCGCTTCTCGCTCCCCGACAGCGGCTTCGACCCGCACGCGGCGCCCGGCGTCTACGA
The DNA here is from genome assembly GCF_042889305.1 of Streptomyces sp. NPDC002619. Classification (NCBI taxonomy): domain Bacteria; kingdom Bacillati; phylum Actinomycetota; class Actinomycetes; order Kitasatosporales; family Streptomycetaceae; genus Streptomyces; species Streptomyces sp. NPDC002619. The sequence goes on along the minus strand of NZ_JBIAQV010000016.1, from coordinate 110,937 downwards.
CTTCGTCTACGGCAACGTCGCCTTCGTGGCGCTGGACGCGAACGACGTGTCGTACGAGATCCCCGCCAACCTCGGCTACACGGGCGGCCGGCAGACGCGATGGCTGGACCGCAGGCTCGGTGAGCTGCGCGCGGCGCCGGAGGTCGAGTTCGTCGTGGTCTTCTTCCACCACTGCGCGTACTCGACGTCGCAGCACGCCTCGGACGGCGGGATCCGCGCGGAGTGGCTGCCGCTGTTCGCCAAGCACCAGGTGGACCTGGTGATCAACGGGCACAACCATGTGTACGAGCGGACGGACGCCGTGCGCGACGGCGAGGTGGGCCGGGCGGTGCCGGTCGGCGCGGAGACGGATCCGACGCGGGACGGGATCGTGTACGTCACCGCGGGCGGCGGCGGCCGGGACCTGTACGGGTTCCCCTCGGGCGTCAAGGACAGCTACGAGGGGCACGTCACCCGGCACGACGCGGTGAAGAGCTTCCACTGGACGAAGGAGCGGACCGCCGAGGCGGAGTCGGTGGAGTGGTCCCGGGTGCGGTACACCGGCTTCTCCTTCCTCTCGGTGGAGGCGGAGGCGGGCACGTCCCCGAGGCTGAAGGTGTCGGCGCTGGCGCAGAGCGGCCGGCGGATCGACCACTTCGAGGTGCGGCGCGGCCGGTGAGACCGCGCCGCACCCCGTGCGGGCGCGGCTCCCGGATCAGTGGTGGTACGTCGGTGGCGCTCCGGCTCAGTGGCCGGTCTCGCCGCCGTTGTCGCGGCGGTCGAGGGCGCGCTGAAGGGCTGCGGCGGCGTTCTTGCGGTCGGACTCGCTCGTGCGGGACACGTGGCGGACTCGGCGGCGGACGGTCGTCTCGGCCATGGAAATCGACTCCTTCGACAAATGTGCAGTGCGGAGGAAAGGGGGTTACGAGACGCCGGATGGGGCGGGGAGCGGTGCCGCAGGGGTTGCCTGCACGGGGCCCGGCTCACGACCGCCATTCGCTTGATCGAGCGAGACGTTCGGCTCCTACAACGCTAAGCGAGGAGCGCGCGTCTGTCTCTACAATTAGTCGGACTTCCTACTATCTGAGACGGCAGATTGAGTCACACCGCCGCGAGCTGCGGTTTCGCCGTTTCGGGGGGGAGTGCCCTCGGCGGTCAGAGCACATCGCCGTCCCGCCAGTCGAAGAGCAGCTCGTGGGCGGGGTCGAGCGGTCCGGCGAGGGCGGGGAGCACATAGAGGCTGCCCTCCTCCTCGGGCAGCGGGACGGGCCCGTACGGGGAGAGGGCGAGGATCCGGCCGGGCCACAGCTGCCAGCCCCGGGCCGCGTAGAGCCGGGCGCCGTCCTCGCTCGCCGAGAGGGCGCCGAGGTCGTACGCCCGGTCGATCACCCGCTCCAGGGCGCCCATGACCTGCCCGCCCAGTCCACTGCGGCGCGCATCGGGCCGTACGCCCACTGCCTCGACGTATCCGACGCGCAGCCAGCGCTCCCGGTGCCGCGCCCGGCGCATCACGACCGAGCCGTGGGCGGCGAGTCCGGCGTCGTCGTGGACGAGGGCGTGGATACCGCCGAGGCCGTGATCCCAGTCCTCGTCGTCGAAGCGTTCACCGAACGCGGCGGCCATGAGGGCGCGGGCGGCGCGGAGTTCGGCGGGAGTGAGATCGGCGGTGTGTGCCGTGCGGAGGTGGCCGGTCACAGCGCCGTCGTCACCGCCTCCCGGAAGCCCTTCGGGTCGTCCGCCCAGGGTAGGTGCCCGGCGTTGGGCAGGACCACCCGTCTTACCCGGGTAAGTGCGCGCTCCAGGGAGTCCACGGCCGCGCGGGGGCGGATGTCCCGGACGCCGTCGACGATCAGCACGGGCACGTCGAGGGACCGGCACGCGGCGTGCAGCTCGGGGGTGCCCCAGTCGCGTTTGCGCTCGTCGTTGAGGGCCCTGTTGCAGGCGTGGTTGATCGGGAACCACGGGTCGGCCATGCGCCGGGCAGGCTCCAGCGCCCCCTCCCGGTCCTCGAACTCGACCGACCACTGGAGCACCGCGCGCTCGCGCTCCTCGTCGTCCGTCAGCCGCGGACGGTCCGTCAACTCCCGAAAGTGAGCGAAACGTTCGGGGTGGTCGGCAAGGCGGGCGCGGAAGTTCGCCGCGTAGGCGGGGTGCCAGTCGGCGTCGGGGCCGATGCCCGTGCCGGCGACGTACACCAGCGTGCTCACCCGCTCCGGGTGGGCGAGCGCGTAGCTCAGCACCAGCTGCGCGCCCCAGGAGTGGCCGAGCAGCGCCAACCGGTCCAGGCCGAAGTGGCGTCGTACGGCGTCCAGGTCCGCCACGAACCGCTCGCTGGTCCACGGCCCGTCGCACCGCTGCGACCGCCCGCACCCGCGCTGGTCCCAGCGGACGACCGGGGTCACGTCCGCCAGCAGCGCGGCGACGTCGCCGAACATGTCCCACAGGCCCGGCCCGCCGTGGCACAGCACCAGCGGGTCCCCCGGGCCGGACCGGGCCGCCCACAGCCGTACGCCGTCGTCGGTCGCGACCGTCTCGCTCTCCTTGAAGGTCATACGGAGAGTCTGCCCGGACATGGAAGCGGGCCGGGAAGCCTGCTCGGGGGTCAGGCTTCCCGGCCCGGGTTCGGGAGGGCTGGTCAGCCCATGTGCGGGTACGTGTAGTCGGTCGGCGCGACCAGCGTCTCCTTGATGGCGCGGGTCAGGGTCCAGCGCAGCAGGTTCTGCGGGGCGCCGGCCTTGTCGTTGGTGCCGGAGGCGCGGCCGCCGCCGAAGGGCTGCTGGCCGACGACGGCGCCGGTCGACTTGTCGTTGATGTAGAAGTTGCCCGCGGCGTAGCGGAGCTTCTCCATCGTGTACGCCGCCGCCGCGCGGTCGTTGGAGATGACCGAGCCGGTGAGGGCGTAGTCGGACACCGACTCCATCTGGGTCAGCATCTCGTCGTACTGGTCGGCCGAACTGTCGTCGTAGACGTGCACAGCAAGGAACGGGCCGAAGTACTCGGTGCGGAAGACCTCGTTCTCCGGGTCGGTGCACTCGACGACGGTCGGGCGCACGAAGTAGCCGACCGAGTCGTCGTAGGAGCCGCCCGCGACGATCGTGCAGGTCGGGTCGGCCTGGGCGCGGTCGATGGCGGCCTTGTTCTTGGCGAAGGCACGCTCGTCGATGACGGCGCCGATGAAGTTCGCCAGGTCGGTGACGTCACCCATGGTCAGACCGTCGATCTCGGCCGCGAACTCCTCCTTGAAGCCGGAGTTCCAGATCGACGCCGGGATGTACGCCCGGGAGGTCGCCGAACACTTCTGGCCCTGGTACTCGAAGGCACCGCGGGTCAGCGCGGTCTTGAGGACGGCGCGGTCGGCGCTCGGGTGGGCGACCAGGAAGTCCTTGCCGCCGGTCTCGCCGACCAGACGCGGGTAGGAGCGGTACTTCTCGATGTTGGTGCCGATCGTCTTCCACAGGTGCTGGAAGGTCTTGGTCGAGCCCGTGAAGTGGATGCCGGCCAGGTCGCGGTGCTCCAGGGCGACCTTGGAGACCTCGATGCCGTCACCGGTGACGAGGTTGATGACGCCCTTGGGCAGACCGGCCTCCTCCAGGAGCTGCATGAGCAGCACGGCGGCGTGGGTCTGGGTCGGGGACGGCTTCCAGACGACGACGTTGCCCATCAGCGCGGGAGCGGTGGGCAGGTTGCCCGCGATGGCGCTGAAGTTGAACGGCGTGATCGCGTAGACGAAGCCCTCGAGCGGGCGGTGGTCGAGGCGGTTCCAGACGCCCGGGGAGTTGGCCGGGGGCTGCTCGGCCAGGATCTGGCGGGCGTAGTGGACGTTGAAGCGCCAGAAGTCGACCAGCTCGCAGGGGCTGTCGATCTCGGCCTGCTGGGCCGTCTTGGACTGGCCGAGCATGGTGGAGGCGGCGATGGTCTCGCGCCAGGGGCCGGCCAGCAGCTCGGCGGCGCGCAGGATGATCGCGGCGCGGTCGTCGAAGGACATGGCACGCCACGCGGGCGCGGCGGCCAGGGCCGCGTCGATGGCGTCCTGGGCGTCCTGCTGGGTGGCGTTGCGGAGCGTGCCGAGGACGGCCTTGTGGTTGTGCGGCTGGACGACCTGGAAGGCCTCGCCGCCGCCCAGCCGCTTCTCGCCGCCGATGGTCATCGGCAGGTCGATCGGGTTCTCGGCCAGCTCCTTGAGCTTGGCCTCGAGACGGGCACGCTCGGGCGAGCCGGGGGCGTAGCCGTGCACCGGCTCGTTGACGGGGGTGGGGACCTGGGTCACAGCGTCCATGAGATCCGAACTCCTTGTACGTGAGCGGGTGTTGGGGCTCAGCCCTTGCTGATCATCGAGCGGACGAAGAAGCGCAGGTTCGCCGGCTTCTCCGCCAGGCGGCGCATGAAGTAGCCGTACCAGTCGGTGCCGTACGCCGTATAGACGCGCATCCGGTGTCCCTCGGCGGCGAGCCTCAGGTGCTCGTCGCTGCGGATGCCGTAGAGCATCTGGAACTCGTACTCGTCCGGCTTGCGTCCGGCCTTGTGTGCGAGCTCCTGGGCGATGGAGATCAGGCGCGGGTCGTGGGACCCGACCATCGGATACCCCTCGCCCTCCATGAGAGCCCTCAGGATCCGGACGTACGCCTTGTCGATCTCGTGCTTCTGCTGGTACGCGACCTCGGCGGGCTCCTTGTACGCGCCCTTCACCAGGCGCACGCGGCTGCCGCTCTCGGCGAGGCGGCGGGCGTCGGCCTCGGTGCGGAAGAGGTAGGCCTGGATGACGCAGCCGGTCTGCGGGAAGTCCTTCCGCAGCTCCTCGTGGATCGCGAACATCGAGTCGAGGGTGGTGTGGTCCTCGGCGTCGAGGGTGACGGTGGTGCCGATCGCGGCGGCGGCCTCGACGACGGGACGGACGTTGGCGAGCGCGAGCTCGTGGCCTCCGGGGAGGGCCTGGCCGAACATCGAGAGCTTGACGGACATCTCGACCTTGGGGCCGAGCTCCAGCTCCGCGAGCCGGTCGACGAGCTGGAGGTAGGCGTCGCGGGCGGCGGCGGCCTGCTCGGGGGTGGTGATGTCCTCGCCGACCACGTCCATGGTCAGTTCGAGACCCTTGGAGGTCAGGTCCTTGATGATCGGCACGATGTCGCCGACGGTCTCACCGGGGATGAAGCGGTCGACGACCTGCTTGGTCACCGGGGCCGCCGAGATCAGGCGTCGCATCCGGTCGCTGCGCGACGCGGCGAGAATCACGGGACCCAGCACGGGGCACCTCCACAAACAAGACCAAGAGAGGGCCGTAACACCGACTTGGTGTTGTTTCGGGTACGGCACGGAGAACCACCGTGAAACCTAAGGATCCCTCCGATCGTCTGCCATCGACAGCTGTCACGCATCCGTGCACGGGATCTCAGACAGATGTATGAAGGCGGCCGGAAAATGCGGGAGAATGCCCGAATGACGGCGGACCGCACGGGTCACAGGGGTGACTACCAGGAGCTCGTGGACGAGATCTCGGAGCTGCTGGGCGCCCCGGCGACCCTGGAGAACCGCGACTTCGAGCTGATCGCCTTCGGCGCCTACGACAGCGAGGACGAGCTGGACGCGGCCGCGCTGGATCCCGTCCGCACCCGCTCGATCCTGACCCGCCGCTCCACGGCGGCCGTCCGCGCGTGGTTCGAGGGCTTCGGCATCACCCGAGCGACGGGACCGGTCCGCATCCCGCCGACCCCGGCGGCCGGCGTGCACCGGGGGCGGATCTGTCTGCCGGTACGCCATCGGGGTGTCGTCCTCGGCTACGTCTGGCTCCTGGACGACGATCCGGGCCCGAGCGAGCAGCAGTTGGCGGCGGCCATGGCGGTCACCGTCCGCATCGGCGCGCTCCTCGCGGACGAGGCCCAGGCCGGGGCCGACCTCACCCGAGAGCTGCGGGCGGTGCTGACCGCGGAGCGCGGCTGGCAGCGGGACATGGCAGTGGCGGAACTCCGTACGGCGCTCGGCTCCCGCGCGGACGGCCCCCACACGCTCGTCTGCGTCGCCCCCTGGCCCTCCACCGACCCCGACGACGCCCCCTCCGTCCGCACCCTGCCCGGCGCGACGGCCTTGTGCATGGTCCCGTGGGGCACGTCCGAACAGTCCCTGGCCCTGCTCGTACGCCTCCGCTCCTCGGACACGGTGACCCCGGCGGTGTCGGCGGCGGGGCGGCTGCTGGAACGGGCGGAGGGGCTGGGCGGTGGTGTCGGTGGGGACGCTGCGAAGAGCAGGCCGGTCGCCGCCGGGGTCGCCGCCGCACGCAACGGGCTGGCCGAGGTGGGGATCGCCTGGCAGGAGGCGGCCGGTGCGGCACGGGCGGCGCGGGCCGAGCCGCGGTTGGGCCCGATCGCCGAGTGGGCGCGTATCGGACCGTACCGGCTGCTCACCGCGCTGCCGGCGGAGGCAACCCACGACCCGGTGGTCGCCCCGCTGCTCACCCCGGCGCACCACGAACTGGCGCGCACCGCCGAGGCGTATCTCGACTGCGCGGGCCAGGCGGGCCGTACGGCAGCCGAACTGGGCATCCACCGCCAGACCCTCTACTACCGCCTGTCCCGGGTCGAGCGGCTCACGGGTCTGGACCTGGACGACGGCGAGGACCGGCTCCTGCTGCACATGGCACTGAAGGGGTCCCGGCTCTAGTCACGGTCCCGGCTCTGGTCACCTCTTGGTGGCCGCCTCGATGACCTGGCGCAGGCCCTCGGTGAGGGCGTCCGCGTCGGGCGCGTCCTTCTGGTCGAAGGTCCACTGGGCGATGAGCCCGGTCATCAGGGTGAGATAGAATCGGCCGACGGTGTCCGCGGCCTCGTCGGAGACCTCCTCCTCCGGCATCCCCATGAGCATTGCGACCAGACCCCGGCCGCCCTCCCGCTGTGCGCGGACCAACTGGTCGCGGACCTCGGGCAGTTGGTCGCCCATCGCCATGATCTCCACGCTGAGCCGCCACATCGAGCCGGGCTCGCGCATCGTGTCGATCACGTTCGACCACACCGACCGGAACCGCTCCAGCGAGCCCGGCGCACCGGTGATCCCGGCGCCGCCCCCGCCCTGGAACCCGTCGGACACCCCCTCGATCAGCGCGATGTAGGCCTGCACGAGGAGCGCGTCCTTCGAGCCGTAGTGGTAGCCGATCGAGGCGAGGTTCGTCCCCGACTCCTTGACGATGTCGCGCGCGGTCGTGCGCGCGAACCCCTTCTCCAGCAGGCAGCGCTTGGCGCCTTCGAGCAGATCCTCACGGTGTCCCATGCCGACCAGCCTACCCCCGATCCATACAGACGTCCCAGACAAGCGATTTACACGAGCGACTTATACGATCGTTCTAGACAAACGTTTAAGACGCGCGTACATTCGCTGTCATGACGAACTCGACGAGCACCACCACGAACCCGCCCGCCCGTGCCGGACGCCGCGAATGGACGGCGCTCGGCGTCCTGATGCTTCCGCTGCTGCTGGTCTCGATGGACGTGTCGGTCCTGTACTTCGCCATCCCGGCGATCAGCGCGGACCTGCGGCCGACAGGCACCCAGCAGCTGTGGATCTTCGACATCTACGGCTTCGTCCTCGCCGGCCTGCTGATGACCATGGGCTCGCTCGGCGACCGCATCGGCCGCCGCAAGCTCCTTCTCATGGGCGCCGCGGCCTTCAGCGCCGCCTCGGTCCTCGCGGCCTACGCGAACAGCCCCGAGACCCTGATCGCGGCCCGCGCGATCCTCGGCATAGGTGGCGCGACCCTGATGCCCTCGACGATGGCGCTGCTGCGAACGATGTTCACCGACCCCGGCGAGCGCGCGAAGGCGATCGGTCTGTGGTCCGGCGTGATGACCGGCGGGATCGCGCTCGGCTCGGTGATGAGCGGCATCCTCGTCGGGCACTTCTGGTGGGGCTCGGTGTTCCTGGTGAACCTGCCCGCGATGGCCCTGCTGCTCGTCCTCGGCCCGGTCCTGCTCCCCGAGTCGAAGAACCCGAACCCCGGCCGCTTCGACTGGCTGAGCGTCCCCCTGTCCCTGGCCGCCGTGCTCCCGGTCATCTACGGCCTCAAGGAGATCCCGTCCGAGGGCTGGAACGTCCGGTACGTCATGTCGGTGACCGTCGGACTGCTGTTCGCCGCGCTGTTCGTCCGCCGGCAGCGCACCGCGGCCTCCCCGCTGATCTCCCCTGCGCTGTTCCGCGGCCCCGGCTTCACCCCGGCGGTCGTCCTGACCCTGGTCTCGGCGTTCGGCATGATGGGCTCGGCGATCTTCACCACGCAGTACCTGCAGTCGGTGCTGGGCAAGAGCCCGCTCGAGGCCGCGCTGTGGAGCCTGCTGCCGTCGGTGCTCATCGGTGTCGCGGCGCCGGTCACGACGGCGATCGTCCAGAAGGGCGCCGACCGCGGGTACGTCGTCGCCGCGGGCTTCGCCGTCACCGCCGGCGGCTACGCGATGCTCGCCCTCGTCGGCAGCGACTCCCTGTGGACGGTCCTGGCCGCCGCAGGTGTGCTGGCCTCAGGTGTCGTCGTGGTGATGTCCCAGCTCACCGACCTCGCGATGGGCACCGCCCCGGTCGAGCAAGCGGGCACGGCCTCCTCGCTCATGGAGACCGGCACGGAGTTCGGCGGCGCCCTCGGGATGGCGGTCCTCGGCTCCATCGGTACGGCCCTCTACCGCCACGAGATGCCGGCTGCGGCCCCGGCCGAGGCCCGCGAGACCCTCGGTGGCGCGCTGGCGACCGCCGGCCATCTGCCCGACCGCGCGGGCGACGCCCTGGCCACGGCGGCCCGGGAGGCGTTCACCACCGGCATCCACGGCGTGGCGATCGCCGGAGCGGTCCTGCTGGCGGGGGCGGCGGTGGCCGCGGCCGTGACGCTGCGCCGGATTCCGGTGCGGGAGACGGAGGAGGAAGTGGCGGAGCCCGTGGAGGCCACGGTCTGAGACGGGCGGAGGACCCGGTCTGAGCCCGACGGACGGCACGCAAAAGGCGCCGGGTGGCTGGAATTCCAGCCACCCGGCGCCTTTGCGGTACCCATAGGCCCCTCCGGCGTTTGAGGACGACGCCGTTAGGGCCGAAGCGGGGGTCCGGGGGCGGCGGCCCCCAGGAGCGGCAACCTCAGACGAGGTTCACCGAACGGGCAGACGTCGCCCCGATCTCCGCGGCGACTTCGGCCAACACACCGGAGGCCACCGTGTCGTCGACCGTCAGCACCGCCAGCGCCTCCCCGCCGGCCGCCGCACGGGCGACCTGCATTCCGGCGATGTTGATGCCCGCCTCACCGAGGATGCGGCCGACGGTGCCGACGACACCGGGACGGTCCTCGTAGCGCAGGACGAGCATGTGGTCGGCGAGCGCGAGGTCGACGTCGTAGTCCCCCACGGCGACGATCTTCTGCACGTGCTTCGGGCCGGCCAGCGTGCCGGAGACCGACACCTCCTCGCCGTTGCCCAGGGTGCCGCGCACGGTCACGACGTTGCGGTGTTCGGGCGACTCGGAGCTGGTGGTCAGCCGTACCTCGACGCCCCGCTCCTGCGCGAACAGCGGCGCGTTGACGTACGACACCGTCTCGGCGACGACGTCCTCGAAGACACCCTTGAGCGCGGACAGCTCCAGCACCTTCACGTCGTGCTGGGTGATCTCGCCGTACACCTCGACGTCGAGGCGGACCGCGACCTCGCCCGCGAGCGCGGTGAAGATCCGGCCGAGGCGCTCGGCGAGCGGCAGGCCCGGCTTGACGTCCTCGGCGATGACACCGCCCTGCACGTTCACCGCGTCCGGGACCAGCTCACCGGCGAGGGCGAGCCGCACCGACTTGGCGACGGCGATACCGGCCTTCTCCTGCGCCTCGTCGGTGGAGGCACCGAGGTGCGGGGTGGCCACGACCTGGTCGAACTCGAACAGCGGCGAGTCCGTGCACGGCTCCTTTGCGTACACGTCGAGACCGGCGCCCGCGACGCGGCCCTCCTTGAGCGCCGAGTACAGCGCCTCCTCGTCGACGATGCCGCCGCGCGCGGCGTTGACGATGCGCACGGACGGCTTGACCCTGCGCAGCGCCTCGTCGCCGATGAGGCCGAGGGTCTCGGGGGTCTTCGGCAGGTGCACGGTGATGAAGTCGGAGACCTCGAGCAGCTCGTCGAGGGACAGCACCTTGACGCCCATCTGCGCGGCGCGCGCGGGCTGCACGTAGGGATCGTAGGCGACGACCTTCATGCCGAAGGCGGACATGCGCTGAGCGACCAGCGCACCGATCCGGCCCAGACCCACGACACCGAGGGTCTTCTCGGCGAGCTCCACGCCGGTGTACTTGCTGCGCTTCCACTCGCCGTTCTTCAGCGCGGCGTTGGCCTGCGGGATGTTGCGGGCGGTGGAGAGGATGAGACCGCAGGCCAGCTCGGCGGCGGTCACGATGTTGGACGTCGGGGCGTTGACGACCATGACGCCGGCCTTGGTGGCGGCGGAGACGTCGACGTTGTCCAGGCCGACGCCGGCTCGTGCGACGACCTTCAGCTTGTTCGCGGCGGCGACCGCCTCGGCGTCGACCTTGGTGGCGGAGCGGATCAGGATCGCGTCCACGTCGGCGATCGCGGGGAGCAGCTCGGCTCGATCGGCGCCGTTGCAGTGCCGGATCTCGAAGTCGGGGCCGAGTGCGTCCACAGTCGCGGGCGACAGCTCTTCAGCGATGAGTACGACAGGTTTCGAGCTCACGTGAGTCCTCACAAGTCCAATGCATGCGGACGGCCGTCCCGACGGCCGCAGGCGGAGGAGGGGCTAGCCGCGGAAGACGCACGACGCTGTGGGCCTGACGCGTGTTGTGCAGCAGTCTAGTGGCGCTGCGGAGGTCGGCTTGCGCCTCTGCGGAAGGATCACCCGGACGAGAAACACCATGTGTACAGGACCGGGCGGGGCCCCGCGGCGGCGCCTTTCGGCCAGGTACGCCGCCGCGGGGCAGGGAGGTCACGCCTCCTCGTTCACCCACGACATGAGCTTGCGCAGCTGCTTGCCGGTGGTCTCCAGCAGGTGCTCGGAGTCCTGCTGCTTGTACTCGTTGTATTTCTTCAGACCGCCGTGGTACTCGTCCATCCAGTTCTGGGCGAACGAGCCGTCCTGGATCTCCGCGAGGACCTGCTTCATCTCGGCCTTGGTGGCGTCCGTGATGATGCGCGGGCCGGTGACGTAGTCGCCCCACTCGGCGGTCTCGGAGATCGACCAGCGCATCTTCTCCAGCCCGCCCTCGTACATGAGGTCCACGATCAGCTTCAGCTCGTGCAGGCACTCGAAGTAGGCGATCTCCGGCTGGTAGCCCGCCTCGACCAGCGTCTCGAACCCCGCCTTGACGAGCGCGGAGGTGCCGCCGCACAGCACGGCCTGCTCACCGAACAGGTCGGTCTCGGTCTCCTCGGTGAAGGTCGTCTTGATGACGCCGGCGCGGGTGCCGCCGATGCCCTTCGCGTACGACAGCGCGAGCGCGAAGGCGCCTCCGGTCGCGTCCTGCTCGACGGCGGCGATCGCGGGAACGCCGCGGCCCTCCTCGTACTGACGGCGCACCAGGTGACCCGGGCCCTTCGGGGCGACCAGGGCGACGTCCACGCCGGCCGGGGGCTTGATGAAGCCGAAGCGGATGTTGAAGCCGTGGGCGAAGAACAGCGCGTCGCCGTCCTTCAGGTTCGGGGCGATGGACTCCTCGTAGACCTGGGCCTGGATCGGGTCCGGGATCAGGATCATGATGACGTCGGCCTCGGCCGTGGCCTCCGCCGGGGTCATCACGCGCAGGCCCTGCTCCTCGGCCTTGGCCTTGGACTTGGAGCCCTCGTGCAGACCGACGCGGACGTCGACACCGGAGTCGCGCAGCGACAGGGCGTGCGCGTGGCCCTGGCTGCCGTAGCCGATGACCGCGACCTTGCGGCCCTGGATGATGGACAGGTCGGCGTCAGCGTCGTAGAACAGCTCGGCCACTTTGGGTTCTCTCCTTGGTGTGCAGGTGTTGCGTCCCACCGTATGCCGGTGAGGGGGAGGGAGGATTCTGGGTCTCGGCATACGGGCGGCCGGTGTCCCCCGACCGCCCGAACGCGTCGTTATGCGGACCGGTCGAGTGCACGCAGTGACCGGTCGGTGATCGAACGGGCGCCGCGTCCGATCGCGATGGTGCCGGACTGGACCAACTCCTTGATACCGAACGGCTCCAGCATCTTGAGCATGGCCGACAGTTTCTCGCTGCTGCCGGTGGCCTCGATGGTGACGGCCTCCGGGGAGACATCGACGGTCTTGGCGCGGAACAGCTGGACGATCTCGACGATCTGGGAGCGCGTCTCGTTGTCGGCGCGCACTTTCACCAGAACGAGTTCACGCTGAACGGCCTGCGTCGGCTCCAGCTCGACGATCTTCAGCACGTTGACGAGCTTGTTCAGCTGCTTCGTCACCTGCTCCAGCGGCAGCTCCTCGACGCCCACCACGATGGTGATGCGGGAGATGTCGGGGTGCTCCGTGACACCCACCGCGAGCGAGTCGATGTTGAAGCCGCGGCGCGAGAACAGGGCGGCGATCCGGGCGAGGATGCCCGGCGTGTTCTCCACCAGGACGGAGAGCGTGTGCTTGGACATGTCTGGTTGCTCTTCCTTGCCTGTTGAAGGTCAGTCGTCTTCGTTGTCGCCGAAGTCGGGGCGGACGTCCCGGGCGGCCAGGATCTCGTCGTTGGAGGTGCCGGCGGCGACCATCGGCCAGACCATCGCGTCCTCGTGGACGATGAAGTCGACGACGACGGGACGGTCGTTGACGGAGTTCGCCTCTTCGATGACCTTGTCCAGGTCCTCCGGCCGCTCGCACCGGATCGCGTAGCAGCCCATGGCCTCCGACAGCTTCACGAAGTCGGGGACGCGGGTGCCGGCGCTCGGCTGCTTGCCGTCAGCCCCGGGGCCGGAGTGCAGCACGGTGTTGGAGTACCGCTGGTTGTAGAAGAGAGTCTGCCACTGGCGGACCATCCCGAGGGCGCCGTTGTTGATGATGGCGACCTTGATCGGGATGTTGTTCAGGGCGCAGGTGGTGAGCTCCTGATTGGTCATCTGGAAGCAGCCGTCGCCGTCGACCGCCCAGACCGTCTGGTCCGGCGCGCCCGCCTTGGCGCCCATCGCGGCCGGGACTGCGTAGCCCATGGTCCCGGCGCCGCCGGAGTTCAGCCAGGTGGCGGGCCTGTCGTACTGGATGAAGTGCGCGGCCCACATCTGGTGCTGGCCGACGCCCGCCGCGAAGATCGTTCCCTCGGGCGCCAGTTGGCCGATGCGTTCGATGACCTGCTGCGGGGACAGCGAGCCGTCCTCGGGCTGGTCATAGCCGAGCGGGTAGGTGTCGCGCCAGCGGTTGAGGTCCTTCCACCAGGCCGCGTAGCGGGACCTGGCGGCCTCGCCCACCTGACCCTCGCCGTGCTCCTTCTGCACGGCCTGGATCAGGTCGGCGATGACCTCCCGCGCGTCACCGACGATGGGCACATCGGCGGCGCGGTTCTTGCCGATCTCGGCGGGGTCGATATCGGCGTGGACGATCTTGGCGTACGGGGCGAAGCTGTCCAGCTTGCCGGTGACGCGGTCGTCGAAGCGGGCTCCGAGGGCGACGATCAGGTCGGCCTTCTGCAGCGCGGTGACGGCGGTGACCGCACCGTGCATGCCGGGCATTCCCACGTGCAGCTCGTGACTGTCGGGGAATGCGCCGAGCGCCATCAGGGTGGTGGTGACGGGCGCTCCGGTGAGCTCGGCGAGAACCTTGAGCTCTGCGGTGGCATGCGCCTTGAGGACGCCACCACCGACGTACAGGACGGGCCGCTTCGCGGAGGTGATCAGCTTGGCGGCCTCGCGGATCTGCTTGGCGTGCGGCTTGGTCACGGGCCGGTAGCCGGGCAGGTCCATGACGGGGGGCCAGGAGAACGTGGTCCGCGCCTGCAGGGCGTCCTTCGCGATGTCGACCAGGACCGGGCCGGGGCGGCCGGTGGACGCGATGTGGAAGGCCTCAGCGATGACGCGCGGGATGTCCTCGGCCTTGGTGACCAGGAAGTTGTGCTTGGTGATCGGCATGGTGATGCCGACGATGTCCGCCTCCTGGAAGGCGTCCGTGCCGATCGCCTTGGACGCGACCTGCCCGGTGATCGCCACGAGCGGCACCGAGTCCATGTGCGCGTCGGCGATCGGCGTGACGAGGTTGGTGGCCCCCGGGCCCGACGTGGCCATGCAGACGCCGACCTTGCCGGTGGCCTGCGCGTACCCGGTGGCCGCGTGGCCGGCGCCCTGCTCGTGCCGGACCAGGACGTGGCGCACGCGACGGGAGTCCATCAGCGGGTCGTAGGCGGGCAGGATCGCACCGCCCGGAATGCCGAATACCGTGTCGGCGCCGACCTCCTCGAGCGAACGGATGAGGGACTGCGCGCCCGTGACGTGCTCGACGGGGGGGGACTGCTGTCCTCCGGAACGGGGCCGCGGCTGCGGCTGATGGGCCCCGGTGGCCTGCTCGGTCATCGGCATTCTCTTCTCGATGCTGAGGGTTTCTGCGAAGTTTGTGCGATGTGCGGCCATTGTCCGCATGGTGCCTGTGCAACAAAAAACCCCTCGTGCCGTAAGGCAAGCGAGGGGAGCGCGCCGGTGTGGTCGCTGGGGATTCCGGTTCGTCCTCCGGTGGGTCCCAGCTCAGCCGACGCGCTGTCCAAGTACGAGAATTCGGGTGCGCATGGCACTGACCCTCCCCCCGGCACGCACCACGTGTCAAGTTGGTGGGACGGGAGTCTCATTATGTGAACGAAGGGCACTGCCGCCTCCGAAAACAGCGGGAACACCACCGGTGTACACCCCTGGCGCGCCTTTTCATGGCTCGTTCACCTCCGGGGCGCCACAGTCGGCTCTCTCGCGCCGCCCGCGAACGCCGGCTCGGCCGGTCCGTGCGGAACCGGATAGTGGCCGGATCCGAGCGCTCTGCGCAGCCGGTACTCGTCCAGCGGCGCGGCGAACGCCACGCCCTGACCATGGGTGCAGCCCATCGCCCGCAGGGCGACGAGCTGCTCCGGGAGGTCCACGCCGTCGGCCACGGACTGCAGCCCGAGGTCGGTGGCGATACGGAGCAGCCCACTGGTGATCTTGTGCAGTCGCGCGGACTCGACGACGCCCTCGACCAGACTGCGGTCGAGTTTCAGCACGTCGACGGGGAGCCGCCGCAGCGCTGTGATCGCCGCGTAGCCGTTGCCGAAGCCGTCGAGCGAGATCCGGACCCCCAGCCGCCTGAGGGCGGCCAGCCGCCGCTCCAGCTCGTCCAGGGAGACCCGGGGGTCGGTGTCGGCCAGCTCGATCAGCAGGGACCCGGACGGCAGCCCGTGCCGGGTGAGCAGGGCCTCCACCGAGCCGAGCGGCATCGACCGGTCGAGCAGCCGCCGGGCGCCTATCCGGACGGCCACGGGTACGGCGAGCCCGGTCGCGGCGCGCTCGGCGGCCTGTTCCACGGCCTCCTCGAGGATCCAGCGGTCCAGTTCCGAGGTCTTGTCGCAGTCCTCGGCGACCCGCAGGAACTCGGCGGGCGTGAACAGCACCCCCTGGGAGGAGCGCCAGCGCGCCTGCGCGGAGACGGATGTGATCCGGCCGTTCTCGAGGCACACCACGGGCTGGTGCAGCAGGGCGAACTCACCGTCGTGCAGCGCGGCGCGCAGCCGGGTGGCCAGCTCCGCCTTGCGTACGACGTCCTGCTGCATCTGTGGCTTGTACAGCTCGACGCGGCCCTTGCCGGCCGACTTGGCCCGGTACATGGCGAGATCAGCGTTGCGCAGCAACTCGCCCGCGCCGAGGCCCTGCTCGGCGAAGGCGACGCCGATGGAGGCGTTGACACGGACATCGTTGCCGTCGATGGCGTAGGGCTGGGAGAGGGTCGTCCTGAGGCGGTCGGCGAGCTCCAGGATGTGCCGCTCCCGGGCACTGCGGTCACGGGTGCCGTCCCCGACGATCAAGGCCGCGAACTCGTCGCCTCCCAGCCGGGAGGCGGTGTCCCCGTGCCGTACCGCGTCGTGGAGTCTGCGGCCGGCCTGGACGAGCAGTTCGTCGCCGGCCTGGTGCCCGATCGTGTCGTTGACGGCCTTGAATCCGTCCAGGTCGATGAAGAGGACGGCCGTACCGCGCAGATGCGCGCCGCGGTCGGAGGCGCGGCGACCCGACAGGGCCTGCTGCACGCGCGTGGTGAACAGCGCGCGGTTGGGCAGGTCGGTGAGCGGGTCGTGCTCGGCGTTGTGCTGGAGCTGCGCCTGGAGGCGCACTCTTTCGGTCACGTCCCGGCTGTTGAAGATGAGGCCGCCGTGATGGCGGTTGATCGTGGACTCGACGTTGAGCCAGCCGCCGTCGCCGGAGCGGAATCGGCACTCGATGCGGGTGGTGGGCTCCTCGAGCGGATTGGCGGCGAGGAAGCGGCGCACCTCGTGCACCACGCCGCCCAGGTCCTCCGGGTGGATGAGCTGGGCCAGCTCCGAGCCCACCAGCTCCTCCGCCGTACGGCCGTAGACCCCTGCGGCGGCCGGGGAGACGTACCGGAGGACGCCGTCGGGCGCGGCGATCATGATGACGTCGCTGGAGCCCTGGACCAGGGAGCGGAAGTGGTTCTCCTTCTGGGCCAGCTCCTGGGTGAGCGTGATGTTGTCGAGCAGCATGATGCCCTGGCGCACCACGAGGGCCAGCACCACGCAACCGGCGGTGATGAGCACCACGTGGTCGGGGCTGCGGCCGTTGAGGACGTTGTAGAGGATGCCCAGCGTGCACACGGCGGCGGCCAGGTACGGGGTGAGTGCGGCCAGGGAGCCGGTGAGGGGCCGGCCGGCCGGATACCGGCTGTGATCACCCCCCGGGGCGGGTGCGAGCGCGGGTGCGGGCACGTGCTGGATGCCGCCCCGGCGCCGGGGCAGGTGCTCGTGGACCACGCGCGTGTGCCCGTCCGGGACGGTCCGGTCGGTGCCCTGTCTGTCGGCGTCCCGCCGGCCCGGGCGCCGGGGGGAGGCCCAGGGCGCGTACGCGAGGACCAGCGAGCCGGCGAACCAGCCCGCGTCGAGGAGCTGCCCCGAGTGGTAACTGCTGTGCAGCAGCGGCGAGGTGAACAGGGCGTCGCACATCACGGTCAGGGCGAGCCCGCCGATCGCGGTGTTGACCGCGGTTCGGTTGCCGGGTGAGCGCCTGAAGTGCAGGGCGAGCACCATGCTGACCAGGGCGATGTCCAGCAGCGGGTACGCCAGTGACAGCGCGGTGTGCGCCACGCTCGGCCCGTCGAATTTGGCGGCCTGCGCGAGCGCGAGGCTCCACGACAGGGTCAGCAGCGAGCCGCCGATCAGCCAGGCGTCCAGGCCCAGGCAGATCCATCCCGCCTTCGTCACCGGCCGCTTGGCGAGGACCAGGAGGCCCACGATGGACGGCGGCGCGAAGCACAGGAAGAACAGGTCGGCGCAGCTGGGGCTGGGCACGGGCTGCTGCAGGACGACCTCGTACCACCCCCAGACCGCGTTGCCCAGGGCCGCCATCGCCGAGGAGAGGGCGAACAGCAGCCAGGCGGGTCGAAAGCGGACCCGTGGGCTGCGGCCGTAGAGGAGGCACGAGACCGCGGCGGCGCCCGCCGCCGCGGTCAGCCCGAAGTCACCCATGATCAGCGCGAGTTCGTCCGAACCCCAGCCGAGCGCGGAACCGACGGCGTATGCCGCGCACACCAGGGCGAGGACGAGTTGGTGGACCAGGCCGGACCCACGGCCGAGGGCCGGCGGACGCGGCAGCGGCGCCCCCGCAGGAGGCTCTGCCCGCAGCGCTCCGTCGAGGGTGGTCGTCACGGTCGGCGGCGAGCTCACCGGTCCCTCCCGGTCCGCGCCGCTCCCGCATCCCGCCGGTCCCGGTGCGCTGGGTGCGCATGCCTTCTGCGTCCGCTCTGCCTGCGGTGGTGGTGACTGGTGTGGTGGCCGCGTCTGTGCGCGGTTTTGCCCCAGGGCCGTCGTCGGCGGCCCCGCCGCGTCGGATCGTTCGTCCATAGGCCGTGCATCGCCCGTCGCCCCCCTCACAAATCTGAAATGTCCTTCCCCGGCGCCGAACGGTGCGCGGCGCAGCCCCTGTCGGGACGATACACCAGTCTCGTCACTCAGGGACATAGCTTCTCTACTCTCAGTGACGGCGAGAGGCGTGTGCGTACACACCGCGTCCGGGAGATTGCGGAGGGTACCCGAAGCGGATTAAAGGCCTGTTGCTCTCGTCGTCGTCACGCGTCCGTGGAGCCCGTCGTAAGGATCACGTTGCGCAGTGGCTCCCGGTTCACGAACCGGGTCAACTGGTCGACCACCAGCCGCTTGGCGCGCGGCAGGAAGGCCGAGGTGGGTCCGCCCACGTGCGGGCTGATCAGCACGCCGGGCGCCTGCCACAAGGGATGCGCCGGGGGCAGGGGTTCGGGATCCGTGACGTCGAGGGCCGCGCCGATCCGGCCGCCCTCCAGCTCCATGAGCAGCGCCTTGGTGTCGACGACGGGCCCGCGGGCCACGTTCACCAGCAGCGCTCCGTCCTTCATACGCGCGAGGAACTCGGCGTCGACGAGGCCCCGGGTGGTCTCCGTCAGAGGCGTGGAGAGGATGACGACATCGGCTTCCGGGAGCAGTGCGGGCAGTTCGGTGAAAGGGTGCACGGGACCGCGCGCTGTGGTGCGCCGGGAGCGCGCGACGCGCGCCACCCGCGCAACCTCGAAGGGAACGAGCCGGTCCTCGATAGCGGAGCCGATGGCGCCGTAGCCGACGATGAGGACGTTCTTGTCGGCGAGGGCGGGATGGAATCCGCTCTGCCAGTGGCCCTGCTGCTGCGCCCGGACGAATCCGGGGACGCCGCGCAGGGAGGCGAGGGTCAGGGTGAGCGCGAGTTCGGCGGTGCTCGCCTCGTGCACGCCGCGGGCGTTGCACAGCCGGACGCCGGGTACGAGGGACGACAGTTGCGCGGTGATGTCGTCGACGCCGGCCGTGAGGGTCTGGACGACCTGGAGGTTTCGCATCTGCTCCAGGGGGCGCACCTTGACGGGCTGACGCCTCATGTACGGCACCACGTACACGACGCAGTTCGCGGGGTCGCCCGGGAACTCCTGGCCGCCGTCCTCACCCCCGTCCCAGAAATGGTAGTCGAGCCCCTCCGGGAGCCCGTCGATCTCCTGCGGGGGGATGGGAAGCCATACGTCTGCGGTCATGGTCAGGAGGCTATGTCAGGGGCCCGGGTGCGCAGAGGTTAGGTTGGTGTGCCGGAAGAGGGAGGTTCACGACCAGGTGGAGCGCAGGACGATCGGCGCGGGGGCGCTCGCAGTTGGGGCCGTCGGACTCGGCTGCATGCCGATGAGCTGGGCGTACAGCGGGTCGCGGCAGCGGGGCGACGAGTCGCTCAGGGCCGTGCACCGGGCGTTGGACCTGGGCTCGACGCTCCTGGACACGGCCGACATGTACGGCCCGTTCACCAACGAGCTGCTGCTGGGCCGGGTGTTGAAGGAGCGGCGCGGGGACGCCTTCGTGTCGACCAAGGCCGGTCTGCTGGTGGGCGAGCAGCACATCGTGGCCAACGGCCGCCCGGGATATGTGAAGCGGGCGTGCGACGCGTCGCTGCGGCGCCTGCAGACGGACGTCATCGACCTCTACCAGCTGCACCGCGCCGACCCCGAGGTGCCGGTGGAGGAGACGTGGGGCGCGATGGCGGAGCTGGTCCGGGCCGGGAAGGTGCGGGCGCTCGGTCTGTGCGCGGTGGGTGCGCGCGGTGGTCGCCGTTCGGGCGCCGGGATGCATGACGGAACGCTTCGCCAACTCCGGCGGGTGCAGCAGGTCTTCCCGGTGAGCGCGGTACAGGCCGAGCTCTCGGTGTGGTCGCCCGAGGCGCTGGACGGGCTGCTGCCGTGGTGCGAGGCACGCGGGGTGGGCTTCCTGGCGGCGATGCCGCTGGGCAACGGCTTCCTGACGGGCACGCTGACCCCGGGCGAGGGCTTCGAACCGGACGACGTCCGCGCCCGTCACCCCCGCTTCACGGCCGACATGATGGCCGCCAACCAGCCGATCGTGGCCGGCCTGCGCCGCGTGGCCCGCCGCCACGGCGAGCACGTCACCCCGGCCCAGGTGGCCCTGGCCTGGACTCTGGCCCAGGGCCGCCATGTGGTCCCGGTACCGGGAACGAAACAGGAGCGCTGGGTGACGGAGAACGCGGGCGCGGCAACGCTGACGCTGACTCCGGAGGACCTGACGGAGCTGGCGGGGCTGCCGGCGGCGCAAGGGTCCTGGGACTGAGCGGAGTGGAGTCCGGGGGCCGGAACGATTTCGCGTGGCAGGATCGGGAACCCGGGCGGCGTGGGCGGTGTATGAGGAGTAGAACCTGCCGAGGGACCGCCGCGTCGAAGGGACCATGATCGTGCGACGTCGAGCCAGAACGGCCGTGCTGGCCGCTGCCGTGCTCCTGCTGACGGCCGGATGCTCCTCGGGAGGCGGAGGAACACCGCTCGGGGGCGGGGGTACGACGCCGAGAGGGACGGTGTCGGGCGCCCCGCCGTCGGAGCGGGCGCAGGAAGAGACCCCGCCCGCCACGGGCTCGGTGAAGGTGCTGCGGACGGTCACGGAGGGCCTGAAGACCCCATGGGGCCTCGCTCCCCTGCCGGACGGGGGCCTGCTGGTCTCCTCGCGCGACGACGGCACGATCACCCGGGTCGACGAGAAGACGGGCCGGAAGACCGAGCTGGGCAAGGTCTCCGGGGTGTCCGCGGCCGACGAGGGCGGCCTCCTGGGCATCGCCCTCTCCCCCGACTACGCCTCGGACCACATGATCTACGCATACTTCACCTCGGCTTCGGACAACCGCATCGTCCGCTTGCTGTACGACGAGAAGAAGCCCGTCGGCGAACAACTCGGCGCTCCCGACACGGTCTTCAAAGGAATCCCCAAGGGCTATATCCACAACGGCGGCCGCATCGCCTTCGGCCCCGACGGCATGCTCTACGCGGGCACGGGCGAGAGCGGGCAGCGGGGCCTGGCCCAGGACAAGAAGTCCCTGGGCGGCAAGATCCTTCGCATGACCCCGGAGGGCGAACCGGCCCCGGGCAACCCGTTCCCGGACTCCCCGGTGTACAGCTACGGCCACCGCAATGTGCAGGGTCTCGCCTGGGACGACAAACAGCGCCTGTTCGCCTCGGAGTTCGGCCAGGACACCTGGGACGAGCTGAACGCGATCAAGCCCGGCGACAACTACGGCTGGCCGGACGCCGAGGGCAGATCGTCCGACCCCGCTTACCACAACCCGATCGCCCAGTGGCACACGGATGAGGCCTCCCCCAGCGGCATCGCCTATGTCGACGGCGTCATTTGGATGGCGGGCCTCAGGGGCCAGCGCCTGTGGCGCATCCCGCTCAAGGGCACGGAGCTCTCGGCTGCCCCGCAGGCCTTCCTCGCAGGCAGATACGGCCGACTTCGTACGGTGGCTCCGGCGGGCGGCGACAAGCTGTGGCTGATCACGAGCAACACGGACGGCAGAGGCGAGCCGAAGAAGGGCGACGACCGGATCCTGGAGCTGGAGGTGAAGTAGCGCCGCCGATCAGGTCCCGGTCGCGCCGGTCACCGGCGGGAACAGTCCCAGCCGATGGGCCACCGCCGCCGCTTCGCCCCTTCCGGAGACGCCGAGCTTGCCGAGGATGTTCGAAACGTGCACGCTCGCGGTCTTCGGGGAGATGAAGAGTTCCTCGGCGATCTGGCGGTTGGTGCGGCCGACGGAGACCAGGTGCAGGACGTCGCGTTCGCGGCTGGTGAGCCCGAGGGCCTCGACGGGATCGGCGGGGGCGGGTGTCCGCCGCGGGGCGCCGCTCAGGGTGAGGCGGGCGCGCTGGGCGAGCAGCGCGACGGCGTCCGCGAGCGGACGGGCGCCGAGGTGCTCGGCGACGGCACCGGCGAGCCGGAGCAGTTCCGTGGCGCGGTTGCGCTCGTCGTCCCCGCCGTCGGACAGCAGGGCCGCGGCGAGGCGATACCGGACGCGGGCGAGGTCGTAGGGGCGTTCCAGGGGCTCGAAGGCGATGACCACCTCCGACCAGATGTCCGGGGTGTCCTCGCGCCGGGCGCGGTCGAGTTCGGCGCGGACCCAGGCGTCGTGGGCCAGCCAGACGGGGGCGCCGGTCGTGAGCTTCTTGGCCATGTCGACGATGCGGGCGAGGGCGTCGGCGCGGCCCGGTGCCCCGGCGGGCAGGGTGCGGGCGTCGGCCTCGGCGGTGGCCGCGGTCAGCAGCAGGGGCCAGCCGTAGCACTGGGTGCCCGGCGGGAGGCCGGCGTCCAGGGTGCGGCCGAGTTCCGTGCGGGCGTCGAGGAGACGGCCCTTCGCAGCGGCCATACCGAGGGCGATGACGGCCGGCGGGATCGTGTGCTGGGGTGTGGTGTCGTGAGCGCCGAAGTGGGCTCGTGCGGTGGCAAGTTGGTGTGCGGCCTCGGTCAGGTCGCCGCGGCACAGGGCGATCTGGGCCAGGAAGATCGCCACCGCACCCTGGGATTCGGCGCCCCGGCCGCGCCGGATCACGCGCTGGGCGGCCTCCGTGGCCTCGTCCCAGCGGCCGAGCGGGTACAGCGACTGGGCGAGGTTGGCCCATACCCAGGCCTCGGATTCCAGCAGGCCGAACTTGCTTGTGTAGACGGCGCCTTCCTCCAGAAGGGACACCGCTTCGCGGGAGCGGCCGACCGATTCGAGTTGGGCGGGGAGGTTGACGTAGGCGCGGCCGGCGACCACGGGTATGCACAGGTCGAGGGCGCGTTGCTTGACGTCGGCCATCTGCGCGAGGCCGGTCTCGGTATCGCCCGCGTCGACGGTGAGGCCGCCAAGGGTGAGGCGGGCGTTCAACTCGATCTCGCGGGCGCCGACCATGTGGGCGTACTCCACGGCCCGTTCGGCGGCCGACAGGGCCTCGGGGCCCGGTTCGTTCGTCATCAGCCAGGCGGCGACACTGCCCAGGACCTCGGCGTGCACCTCGGAGGGCGGCAGACCGCGGACGAGTTCCTGCGCGGTGGCCAGTTCCTTCCAGCCGTCGCCGCGGGCCTGGGCCTGGATGAGCCGGGAGCGCTGGGTCCAGAACCAGGCGGCGCGCTGCGGCTCGTCCTCGTCCTCCAGCAGGTGCAGGGCTCGCTTGGTGATCTTCAGGGACCGTTCGCGCTCTCCGCACAGCCGGCCGGCGACGGCGGCCTCCGCCATCAGGTCGAGGTAGCGCAGCGGGGTGGTGGCGGGGTCGCCGCCGCAGGGAGGGTAGCCCTCGGCGTAGTCGACGGGGCGCAGTGCGGAGCATATGTCCTCGGGGGCGGTGTCCCACAGTTCCATCGCCCGTTCCAGGAGCCGCAGTTGCTCGCTGTAGGCGTGCCGGCGGCGGGCGGCGACGGAGGCGTCCAGGACGGCGGGCAGGGCCTTGGCGGCGTCGTGGGCGTGGTACCAGTAGCTGGCCAGGCGCATGACGCGTTCGTCGGCGGGGACGAGCGCGGGGTCGGCCTCCAGCGCTTCGGCGTAGCGGCGGTTGAGGCGGGAGCGTTCGCCGGGCAGCAGGTCGTCGGCGACGGCCTCGCGGACCAGTGAGTGGCGGAAGCGGTAGCCGTCGCCGCCGGGTGCGGCGGTGAGGATATTGGCGTTGACGGTGGCCCGGAGCGCCTCGATGAGGTCGTCCTCGGCAAGCCGGGCAACGGCGGCGAGGAGCCGGTACTCGACGGTGGAGCCGCCCTCGGCGACGATCCGGGCGACCCGCTGGGCGGTCTCGGGCAGCGCCTCGACGCGTACCAGGAGCAGATCGCGCAGGGAGTCGGTGAGGCCGGTGCAGCAGCCCTCGTGGGCGGCGACGGCGAGTTCCTCGACGAAGAAGGCGTTGCCGTCGGAGCGTTCGAAGATGTCGTCGACCTGGGTGGGGTCGGGTTCGGTGGCGAGGATGCCGGCGATCTGGCGGCCGACCTCGTCCCGGTTGAAGCGGGCGAGTTCGAGGCGGCGGACGGTGCGCAGCCGGTCCAGTTCGGCGAGCAGGGGGCGCAGCGGATGGCGCCGATGGATGTCGTCGGAGCGGTAGGTGGCGAGGACGACGAGGCGGCCGGTGCGCAGGGTGCGCAAAAGGTAGGAGAGGAGGTGGCGGGTGGAGGCGTCGGCCCAGTGCAGGTCCTCCAGGGCGACGACGACCGTCCGGTCGGCGGCGACGCGCTCCAGCAGGCGTGCGGTGAGTTCGAAGAGGCGGGCCACGCCCTCCTCGTCGTGCCGACCCGTGGCGCGGGTGGGGGTGGCCTCGCCGAGTTCGGGCAGGAGCCGGGCCAGTTCCTCCTCCTGGCCCGCCGCGGCGTCGGCGAGCGCGTCGGGCAGCGCGCGGCGCAGGGTGCGCAGGGCGGTGGAGAACGGGGCGAAGGGCAGCCCGTCGGCACCGATCTCCACGCAGCCGCCGAGCGCGACGACGGCGCCCCGGCGGCAGGCGGCGGTGGCGAACTCCTCGACCAGCCGCGTCTTGCCGACTCCGGCCTCGCCCCCGAGCAGCAACGCCTGCGGCTCGCCCGCGGCGGCACGGGCGAGCGCGTCGTTCAGCGTGTCCAGTTCGTCGGCACGACCGACGAACACCGGACTGACGGACCTGGTCTCCACAGGCCCGAGCATGGCACGCGGGTCCGACAGCACGGCACCGGTTTTCCACAGGCCGAGCGGCGTGGTCGTATCAACCGAACCACCGGCCAAGGCATGTACGGAACGGTCGTAGGAGTGGGAACGGCCGTCTCCCGCACGGCCGTTCCCCTCGCCGTCGGCCCGCGCCCGGATCGTCCGGGTGGGCCCGGCGGCCCGCCCCCCGTTCACGCGGGGCGGGCGACTCGGTGTTGCCGGGGGTGGTCGGTATGGGTTTCCTCGGCGGCCCGGCGGGCCTCCGCCTCGCGGCGGGCTGCGCGGCGGCCGCGGCGGACCGCGCGGGCCAGTCGCTCGTGCTCGGCCTGGCGGCGGAGTTCGGCGGAGCGGGCCTGCTGGAGCTCGTACTCGATCATGATGTGTTCCCTGGTGAGAGTCCGGTTTGCGGTATCGCTTCCTGCGATGTCTCCACCTTCGTCTCCCAGGGGGGTGCGCCACATCGGGAGAGTTCCGCATCTTCGGGCGGGGGGCGGCCTCTGGACGCGCGTAAGGGGCCTCAGGTGCTCCGTAAGGTGCTCACGGATGCCCTAAGACCCCTTATGGCCTGCGGTGATTCAGCTCGTCGAGGGCAGGGCGAGCAGCGCGTCGGAGTACTTGAGGACGGCCAGGAGCAGTCCGACGACGCCGAGCGCGACGCCGGCCCAGGCGACCGACTTTATCCAGGACGACTGCGGCCTGCCGGGGGCGCCGAACGCGGGCACGGCGAGGACGACGGCGCCGGTGATCAGCGCGACCAGCGCGAACAGGCCGGCCCACAGCGCGGTGGTGTGCCAGGCGTTGCCATACAACTCCTGGATCTGCTTGGCGACGCTCGCGTTCGACGAGGTCTGCAACTGGCCGATGAGGTTCTGGCGTGCGGCGGCCACGGTGCCGATCCAGCCACCGTTGAGCGAGACCAGGCCGAGCGCGGCGGAGACGACGGCGGCGGCGCCCTGGCCGACGCCGGAGGGGCCCTCCTTCTCGTCTGTCCCCTCGTCCGTCCCCTCGATCGCCCCGTCAGCCTCGGCGTCGGCCTCGGCGTTGGGCTCGGTGGCCTCAGTGGCGTCCACCGCCACCTCGTCGGTCGCGGTTTCGTCCTGCTTCGTCCCGGTGCCGCTCTCGGCACCTTCAACTGTCCTGGTTTCCATGCCCCGCACCGTACGGACGCTGTCTGAGAAGACTCTTAATGATCGCCGTTCGCGGTACGCGCGCGTGCCTCGCGCCACTCGGGGGCGAGCACGGACCAGACCTCGAGATCGTGCCGTACCCCGCGGTAGGGGTGGGCCTCACGCCGTACGCCGTCGCGGGTCATGCCCAGGCGGCGGGCCACGTTCAGGCTGGGCCGGTTGCCGGAGGCGGCGACCCACTCGACCCGGTGGATGCCGCGCCGCTCGATCGCGTGGTCGATGAGGACGCGCATGGCGCGGGTGACGAGTCCGCGCCCGGCGCCGGCGGGTTCCAGCCAGCAGCCGACCTCGCAGTTGCCGTTCTCCGCGTCGAAGTTCAGGAAGAGCACTCCGCCGACGAGCTTGCCCTCCAACCACAGTCCGTGCAGGGAGGCCGTGTCGGCGGCGCGCATGTCGGCGTAGCGCTGGAGCATGGCCCGCGCGGAGGCCACGTCCGTCTCCTTGGACCCGAAGGAGATGAACTGCCCGATGAACTCCCGCCCCCGGTCGAGGTGCGCCAGGAACTCCTCGGCGTGCCAGGGCTCCAGGGGCCGCAGTTCGGCGCCGTCGTCACCCAGGGATATCGCGTACATCCTGCCGTTGCTCCTTCTCCAGTTCCTGCACGACCGCATCGAGCCTCTCATGGGCGGCGCGGCACCCGTGCGGTTCGACGAGCATGGGGGCGAAGCCGACGACGGTCATGGCGATCACGCGGTGCCGGACACACCGATGTGCGCGGTGGGGAACTTCAGAGGGACGTCAGTCGGGCTGGTCTCCGAGGGCCATCACCATGACGCCCACGATCAGCAGCCAGAGCGCCCAGCGGGTACGGCCCAGGGAGCCGAGGCGGGCGGCGAGCGCGCACACGAGCGCACCGAAGGCGTAGGCGGCCGGGACCGCGGCCGGTGCCGAACCGGTCAGGCGCAGCAGCGCGGCGGCAAGGCCCACGAGGGACAGCAGGGCGCCGGTACCGGTCGCCACCCACCGGGCTCGGCGCACGTCCTCGGCGTGCTCCTCCTCCGCCCCGTCCTCCACGGCGGCCGTGTCGGGCCGTCTGCCGGAATCACTGCGTCCACTCATGGCGCGCGAGCGTAGTACGTGTGGCTGAATAAAGCAGGTGCATTGGGCGAGGGGGCACTGACATCACGTCCGGAAACGCCCGAGGGGATGCGTCCATGTCGGGCGCATCCCCTCGGGGCTCTGGAAAGCGTGAGGATCAGCCCTCGCTGACGCCCAGCTTCTCCAGGATCAGTTCCTTCACGCGGGCCGCGTCGGCCTGGCCGCGCGTGGCCTTCATGACCGCGCCGACCAGGGCACCGGCCGCGGCCACCTTGCCGCCGCGGATCTTGTCCGCGACGCCCGGGTTGCCGGCGATGGCCTCGTCGACGGCCGTACCCAGCGCGGAGTCGTCGGAGACGACCTTCAGGCCGCGCTTGTCGACGACCTCGTCCGGGGTGCCCTCGCCCGCGAGGACGCCCTCGATGACCTGGCGGGCCAGCTTGTCGTTCAGGTCACCGCCCGAGACGAGCGCGGTGACCCGGGCGACCTGCTCCGGCGTGATCGCCAGCTCGTCGAGCGCGACGCCCGACTCGTTGGCGCTGCGCGCCAGTTCGCCCATCCACCACTTGCGGGCGGACGCGGCGTCGGCACCGGCGTCGATCGTGGCGACGATCGGGTCCAGCGCACCGGCGTTGAGAATCGCCTGCATGTCGGTGACCGAGATGCCCCACTCCGCGAGGAGGCGGCTACGGCGGACCAGCGGCAGCTCGGGGAGCGCCGCGCGGATCTCCTCGACCCACTCCCGGGACGGGGCCACCGGAACGAGGTCCGGCTCGGGGAAGTACCGGTAGTCCTCGGCCTCTTCCTTCACGCGGCCCGAGGTCGTCGACCCCGTGTCCTCGTGGAAGTGCCGGGTCTCCTGGATGATCGTGCCGCCGGAGGAGAGCACGGCCGCGTGGCGCATGATCTCGAACCGGGCCGCACGCTCGACGGACCGCAGCGAGTTCACGTTCTTCGTCTCGGAGCGGGTGCCGAACTTGTCGGCGCCCTTGGGCATCAGCGACAGGTTCACGTCGCAGCGCATCTGGCCCATCTCCATGCGGGCCTCGGAGACGCCGAGCGCCTTGATGACCTCGCGCAGCTCACGGACGTACGCCCGAGCCACCTCCGGCGCGCGCTCGCCCGCGCCGACGATCGGCTTGGTGACGATCTCGATGAGCGGGATGCCCGCGCGGTTGTAGTCGAGCAGGGAGTGCGAGGCGCCGTGGATACGGCCCGTCGCGCCACCGACGTGCGTCGACTTGCCCGTGTCCTCCTCCATGTGGGCGCGCTCGATCTCCACGCGGAAGGTCTCGCCGTCCTCCAGCTGTACGTCGAGATAGCCGCTGAAGGCGATCGGCTCGTCGTACTGGGAGGTCTGGAAGTTCTTCGGCATGTCCGGATAGAAGTAGTTCTTCCGGGCGAAGCGGCACCACTCGGCGATCTCGCAGTTCAGCGCGAGACCGATCTTGATCGCGGACTCGACGCCGGTCGCGTTGACGACCGGGAGCGCGCCGGGCAGGCCGAGGCAGGTCGGGCAGGTCTGCGAGTTGGGCGGGGCGCCCAGCTCGGTCGAACATCCGCAGAACATCTTGGTCTTGGTGCCGAGTTCGACATGGACCTCGAGGCCCATGACGGGGTCGTACGACGCCAGCGCGTCCTCGTACGACACCAGGTCGGTCGTGGTGGTCACGGTGAAACTTCCCTCTCAGCCCAGCAGGACGTCGTCGTCGCCCAGCCGCTTCAGCTCGCGGCAGAGGATGGCGAGGCCGGTGACGATGGCCACGGCGGACACGGTGGCGTCGATCAGGCGCAGCGTGTCGTGCTCGGACCGGGCCCTCTTGATCTGCTTGGCGACGCCGACCGCACCGAACGCGGTGGTGGCCATGGACAGGTACGTGCCGGACTTCGACTTCTTGAAGCCCTTGGCCTTCGACAATGCCTTACTCACAGCGACGGAGCCTCCTCGAGCAGCGGGTGCCCCCACTTTTCCACGAAGGCGGCCTCGACGGCGGCGCCGACCCTGTACAGGCGGTCGTCCTTCAGCGCCGGGGCGATGATCTGCAGTCCGACCGGGAGGTTGTCCTCCGGGGCGAGACCGCAGGGCAGCGACATGGCCGCGTTGCCCGCCAGGTTGGTCGGGATGGTGCACAGGTCGGCCAGGTACATCGCCATCGGGTCGTCGGCGCGCTCACCGATCGCGAAGGCCGTGGTCGGTGTCGTCGGGGAGACGATCACGTCGACCTGCTCGAAGGCCTTCTCGAAGTCGCGCGTGATGAGCGTGCGCACCTTCTGGGCGCTGCCGTAGTACGCGTCGTAGTAGCCGGAGCTCAGGGCGTACGTGCCGAGCATGATGCGGCGCTTGACCTCGGGGCCGAAGCCCGCCTCACGGGTGAGGGAGGTGACCTCCTCGGCCGAGTGGGTGCCGTCGTCGCCCGTACGAAGGCCGTAGCGCAGGCCGTCGAAGCGGGCGAGGTTGGACGAGCACTCGGATGGCGCAATCAGGTAGTACGCCGACAGGGCGAGGTCGAAGGACGGGCAGTCCAGCTCGACGATCTCGGCGCCCAGCTCCTTCAGCAGCTCGACGGACTCGTCGAAGCGCTGGATGACGCCGGCCTGGTAGCCCTCGCCGCGGAACTGCTTGACGACACCGATGCGCATACCGGCGACGCTGCCGCCCAGGGCGGCCTCGACGACCGGCGGGACCGGAGCGTCGATGGAGGTCGAGTCGAGCGGGTCGTGCCCGGCGATGACCTCGTGGAGGAGCGCCGCGTCCAGGACCGTACGGGCACAGGGCCCGCCCTGGTCGAGGGAGGACGAGAACGCCACCATGCCGTAGCGGGACACGGCGCCGTACGTCGGCTTCACACCGACTGTGCCGGTGACGGCGGCCGGCTGGCGGATGGAGCCGCCGGTGTCGGTACCGATGGCGAGCGGGGCCTGGAAGGAGGCGAGCGCGGCGGAGGAGCCGCCGCCGGAGCCGCCGGGGATCTTGGTGAGGTCCCACGGGTTGCCGGTCGGCCCGTACGCGCTGTTCTCGGTGCTGGACCCCATGGCGAACTCGTCCATGTTGGTCTTGCCGAGGATGACGACGTCGGCGGCCTTCAGCCGCTTGGTGAGCGTCGCGTCGTACGGCGGGATCCAGCCATCGAGGATCTTCGAACCGACGGTCGTCGGGACGCCCTCGGTGGTGAAGATGTCCTTGAGCGCGAGCGGGACTCCGGCCAGCGGGCCGAGCTTCTCGCCCTTGGCACGCTTCTCGTCGACGGCGCGGGCCTGGGCGAGGGCGCCCTCACGGTCGACGTGCAGGAAGGCGTGCACCTTCTCGTCGACGGCCTCGATCCTGGCGAGGTGGGCCTCGGTGACCTGGACCGCCGTGAGCTCACCGGAAGCGATCTTCGCGGCAGTCTCGGCGGCGGTGAGCTTGATGATGTTGCTGTCCGTCATGGATCAGTCCTCCCCCAGGATCTGCGGCACCTTGAAACGCTGCTGCTCCTGGGCCGGGGCGCCGGAGAGCGCCTGCGCGGGGGTGAGCGAGGGACGGACCTCGTCCGCGCGCATGACGTTCGTCAGCGGCAGCGGGTGAGAGGTCGGCGGTACGTCTTGGTCGGCGACCTCGCTGACGCGTGCGACCGCGCCGATGATGTCGTCGAGCTGGGCCGCGAAGTGATCGAGTTCTTCGGGCTTCAGCTCCAGACGCGCCAGCCGGGCGAGGTGGGCGACCTCCTCGCGCGTGATGCCAGGCATGCAGCGATCCTCTGGGGTGAGTGTGTGTGGTTTTGGAATGGGTCGACTAGCCCAATCCTATGGGGCGGGGCCCGGTGACCGTGAAACGGTTTGCCGGGCCCCGCCCCATGGGGTCAGCGGCGCCCATCCCAGGCCTCGCTCAGCAGGTAGTGGTTGTCGTAGAGCTCCTGCACCGCCAGCAGACTTTCCAGGGTGGCCTCGCCGAGGCGGAGGCGCTGGAGATGGCGGAAGTACTCGAAGCGTTCGACGCCCGGGGTGATGACGATGAGGATGTCGGCCGTGGCACCGGGGGCGGCGGCGAAGGCGTGCGGCTTGCCCGGCGGGACGATGACGAGGTCGCCCATCTCGGCGGTGAGAACGTCGTCGCCGGAGAGCAGTTCGGCGGTGCCGTCGAGGACGTAGAACATCTCGGCGGAGTTGCGGTGCAGGTGCGGGCGGGCACCGTCGGCGCCCTTCCCGAGGGTGACACGCACGGTGGACAGCGCGCCGCCGCTGGCACTGCTGTCGGCCAGCAGCCTGACGGCGACGGGGTCGCCCCCGACGACCTCGGCCTCGGCGTCACGGACGACGACGGACTCATCGAACTTCGGTACGAACAACGACATTTCCGAACCCCCTGTTGATGACGTGGACGCGGTCGGAACGTGCTCAGACGGCGAACAGCAGACCGGCGCTGATGAGTACAACGACGGCGGTGGCGAAGTGGATCCCGTAGGCGACAGCCTTGGTGCCGCCGTGCCGCAGCACTATCAGCGTGTCGAAGAGCGGCACGATCGCCACGACGAGCATGTACCAGGCCTCGGCACGGGCGCCGACGAAGGCCAGCAGGACCAGGCCCATCACACCGAAGGTGGCGTCCCGCAGGCCCTTGATCGCGAGGTAGGCGGGATCGCCCTCGGGCTTGGCGGGAACGCCGTAGCCGGCGGCGGAGGGGCGGGGCTGGAGCAGGAACCGGGCCCCGATGAACAGGACGAACAGGTCGAGCACGACGGCGAGCGTGTACGCGGCGACGGTCATGCCATCTCTCCTTGCTAGCAGCGCTAGGGACAGGAGCGAAGCTAGCAGAGCAGCGAAAGAAACGCTAGCGGTGCTAGAATTCCGGTCATGTCGATCCAGACGCGCCGGGAGCGCGAACGAGCGGAACGCGAGCGGCTGATCGTCACGGCCGCGCGGGAACTGGCGGAGGCGGAGGGCTGGGACGCGGTCACCACGCGCCGGCTGGCCGCCGAGATCGAGTACAGCCAGCCCGTCCTCTACAGCCACTTCAAGGGCAAGGACGCGATCATGGCGGCGGTCGCGGTGCAGGGCTTCGCCGATCTCGCGGGTGAGCTACGGGCGGCGCGCGAATCGGCGAAGGGCGCGCGGGAGGCGCTGGCGGCGGTCGGTGAGGCGTACACCTCCTTCGCGCGGCGCCGGCCCGCCCTGTACGACGCGATGTTCACGCACACCGTGGACCTCCCGTTCGCCACGCCGGAGGCACCGGCGCCACTTCAGGAGGCGTTCGCACAGCTGGCCCAGGCGGTCGCACCGACAGCGGCGGCGGGCGAGGACCCGAGGCTCCTGACGGAGACGTACTGGGCGGGCCTGCACGGCCTGACGACCCTGATGCGCAGCGGCCGCCTGCCGGAGGAGGCCCACGAGCGCAGACTGGCGCTGCTGATCGCGCACTTCACTGCGGGAACTGGGTGAACGGAGCGACAGACACGCGAGGCACCACAGACGGGCAACGCACGACGGGGCTGCGGCCGCCGACGGCGAACGGCCCCCACGGGATACGGCCCCTTCTTACCCAACGGTGAACCGGCGGGCGGGGTGGGAAAACTACTCCGCGGCCGGAAGCGCGGCACGCACCCGCGCACTCCGCACCCGCAGCCACGCCGTGGCCTCCTCCGCCGGCATCGCCGCCGCGACGAGCCACCCCTGCACGGCGTCGCAGCGCAGGTTCCGCAGCCGCTCCCACGTCTCGTCGTCCTCGACACCCTCCGCGACTACCAGCAGCCCGAGCGAGTGCGCGAGGTCGATCGTGCAGCGCACGATCTCCGCGTCCTCCGTGTCCACGGCCAGCCGCGCCACGAACGACCGGTCGATCTTCAGCTCGCTCACCGGCAGCCGCCGCAGATGCACGAGCGACGAGTACCCGGTGCCGAAGTCGTCCAGGGACATCTTCACGCCGTGCCCGGTCAGCGCGGCCAGGGTGTCCGCGGCCCGCTGCGGGTCCTCCAGGAGCACATGTTCCGTGATCTCCAGCTGGAGCGCCCCCGCCGGAACCCCGTGCCGGGCCAGCCGCGCGGCCACCGATCCGGCGAACCCGGGGGTGTGGACGTCCCGCGGGGAGACGTTGACCGCGACCGGCACCCGCAGCCCCTGCGCCCGCCACCGGGCGACCTGCGCGAGCGCCGTCTCCAGCACGTACTCCGTCAGATGGGGCATCAGCCCGGAGGACTCGGCGATCGCTATGAACTCGTCCGGCGGCACCTTGCCGCGCTCGGGATGTACCCAGCGGACCAGCGCCTCGAGGCCGGCGACCTGACCGTCGAAGCGCACCTTGGGCTGGTAGTGCAGCTGTACCTCGTGCGCGTCGAGAGCGCGGCGCAGGTCACCCAGCAGTCCGAGCCGGTCCGGGGTGTTGGAGTCCCGCTTGGACTCGTAGACCTCGACGCCCGTACGATCCCGCTTCGCCTGGTACATCGCCACGTCCGCGCGCCGCAGCAGACCCTCCGCGTCCAGGGCGTGGTCCGGGAAGACGGCCACCCCTGCGCTCGCCTCCAGAACGAGCGTGAGTCCGTCGAGGTCGAGCGGTTTGCTCAGCGTGGTGACCAGGCCGCGGGCGACGCGGGTGGCCGACGTCGTAGAGTCGGCGACCGGCAGTAAAACGGCGAACTCGTCGCCGCCGAGCCGCGCGGCCTCCGCCCCGCGCGGCAGCGCGAGGCGCAGCCGGTCGGCGATCTGCATCAGCAGCCGATCCCCGGCGAGATGGCCGAGGGTGTCGTTCACCGACCGGAAACGGTCGAGGTCGATCAGCATGAGGGCCGATCGGGCGCCGATGCGTTCGGCGTCGTCGAGGGCCGTCCAGATGCGTTCCAGGAGCCACTGACGGTTGGGCAGCCCGGTCAGCGGGTCGCGCAGTTGCTCCTCCGCTCGGGCCCTGGCCATCCACAGGGTGGAGTCGAGGGCGACCAGCGGGATGGCGAACAACGGCAGCAGTACCGGCTGGTCGACGGCGACCACGCAGACGAGGGGGGCGATGCCGAGCAGCGCGACCGCGACCAGGCCGTGTCTGACGAGGGTGGTGCGGGCGACGGTGGGCAGTCCCCCGCCGCGCGGCGCGCGCAGATACCACAGCAGGACTCGACTGACCGCGAGATAGGCCGCGGCGACGAGGACGACCTCGGGGACGGTGGCGATGGTCCACTGGTCGGGGTTCCAGGGATCCTCGACGGTCGGTACGCGGCCGCAAGCGCCGAGCAGCAGCGCGCCGGCGCCGATGCCGAGGATGTCCACCGCGCCGTGCTGCACGCCCTGCCGCCAGCTGTGGCGGCGGGCTACGCCGACGAGGACGACGACGGTGAGGCTGACCATGCCGGCGGGCACCCAGCCGTACAGCAGGAGGACGGCGATGGTGAGGGCGGCGCCGGAGCCGGTGCCGCCCCACCAGCGGGCGCGGCCGAGCATCACCAGATGGCCGACGATGATGCCGGTGAGGACGGCGAGGGACCAGCCGACCGCGCCGGACGGGAAGAGGGCGTGGTTCCCGGCGAAGGCGCGGTAGAAGCCGAGGGCGAGGGCGAGTCCGGCGGCCGCCACGACGGCCGTGGACAGTGAGGGCCAGGACAGATGGCGTTCGGGCTCCGTGCCGGGCGGCGCGGAGGGTCCTGTCATGGGCCTCGGTAGGGACCCCGGTATGGAGGTGCGCGCATCCGGCGCGGTGAGCGGCACGGTGGTGTGCCCCTGCGCACCGCCGCGTTCCGCGGCCTGCCCCGTACGCAGACCTTCCCGCCATGCGACCGCCTTGCGGCGCAGGCGCAGCCATGAGTCCGGGGCGGCGCTCTCGGTCGGTTCCATTCCCGTCCCTCTCACAGCCGGCGGTGCCCACGCCACGCGGATCGATGCCCGACAACCATCAACGGCTCCGCGTCGGAAAACCCTTGCCCGTTGTCCATCAAGAGCCCTCCGGGAACAACGGCGATACCCCGACCGCAACTGGGCACGGCAGGCGCACATCTCAACAGTAGGCCGCAGAAGGCTTCCACGGGCAGCGGTCGTCGACGGTTGCCCGAATGCGCCCCGGCCACCCGTATGCATCTGGTATGCGGCGATCGGGTGGGCTTCAACCGCTACTCCCCGGTCGGGACCGCGACTTCGGCCGCCGCCTTGGGCCCCTGTTCCAACAGGACGGCGAAACCGTCCTCGTTCAGAACAGGCACCTTGAGCTGCATCGCCTTGTCGTACTTCGATCCCGGATTGTCGCCTACGACCACGAATGACGTCTTCTTCGAAACCGAACCGGTCACTTTCGCTCCGCGGCTCTGCAGCGCCTCCTTGGCGCCGTCCCGGGTGAAGTTCTCCAGCGTTCCGGTGACCACGACGGTGAGGCCTTCGAGGGGGCGGGGGCCTACGTCCTCACCTGCGCCTTCCTCCTCCATGCGGACGCCGGCGGCCTTCCACTTGCGCAGGATCTCCTGGTGCCACTCCTCGGCGAACCACTCCTTGAGGGAGGCGGCGATGATCGAGCCGACGCCGTCGGTGGTCGCCAGCTCCTCCTCGGTGGCCTGCTCGATGCGCTCGACGGAACGGAACTCGCGCGCCAGCGCCTCGGCCGCGACCGGTCCGACGTGACGGATCGACAGGCCCGTGAGGACGCGGGCGAGCGGGCGCTCCTTGGCCGCGGCGATGTTGTCCAGCATGGCAAGCGCGTTCTTCTTCGGCCCGCCCTCCTGGTTGGCGAAGACCAGGGCGACCTTCTCCTCGCCGGTCTTCGGGTCGCGCTTGGGCAGACCGCTGTCCTGGTCGAGGACGTACGCCTTGATGGGCAGCAGCTGCTCGATGGTGAGGTCGAAGAGGTCGCCCTCGTCCTTCAGGGGCGGCTCGGCGGGCTCCAGCGGCTTGGTGAGCGCGGCCGCCGCCACGTACCCGAAGTGCTCGATGTCGAGTGCCTTGCGGCCCGCGAGATAGAACAGGCGCTCACGCAACTGGGCCGGGCACGCGCGCGCGTTGGGGCAGCGCAGGTCGACGTCGCCCTCCTTCATCGGGCGCAGCGGCGTACCGCACTCGGGGCACTCGGACGGCATCACGAACTCGCGCTCGGTGCCGTCGCGCAGGTCGACGACCGGGCCGAGGATCTCCGGGATGACGTCACCGGCCTTGCGCAGCACCACGGTGTCGCCGATGAGGACGCCCTTGGCCTTGACGACGGCCTGGTTGTGCAGGGTGGCGAACTCGACCTCGGAGCCCGCGACCGTGACCGGCTCGACCTGCGCGTACGGCGTGACCCGACCCGTACGGCCCACGCCCACGCGGATGTTGACGAGCTTGGTGTTGACCTCCTCCGGCGCGTACTTGTACGCGATCGCCCAGCGCGGGGCGCGGGAGGTGGAGCCGAGGCGGCCCTGGAGCGGGATCTCGTCGAGCTTGACGACCACGCCGTCGATCTCGTGCTCCACGGAGTGGCGGTTCTCGCCGTAGTACGCGATGAACTGCCGTACGCCGTCGAGGTCGTCGACCACCCGGTTGTGCGGGGAGGTCGGCAGGCCCCATGTCTTGAGCAGGGCGTAGGCCCCGGAGAGGCGGGTGAGTCCCTCGAAGCCACGCAGGGCGCCGATCCCGTGCACGACCATGTGCAAGGGGCGGGTGGCGGTGACGCGCGGGTCCTTCTGGCGAAGTGAACCGGCCGCGGCGTTGCGGGGGTTGGCGAACGGCTTGTCGCCGGCCGCGAGCAGGCGTTCGTTGAGCTCGGCGAACTTCTCCATCGGGAAGTAGACCTCGCCGCGGATCTCCACGAGGTCGGGAACGCGGTCGCCGTGCAGCCGGTCCGGGATCTCGGCGATCGTACGGACGTTGGGCGTGATGTCCTCGCCGGTGCGGCCGTCACCGCGGGTCGCCGCGCGCGTGAGGCGGCCGTGCTCGTAGGTGAGGTTGACCGCGAGGCCGTCGACCTTGAGCTCGCACAGGAAGTGATGCTCAATGGTGCCCACGTCCTTGGCGACGCGCTCGGCCCAGGCGGCGAGCTCCTCGTCGCTGAAGGCGTTGTCGAGCGAGAGCATGCGTTCGCGGTGCTCGACGGACGTGAACTCCGTTGCGTACGCCCCCGCGACCTTCTGGGTCGGCGAGTCGGGCGTGCGCAGCTCGGGGTACTCCTCCTCCAGCGCCTCCAGGGAGCGCAGGAGCTTGTCGAACTCCGCGTCGCTGACGACGGGAGCGTCCTTCACGTAGTACCGGAAGCGGTGTTCCTCGATCTGCTCAGCGAGCAGCGCGTGCTTCTCCCGTGCCTCGGCGGGCACCGTCGTCTCCGCTTGCTTGTCGCCGGCCACCGTGTTGTCCTCCCGTTACTCTGGGTTGTCCGCGAGGGATCTCGCCGCCCGGACGCAGTGGGCGAGCGCCGCGCGGGCGTACGCGGGAGAAGCCCCCGCGAGACCGCACGACGGAGTGAGGGTGACCGCGTCCGCGAGAAGCCCCGGTTGCAGCCCCAGCCTGCGCCACAGCGTCCTGACACCCATGACGCTATCGGCAGGGTCTGACAATGGACCGTCCGTGCCCGGCACGACACCGGCGAACAGCCGAGTGCCGCCCTCCACCGCCTCGCCGATCGCGTCGTCGTCACGTTCGGTGAGAAGCGAGAAGTCGAACGAGACCGCCGCCGCGCCCGCCCGGCGCAGCAGGGCGAAGGGAACGTCCGGGGCGCAGGAGTGGACGACAACGAGTCCGGTGCCGTGCACCCCCATGACGTCCCGGAGGGTCCCCTCGACGACCTGCCGGTCGACGGCCCGGTGGGTGCGGTAGCCGCTGGCGGTCCTGACCTGGCCGCGCAGTACGTCGGTGAGGGAGGGCTCATCGAGCTGGAGCACGATCCCCGCGCCCGGGATTCGGCGCTGCACCTCGGCGAGATGCTGCCGCAGCCCCTCGGCGAGCGAGCCGGCGAGGTCGCGGCAGGCGCCGGGGTCGGAGAGGGCGGACTCGCCGTTCCTCAGCTCGAGCCCGGCGGCCAGTGTCCACGGGCCGACGGCCTGGACCTTGAGCGGCCCCTCGTACCCCCGGGCGAACTCCTCCAGCGCGTCCAGGCCCTCGCCCAGCCACGACCGCGCCCGCTTGGTGTCCCGCCCCGGCCGGTCCCCGATCCGCCAGCCGCTCGGCTCCACGCGCGCGTACAGCTCGACGAGCATCCCGGCGGTGCGGCCGATCATGTCGGCGCCCGGGCCACGGGCGGGCAGTTCGGGCAGGAACGGGAAGTCCTCGAGGCTTCCGGTGACGGTCTTGGCGGCCTCCCGGGCGTCGCCTCCGGGCATGGACCCGACACCGGTTGCGGCACCGAACCTGGACTGACTGTTTTCGCTCACCCACGAAGACTACGGAACCGGGATGCGCGGCTCAGCTCCCCGGTCGCACCGACAGGTCGATGACCTCGGCGTCCCGCGGCAGATCGATGGCCATCAGGATCGTCGTGGCCACCGACTCGGGGTCGATCCACTGCTCGGGGTCGTACTCCTGGCCCTCCTGCTGGTGGACCTTGGCCTGCATCGGGCTCGCCGTGCGCCCCGGGTAGACCGAGGTGACGCGGACGCCGGCCCCGTGCTCCTCCTGGCGCAGGGAGTCCGCCAGGGCCTTCAGGCCGTGCTTGGACGCCGCGTACGCCGACCAGTCGGCGCTCGCCCTGAGGCCCGCGCCGGAGTTGACGAAGAGCACGTGACCGCGCGCGGCGCGCACCTGGGGCAGCAGAAGCCGGGTCAGCTCGGCCGGGGCGATGAGGTTGACGTTGAGCTGGTGGCGCCAGGACTTGGGGGTGAGCTCGCCGACCGGGTGCAGGTCGACCACGCCGGCGATGTGCAGCAGCGAGTCCACGCGGTCCGGGAGCGTCTGGTGGGAGAAGGCCCAGGAGAGCTTGTCGGGGTCCGCGAGGTCGCCCACCAGCGTGCGCGCCCCGGGGAACTCGGCCAACAGCTCCTTCGCGCGGCCGGCGTCGCGCGCGTGCAGGACGAGTTCGTCCCCGCGCGCGTGCAGACGCCGCGCCACGGCCGCGCCGATGCCGGAGCTCGCGCCGGTGATCACATGTATAGCCATGACGGCCATGCTCGCATCACTCGATGCCGAGGCTCTCCTCGAGGTAGGCCAGCGCGCCGACGGGCTCCTCCGCGAAGAACACCAGCTCACCGAGCGGACGCGGCAGGAAACCCTCGTCCTCCATGCGCCGGAACTGCTGCTTCAAGCCGTCGTAGAAGCCCGCCGTGTTGAGCAGCACGACCGGCTTGTCGGTGTGCCCGTGCTTCTTCAGCTCGAGGATCTCGGTGGCCTCGTCGAGGGTGCCGGTCCCACCGACCATGATCACCACTGCGTCGGCCTTGTCCAGCAGCAGCCTCTTGCGCTCGGCGAGGTCCTTCGCGATCACCATCTCGTCCGCGCCGGTCCGCGCCTTGGCCGCCAGGAACTCCACAGAGACGCCCAGCAGCCTGCCGCCCGCCTCCTGCACGCCGTCGGCGACCACCTTCATCAGACCCACGTCGGAGCCGCCCCAGACGAGCGTGTGGCCGCCCTTTCCGAGCAGTTTCGCGAAGTCGCGCGCGGGACGCGTGTAGCGGTCGTCGAGGTCGGCGGCGGAGAGGAAGACGCAGATGTTCATGCCGCCCACCGTACGTGGGAAGAACCAGGCGCCCGCGAGCGCTTTTAGAGAAAACCGAAGGAGACACGGTTATGGGCGACGGACACACCATCACCATCGAACAGGGCGAGCGGCACGTGCGCGTGGTGCACGGGGACCAGGTGCTCGCCGAGACGGACCGACCGCTGGTGCTGCGCGAGACCGGCAGCCCCGTGCGGTACTACATCCCGGCCGAGGACGTACGCCTCGACCTCCTCACCCCCTCCGACAC
Organism: Streptomyces sp. NPDC002619; assembly: GCF_042889305.1. Taxonomy (NCBI): domain Bacteria; kingdom Bacillati; phylum Actinomycetota; class Actinomycetes; order Kitasatosporales; family Streptomycetaceae; genus Streptomyces; species Streptomyces sp. NPDC002619. Next base: position 71,337 of record NZ_JBIAQV010000016.1, on the reverse strand, counting down.
CCACACCGTCTGCCCGTTCAAGGGCACGGCGTCGTACTGGTCGCTGCCGGACGCGCCGGACCTCGTCTGGGCGTATCCGGAGCCCAAGGAAGGCGTGGAGCAGATCAAGGACCACCTGTGCTTCTACGAAGTGGAAGTGTCGTGACCAGAAGTGTCGTGACCGATTAATCCCGTGCCCGGTGGCAGTCTGCATTGGCATGGACAAGCAGATCATTTCGCGCGACGGCACGCCCATCGCGTATGAGACCCACGGACAGGGCCCCGCGGTGATCCTCGTGAGCGGCGCGATGTCGACGGGCGCCACCATGGCCCCGCTGGCCGCGCGGCTCGCGAGCGGTTTCACAGTCGTCCCCTACGACCGCCGGGCCCGCGGAGCGAGCGGTGACACAGCGCCGTACTCCGTGACCCGGGAGGTCGAGGACCTGGCCGCGCTGATCGACGCGGTGGGCGGGGAGGCGGCGCTGTACGGCATCTCGTCAGGTGGCGCGCTGGTCCTCGATGCAGCGGCGAGCGGGCTGCCGGTCCGTCAGGTCGCCGTGTACGAGACGCCGTTCGCGGACCACGGTGGCGGTGGCGAGAAGCAGCGCGCCGAGTACACCGAGCGGCTGGCCGAGGCACTCGGCGCGGGGCGGCGCGGGGACGCGGTCGAGCTGTTCCTGCGGCTCACCGGGATGGCCGAGGACATGATCCAGGGCGCCCGCCGGTCCCCCATGTGGGCCGGTATGGAGGCGATCGCGCCGAGCCTGGCGTACGACGACGCCGTGATGGCCGGCGGCCTGGTGCCCCGGGAACGGATCGCGTCGATCGGCGTGCCGGTGCTGGCCGTCGCGGGCGGAGCGAGCCCGGCGTGGCTTCGGGCGGCGGTCCAGGACGTGGCGCAGGCGGCCCCCAAGGGCATGTACCTCACCCTGGAGGGCCAGACCCACATGGTGGACCCGGATGTGCTGGCACCGGTGCTGGCGGAGTTCTTCTCCACGTGACGCGCGCGGGGCGCCCGGCCGCCACGCACGCGTGGTGTCAGGCGGACGCGCCGGCCTGCCACGGTGGAAGCACGACGGGCACGCTGTAGGCACGGGTGCGGCGGGCGCGGCCGCTGACCGCACGTGCCGGGGCGGACGGCGCACCTGGCGCGCCCGCATCTCATCACCCCGCAAGGCGCGCGAGCCGCTGCCGACATTCCCGTCGAACGCCGCCGAACGACCCTCTCCGCAGGGGCCGTTCGACCCTTTCCCGACCGGTCTCGGCGCTCCGGCCTCCGGTCAGGCAACCCCGGCGGTCGCCCGCACCGTCGTCGCGATCGTCGCCGAGCCCACCACGCGCGTGTCGTCGTACAGGACGATCGCCTGGCCGGGGGCGACGCCGCGGACCGGCTCGGTGAAGCTCACGCGCAGCTCGCCGTCGACCAGTTCCGCAGTGACCTCGGTCTCGCCGCCGTGCGCGCGCAGCTGGGCCGTGTACGCGCCGGGGCCGGTCGGGGCGGCGCCGCACCAGCGGGGCTTGATCGCGGTGAGGCCGCTGACGTCGAGGGCGGCGGCCGGGCCGACCGTCACCGTGTTGGTCACCGGGGAGATGTCGAGGACGTAGCGCGGCTTGCCGTCGGCGGCAGGGGTGCCGATGCGCAGGCCCTTGCGCTGGCCGATCGTGTAGCCGTACGCGCCCTCGTGCGTGCCCACCTTGGTGCCGGACTCGTCGACGATGTCGCCCTCGGCCTTGCCCAGGCGGTTCGCGAGGAAGCCCTGGGTGTCGCCGTCGGCGATGAAGCAGATGTCGTGCGAGTCGGGCTTCTTGGCGACGGCGAGGCCGCGGCGCTCGGCCTCGGCACGGATCTCGTCCTTGGTGGTCACCGTGTCGCCGAGCGGGAACAGGGCGTGTGCGAGCTGCCGCTCGTCCAGGACGCCGAGGACGTACGACTGGTCCTTGGCCATGTCGGAGGCGCGGTGCAGCGCGCGGGAGCCGTCGGGCAGCGTGACGATCTTGGCGTAGTGGCCGGTGCAGACGGCGTCGAAGCCGAGTGCCAGCGCCTTGTCGAGGAGCGCGGCGAACTTGATCTTCTCGTTGCAGCGCAGGCACGGGTTGGGGGTGCGCCCGGCCTCGTACTCGGCGACGAAGTCCTCGACGACGTCCTCGCGGAAGCGGTCGGCGAGGTCCCAGACGTAGAACGGGATGCCGATGACGTCGGCGGCGCGGCGCGCGTCGCGCGAGTCCTCGATGGTGCAACAGCCCCGCGCGCCCGTGCGGAACGACTGTGGGTTCGCGGAGAGCGCGAGGTGGACGCCGGTGACGTCGTGGCCGGCTTCCGCGGCGCGGGCGGCGGCGACGGCGGAGTCGACCCCGCCGGACATGGCGGCGAGGACGCGGAGGGGGCGCTGCGAGGTCTCAGTCATAACCCTTCCAGAGTACGGGGCGGTGGGAACCAGGGCCCGCGAGTATCCGTTGACGATCACATGGGGGAGACAAAGGCGGACGCGAACCGCGGCGACTCGGACCGGCGGCTGGGGCGGCGGGCCCTGCTCGTGGGCGGTGCCGTGGCGGCGCTGGGCACGGCGGCACTGGCGCGCGAGGAGCTGGCGCACCTGTGGTGGCGGCTGCCCGGCATGGAGAAACCGCGGGTGGCGGGCGCGGTGGACTTCCGGGGCGCGCGCTGGGTGGCGGCGTCCCCGGCGAACTACCGACGGGCGGACCGGCCGGACGACTACGCGATCGACCGGGTGGTCATCCATGTCACCCAGGGCGGCTACCGCAGCGCGGTGCAGGTCTTCCAGGACCCGGGACACGGGGCGGCGGCGCACTACATCGTGCGCAAGGACGGGCGGATCACCCAGCTGATCCGCGAGCTGGACGTGGCGTTCCACGCGGGGAACCGGGAGTACAACGAGCGGAGCGTCGGCATCGAGCACGAGGGCTTCGTGGAGCGCGCCTCGTCGTTCACGGACGAGATGTACACGGCCTCGGCACGGCTGACGGCCGCGATATGCGGGCGGTACGGCATACCCGTCGACCGGAAGCACATCATCGGGCACGTGGAGGTGCCGGGCACGGACCACACGGACCCGGGGCCGCACTGGGACTGGGACCGGTACATGAAGCTCGTACGGAAGGCTCGAGCGGCCGAGGCGGTACGGGGGGCCTGAGCGTCCGGGCCCCGGGGGTTACGTCAGGCCCGCCGCCCGTGCCCGTTCCACCGCGGGACCTATCGCCTTGGCCACGGCCTCGACGTCCGCCTCCGTGGAGGTGTGGCCGAGGGAGAAGCGGAGGGTGCCGCGGGCCAGGTCGGGGTCGGTGCCGGTGGCGAGGAGGACGTGGCTGGGCTGGGCGACGCCGGCCGTGCACGCGGAGCCGGTGGAGCACTCGATGCCCTGGGCGTCCAGCAGGAGCAGCAGGGAGTCGCCCTCGCAGCCCGGGAAGCTGAAGTGCGCGTTGGCGGGGAGGCGGCCCTCCGGTGCCGGGTCGCCGCCGAGAATCGCGTCCGGAACCGCCGTACGGACCGCATCGATCAGCTGGTCGCGCAGGGCACCGATCTCGCGGGCGAACCACTCGCGCTGCTCGGCGGCCAGCCGGGCGGCGACCGCGAAGGAGGCGACGGCCGGGACGTCCAGGGTGCCGGAGCGGACGTGCCGCTCCTGGCCGCCGCCGTGCAGAACGGGTACGGGAGTGTAGTCACGGCCCAGCAGGAGGGCGCCGATGCCGTACGGGCCGCCGATCTTGTGGCCGGAGACCGTCATCGCGGCGAGCCCGGAGTCGGCGAAGTCCACGGGAACCTGACCGAAGGCCTGGACTGCGTCGGAGTGCAGCGGAACGCCGAACTCCCCTGCCGCCCCTGCCAGTTCGCGGACCGGAAAGACCGTTCCGATCTCGTTGTTGGCCCACATGACCGTGGCCAGGGCGACGTCGTCGGGGTTGCGGGCGATGGCCTTGCGGAGGGTCTCGGGGTGGACCCGGCCGTAGCGGTCGACGGGGAGGTACTCGACGGTGGCGCCCTCGTGTTCGCCGAGCCAGTGGACGGCGTCGAGGACGGCGTGGTGCTCGACGGGGCTGGAGAGAATGCGGGTGCGGGCCGGGTCGGCGTCGCGACGGGACCAGTACAGGCCCTTCACCGCGAGGTTGTCGGCCTCGGTGCCGCCGGAGGTGAAGACGACCTCGCTGGGACGGGCGCCGAGCGCTTCGGCGAGCGTCTCGCGGGCCTCCTCGACCGTGCGGCGGGCCTTGCGGCCGGATGCGTGGAGGGAGGAGGCGTTGCCGGTGACGCTCAGCGCGGCGGTCAGTGCCTCTGCCGCCTCCGGGAGCATCGGGGTGGTCGCGGCGTGGTCGAGGTAAGCCATGATGGGGCCGATTCTACGGCTCCCTTGCAGTTGGCTTTGGCCGCGTCCTGGGTCGGCTTCGGTCGGAGTTGGCAGCGAGTTGCCCGGCACTGTCGGCCGTACCCACCCTCCCCCACCGCCCTGCGTAACGACCGCCCACGGCAGCGGCAGCAGTGCAGGGCAACGGCATGACGTCAGAACGTCAGAAGCTCCAGGACACCGTGTTGTCCAGTTGCATGAAGGCCACCAGGACCAGTAGGTCGGCGATGCCCAGACCCAGACCCAGGAGGGCGCGGCCGCGGCGGGTCGTGCCTCGCCAGAGGGACGCGGCGGCCAGGGCAATGGCGATCGGGCCGAGGAAGAGGTTGAGGGCGAGGAGGCCCAGGAGGCCCAGGATGAAGGACGCGACGGCCATGCCGTCGGCGTCGCGTGTGCCGGTGCGGCGCGTGGCCGTTGCGGTGAGTTGCATGGTGGTCGGCTCCCGAGGTCGGGGCGGTCGGTGGGGTCGGGGTCAGTTGGTGGGCGTGCCACGGCGGCGGGCGTGGCGCTCGCGGAGCGCGAAGACGCCCAGCCAGACGGCGATGACCGCGGCGGCGACGGCGGTGAAGGACAACGGCGCGTGGGCGACGGTGCCGATCACCACACCGAACAGCAGGAGCGCGGCGACGATGAACAGCATGGGATGTGATCCCCCCTCCGAGATCTCGCGTGAAGTCTGAGTGAACGGTTATGGTAACAACTGTTCACTGACTACTGAGTCTAGCGCTCCCGACGGCTTTTCAATTCCGGAGAACAGTTGTTAACTGGATGACATGAGTCACACTCTCGGCATCCGGCAGGCCCAGAAGCAGAAGACCCGGCAGGCGCTCCTCGACGCGGCGTTGGGGCTGCTGGAGGAGCAGAGCCTGAGCAGCCTGGGCCTGCGCGAGGTCACCCGCGCCGTCGGGATCGCGCCGACCGCCTTCTACCGGCACTTCCGCTCCACCGCGGATCTCGGCGTGGCCCTGGTCGACGAGGCGCTGGGCAGCCTGCACCCCATGGTCCGCACGACGGTGTCCACCGCCGGCGACTCCGACCAACGGATCACGCGCGCCGTCGAGTTGATCGCCGGGCACGTGGCGGCCCACCCCGCGCACGTCCGCTTCATCGCCCGCGAGCGGCACGGCGGGGTCCAGCCGGTGCGGGAGGCCATCCAGGCCCAACTGGCCCGGTTCGCGGAGGAGGTGAGGACCGAGCTGGCCAAGGATCAGGAGGCCGTGGGCTGGAGCGACGACGACCTGCAGATGCTCGCCCATCTCTACGTCGACCAGATGCTCATCACCGCGTCGCTCTTCCTGGAGGCCCTTGAGGCGTCCGACGAGGAGCGCGAGCGCGTCGCCCAGGTCGCCACCCGCCAACTCCGGCTGATCAGCATCGGCCGTCTCCACTGGCTGGACTGACCCGGCACAGCCGACACAGCAAAAAGGGCGGCACGCCCGTTCACCGAGCGCGCCGCCCCTTACGCGTCAGCCCTGCTGGGCGTTCCCCTGCGTCCCGCCGCAACCGCCGCCGCCCCGGCCACCGCCACCCGGTCCACCCTGACCGCCACCGGGACCGCCGCTCCGCATGCCCGAGGGCGCACCAGAGGGGACGCCCGAGGGAATACCCGACGGATTCCCGGTGGGTGCGCCGCTCGGACGCCCTGACGGAGCGCCCCTCGGCATCCCGGACGGAGCCCGACAGCCCTGCCGCGGCCCCGAGTTGCCGCCGGTGGAGGACGACGAGTCACTCGAGCCGCACGCGGTCAGCAGTAGGGGGGACAGCGCCAGCAGGGCGACGGCGGGGACGAGACGACGTGCACACATCATGAGAAACAGCTCCGGGAAGGCTGAGGAAGTCCTGAGTCGGTGCACTCAACCAACGGCGCCTGGGCTGCCCTTGGGCCCACGCTGTCCCCAGCCTGTCAACCGCGTAAAGCACGCCCCAAGAGCCCACCCCGGCAGCGGCGCGACTCAGCCGAGCCTGACCCGGGCCAGCTGTCGGGACTGGGCGACCAGACGGTCCTGGCTGTCCCAGACCTCGGCGTCCTCCTCCAGGAAGCCGCCGGCCAGGTTGCGGGTGGTGATCGACACCCGCAGCGGGCCGGGGGCCGGGCGGTGACGCACGTGCACGGTCAGCTCGACCGTGGGCACCCAGCCGGACAGGCCGAGTTCGAAGGCGGTCGGCGGCAGGGCGTCCACCGCGAGCAGCAGGGAGAAGGGGTCGGCGTCCCGGCCGTCCGCGAGGCCGATCCAGGCGCGCATCTCGCCCTTGCCGGACGGGGAGCCGAGCGCCCAGCCGAGGGTGGCCGGGTCGAGCTTGAGCATCAGCCGGTCGGCGATGGCGGAGCTGCCGGAGACCGGGGCGGGACCGTCCTCGGGGCCGAAGCACTGGTCCATGGGCGGCATCGCGGGCGGCTTCGCCGTCGTACGGACGTCGTCGGGGAGCGTGTCGAGGTCGCCGTAGGAGGCGAGGACGCGGATGCGCTCGACCTCGTTGCCCTCGTCGTCGTACTGGAAGAGGGACGCCTGGCCGGTGGAGAGGGTGCGGCCGGTGCGCACGGTCTCGGTACGGACGACCGCCGGGCCCGGCTGGGAGGCGGTCAGATAGTGCGCGGAGATCGTGAACGGGTCGGGGTGCGGGAGGGCGTCCGCGAGCGCCCGGCCCAGGACGGCCAGCAGATAGCCGCCGTTGACCGCGCTGATAATCGTCCAGCCGACGGAGAGATCGATGTCGTAGACGCCGGGCTCGCGGCGGGTGACGGTCGTGTCGCGGTCGAACTCGCTGTCGCCGATCACGGCCTGCGCGTCGGATGCGGTAGCTGCTTCAGGCATGCATGAACGGTACAACATATGATTACTAAGCAGTAGCTTTGCCTAAGGGTGAGATGTGGGCAATTTCTTGGTAAGTATCCGCAGTCGTCCATAAACCTGACATCCCACCTCCCCCTCTATGAAGACATGAGCCTCACCGGGACTCCGTTCCTCTACACCCTGATCGTGTTGTCCGTCGTCGCCGTCGTGCTCCCGCTCGCCCTGTGGTCGCGGATCCGGGGGCCGCAGGCGCTGCGCGCCGCGGCCCGGATGCTGATGCTGGTGTTCGCCCAGGGGACGGCTGTCGCCCTGGTCTTCGTCCTGGTCAACAACGAGAACAACCTCTACGACAACTGGGCCGACCTGCTCGGCACCGGCAACGAGGTCCAGCAGGCCGCGAACCTGGGTGCCGACGGCACAGGCGGCATCGTGCCGGACCGGCTGCCCAGGGTCCGGCAACGGTTCACCGAGGCAGGCGACGGCGTGCACGTCACCCAGCTCAAGGGCCGGGTCTCCGGGGTCAACGCCGAGGTCTACCTCTGGCTTCCGCCGCAGTACGGCGACCCCGCCTACCGGCACCGGAAGTTCCCGGTCGTGGAGCTGCTGCCGGGCTATCCCGGGTCGGCGAAGGCCTGGTTCGGGTCGCTGAAGGCGCAGGAGCAGCTGCTGCCGCTCATGCGGAGCGGACAGGTGGCGCCGTACATCCTGGTGGCGCCGCGCACCAATCTGCTGGCCGGCGTGGACACCGGCTGCGCGAACATCCCGGGCACGGTCAACGCGGACAGCTGGCTGAGCGTCGACGTGCCCAAGATGGTCATGGACAACTTCCGCGCCGAGTCCGCACCGGCGGGCTGGGCGGTCGCCGGGTACTCGGCGGGCGCGCACTGCGCGGTGAAGCTCGCGGTGGCCCACCCAGACCGTTACCGCGCCGCCGTGAGCATGTCCGGCTACAACGACCCCGTCGGTGAACGCAATTCACTGGCCGCGCAGACCCCGGCCCTGCGCGCCGCGAACAACCCCTATCTGCTGCTGCGCAGGCGGGCCGTGCCGCCCCGGGTCGCCCTGTACGTGTCCGGGCAGCCGCACGACGGCTACGAGGCGGGTGTGGCCCTCGAGTCGGTCGCCAAGGCGCCGACGACCGTGCACGTGGTGTTCCTGCCGCGCAGCGCCGGCGGACACACCATGGCGCTGTGGCGGCCGCAGGTGGGCCCGGCGTTCCGGTGGCTGACCCTGCAGATGGGTCAGAGTCACGTCTGGGCCGGCGCTATTCCTCGGTCACCGTCGACCGGCGGTTCCACGCACGCGGCGCTCGCCAGTGGAAGCGCATCGCGAGCAGGCGCAGGACGAAGGCCGTGACGACCGCGGTCCCGCTGGTGAACGGGGTCAGCGCGTCGTAGCGGATGCAGACCGCCACCATGATGGCGCCGACGATCGCGGGAACCGCGTACAGGTCGCGGTCCCAGCGCAGCAGCGACGGCACCTCGTTGGCGAGGACGTCGCGCAGCACACCGCCACCGACGGCGGTGGCCAGTCCCAGGGCCGCGGACGCGGCGAGGTTCAGGCCGTAGGCGTACGCCTTGATGGTGCCGGTGACGCAGAACAGACCGAGACCGGCCGCGTCGAAGACGTTCACGCCGACCTGGATGCGCTCCACGTGCGGGTGCAGGAAGAACACCAGGAGGGCGGCGAACAGCGGGGTGATGAAGTACCCCAGATCCGTGAAGGCCGCCGGGGGCACGGCCCCGATGACGAGGTCCCGGAACAGCCCGCCGCCCAGCGCGGTGACCTCGGCGAGGACGGCGATACCGAAGACGTCGAAGTTCTTGCGTACGGCCAGCAGGGCGCCGGAGATGGCGAACACGAAGATGCCGATGACATCGAGCGTGTGCTGGATGGAAGGGTTGAAAAGTTGCTGGAGCACCCTGACATTCTCACCCGAAAACGAGCCCCCGCCTTACATTGCAAGGCGGGGGCTCGTTCGGAGCTTCGGGCGTTACTTGTCGGTGGCCTTCGGCTCGGTGGACTCCGACGCTTCGGCAGCGTCGGCGTCGGGCTCACCGGCAGCCTCGGACTCGGGCTCGCCCGCGGCCTCAGCGGCAGCCTCGGTCTCGGGTTCGGCAGCCTCCGCCTCGGCAGCAGCCTCGGCCTCCGCCGCCACTTCCGCCGCCACCGCGGCCGACGTCTCGGCCGACTCCGCCAGGACCTCGTCGGCGACCAGCTCGGCCGCCTCCTTGGCGACGGTCAGCAGCACCGTGTCCTGCGGGGCCTGGTCCTCGAAGTTCTCCGGGTGGTGGCAGGCCACGCGCTGGCCGGGCTTCAGCTCCAGGAGCAGCGGCTCGGTGGTCCGGCAGATCTCCGTCGCCTTCCAGCACCGGGTGTGGAAGCGGCAACCGCTCGGCGGGGCGATCGGCGAGGGCACGTCGCCCTTGAGCAGGATGCGCTCGCTCTTCGCGTTCTTCCGCTTCGGGTCCGGGATCGGCACGGCCGACATGAGCGCCTTGGTGTACGGGTGCATCGGCGCCTTGTACAGCGACTCGCGGTCCGCCAGCTCGACGATCTTGCCGAGGTACATCACCGCGATCCGGTCCGAGACGTGCCGGACGACCGAGAGGTCGTGCGCGATGATCACGTACGTCAGGCCGAGCTCCTGCTGGAGGTCGTCGAGGAGGTTGACGACCTGCGCCTGGATCGACACGTCGAGGGCCGAGACCGGCTCGTCCGCCACGACCAGCTTCGGGTTGAGCGCAAGCGCACGGGCGATGCCGATGCGCTGGCGCTGACCGCCGGAGAACTCGTGCGGGTAGCGGTTGTAGTGCTCGGGGCTGAGACCCACGACCGACAGCAGTCGCTGCACTTCCTTCTTGATGCCGCCCTCGGGTGTGACGCCCTGGAGCTTGAAGGGAGCGCCGACGATCGTGCCGATGGTGTGGCGCGGGTTCAGCGAGGAGTACGGGTCCTGGAAGATCATCTGCACGTCGCGGCGCATCGGGCGCATGCGGCCCATGCCGAGGTGCGTGATGTCCCTGCCCTCGAACTCGACCTTGCCGGCCGTCGGTTCGAGTAGCCGCGTGATCAGCCGGCCCATCGTCGACTTGCCGCAGCCGGACTCGCCCACGACACCGAGCGTCTCGCCGGCCTTGACCTCGAAGTCGAGGCCGTCGACCGCGCGGACCGCGCCGACCTGCCGCTGGAGCAGGCCCTTGCGGATCGGGAAGTGCTTCTGGAGGCCGGTCACCTTCAGCAGGGTCTCGCCGGGAGCGGCGTCCTTGCTGAGGGTGGCACCGTCACTCTGCGCGGGGATCTTCACTGCTTTTTCGTCGCTCACAGCTTCGGCGCAATCTCTTCGGTCCAGATACGCTCCCGCTGCTCCTGCGTCATGTGGCAGGCGGCCCAGTGCTGGCTGCCGACCTCGGTCAGCTCGGGGCGGACCGTGCGGGTGACGTTGTCCTTGGGGATGTCGGCGTACGGGCAGCGCGGGTTGAAGGCACAACCGGACGGGACGTTGATCAGGGAGGGAGGGGAGCCCTTGATCGGGACGAGCCGGTCGGTGTCCTCGCGGTCGAGGCGCGGCATCGAGCCGAGCAGACCCCAGGTGTAGGGGTGGCGGGGCTCGGAGAACACCGTCTCGGCCGGGCCGCGCTCGATGCATCGGCCGCCGTACATCACGAGCAGGTCGTCGGCCATCTCGGCGACGACCCCGAGGTCGTGCGTGATCATGATGACCGCGGAGCCGAACTCCTTCTGCAGATCCCGGATCAGGTCGAGGATCTGCGCCTGCACGGTGACGTCCAGGGCGGTGGTCGGCTCGTCCGCTATGAGCAGCTCGGGGTTGTTCACCAGCGACATCGCGATCATCGCTCGCTGGCGCATACCGCCGGAGAACTCGTGCGGGAAGCCGTCCACGCGCTTGTTGGGCTCCGGGATGCCCACGCGGTCCAGCATCTCGACGGCGCGCTGCCGGGCCACCTTCTTGGACACCTTGTGGTGGACCCGGTAGGCCTCGATGATCTGCTGCCCGACCGAGTAGTACGGGTGCATGGCGGACAGCGGGTCCTGGAAGATCATCGCCATCTTCCGCCCGCGCAGCCGGCGCACGTCGTCGGGATGGGCACCGATCAGCTCCTGGCCGTCCAGCCACACCTCGCCGGAGACCTTGGCGTTGACCGCGCGGTGCAGACCCATGACGCCCAGGGAGGTGACGGACTTTCCGGAACCGGACTCACCGACGATGCCCAGGGTCTTCCCGCGCTGCACGTCGAAGCTCACGCCGTCGACGGACTTGACCAGACCGTCGTCGGTGTTGAAGTGGATGCGCAGATCGCGGACGGAGAGGAACGCGTCGTCGGCGTCGGTGGGGGCGACGGTGGCCGGTTCGCCCAGCGCCGCCTTTTCGAGCTTGCTCACGAGTACCTCACGCGGGGGTCGATGGCTGCGTACACCAGGTCGACGATGAGATTGCAGAAGACGATGAAGAACGCGGCGACCAGGGTCACGCCCATGACGATGGGCAGGTCGTTGTCCCTGATGGCCTGGATCGAGTACGCACCGATGCCCTGCAGGGAGAAGACGGTCTCGGTGAGCACCGCCGTACCGATCAGGGTGCCGAAGTCCATGCCGAAGATGGTGACGATCGGCGTCAGCGCGGCGCGCAGGCCATGCTTGGTGACGACCGTCCTCTCCTTGAGTCCCTTGGCACGGGCCGTTCTGATGTAGTCCTCGCCCATCGTCTCCAGCATGCCCGCCCGGGTGAGCCGGGCGTAGAGGGCGGAGAAGAGGAACGCGAGGCTGATCCAGGGCAGCAGCAGGTGCCAGGCCCAGTCGGCCGGGTTCTGGGTGAACGGCACATAGTCGGTGCTGTCCCAGATGGGCCACTGGTAGATGAACAGCACGTTGATGATCTGACCGGTGAAGAAGATCGGGAGCGAGACGCCGGCGAGCGCGATGAACATCGAAATGCGGTCCACCGGCTTGCCCTTGCGCAGCGCCGAGATGACACCGGTCGTCACGCCGAAGATCAGCCACATCACGGCCGCGCCGATCGCCAGCGAGAAGGAGACCGGGATGCGCTCGGTGAGCTGGGGCCAGACCTCGACGTGGCTCTTGAAGGAGTACCCGAAGCAAGGTGCGGAGCAGTGTGTCGCGTCAGGGCCGAACTTGTAGTCGGCGCCCACGAACAGACCCTTGAGGTAGTCCCAGTACTGGATGTAGATGGGCTGGTCGAAGCCCAGGTTCCTCTTGATCGCGGCGATGGACTCGGGATTGGCGTCCTTGCCGACGTACTGGGTAGCCAGCTGGGTGGCTGTCTGACCGCCGAGGCGGGGGACCAAGAAGAAGATGGCGAAGGTGACTGCGCTGACCACCAGCAGCAGTACCAAGGCGCCGAAGACGCGTCGGATGATGTACGCAGCCACAGCTGTGCGGCTCCGGGTGGCCGGGACGAGGAGTGTCCGCCCCGACCACCCGGTGCCTTCACCTGCCTTTCAGGGGTATCCGGCCTGTGCTTACTTCGACGAGCTCAGCAGCAGGTAGTCGTACATGCCGAGGTACGCCTGCGTCACCGTGACGTTGGTCGCGGACGTCGGCCGGACCAGCAGGTTCTTGCGGTAGACGAGCGGGACGACCGAGGCGTTGTCGAGGACCATCTTGTCGATGTCACCCCAGGCCTTGGTGCGGGCCGCCGAGTCGGTGTTGGCGATCGCCGACCTCAGAGCGCTGTTGATCTTCGGGTCGTTCAGCTCCATCAGGTTGTTGCCACCCGACGGCTTGATGGCCGCACCGTTGATGATCTGGTCCAGGAAGCCGTAGCCGGTCGGCCAGTCGGCACCCCACGCCATGGAGAGCATGCCCAGCTTGTGCGCGTGGACGTAGCTCGGGACACCCGCGAAGTTGGCGAAGTACTTGCCGGAGGGGAACTGCTTGATGTCGACGTTGATGCCGACGCCCTTCAGCGAGTTCTGGATCGCGGTGGCCTGGGCGACCTCGGCGGGACGGTCGGAGCGGGCCGTCAGCGTGGTGGAGAAGCCGTTCGGCTTGCCACACGCCTTCAGCTCTTCCTTGGCCTTGGCGGCGTCACCCTTGTGCCCGGCGGACGGGTAGGCGTCGAACTTGGTGTAGCCGTTGACCGACGGCGGCAGCAGCGTGGTGGCCACGTCGCCCTTCGGCGTGCCGCCGATGGCGTCGAGCACGGACTGCTTGTCCATGGCCCACTGGACGGCCTTGCGGCAGTGGACGTTGTCGAACGGCGCCACGTGCACGTTCAGCGCGATGTACGAGGTGGCACCCGCGTACGAGTTGTCCGTCTGCTTCGAGTACTTACCGCTCAGGACCTTCGGCTGGGTCTGCGGCTGCACACCGGTGCCCGCGATGTCACCCGTGATCTTGTCGGCCAGCAGGTCGTTGTCGATCGTGACCGGGTTGACCTTGAACTTGACCGAGATCTTCTCGGGCAGCGCCTTGCGGACCGGGTCGGTCTTCTGGTCCCAGTTCGTGTTGCGGACGAGGGTGGCGCTGCGGCCTTCCTCGTACGACTCGAACTTGTAGGGGCCGGAGGAGACGATGTGCTGCACGTACTTCGCGCCGTCGTCCTTCGCCGCCGGCACGGGGGCCGTCTGCGAGAAGGTCGCCAGGTAGTCGAAGTCGGCGAACGGCTGGTTCAGCTTGAAGACGATCGTCTGGTCGTCCGGGGTCTCGATCGACTTCAGACCGTCGGGGGACTTGTCCTTGTAGGGACCCTTGTACTTGTCGCCACCGATCAGGTAGCTCTTGAAGTACGTGGGGCCGTTGGACAGCGCCTCCGGAGCGAAGTTGGAACGCTCGATCGCGTACTTCACGTCCTTGGACGTGATCGGCGTGCCGTCGTCGAACTTCAGGCCCGAACGCAGCTTGTACGTCCAGGTCTTGGCGCCGTCGCTGGGCGTGCCCAGGGACTCCGCGAGGTCCGGGACGACCGTGAGGCCGTCCTTGCCGGCGGCCGGCTTGAACGTCACGAGCGTACGCGCGTAGAGGCGCGAGAAGTTCTGGACGAACCCGTAGTACGTGTTGCCCGGGTCCAGGGAGTCGGGCACGTCGGAGTCCTCCAGCGTGACCGAACCCCCCTTCTTGTTCGAGACGTTGACGATGGCGTCGAGCGCCGCGTCCTTCTTGGCGGTGCCGCCACCACCACTGTTGTCGTCCTTGCCACCCCCGCCACCGCACGCGGCAGCTCCGAGCGAGAGTGCCAGCACCGACGCCACAGCGGCGGTAACCCTTCTCGTCTTCACCTGAGAAAAGCCCCTCTATCGATGGATCACTTGCTGCGAGGGTCGAGTGCGTCACGCAGCCCGTCACCCAGCAGGTTGAATGCCAGGACCGTGATGAAGATCGCGAGTCCGGGCACGAACATGTACTGCGGATCCGCTGTGTAGAGATCCACGGCGTTGCTGAGCATTCCGCCCCAGGAGGCCTGCGGCGGAGCGATGCCGACTCCGAGGAAGCTCAGCGCAGCCTCGAAGAGGATGTTCGTCGGGATGATCAGCGTCGAGTAGACGAGGATCGGCGCGACGAGATTGGGGAGCAGCTCCCGGAACAGCACGTACGGACCGCGTGCCCCGAGACTGTGAGCGGCCTCGATGAACTCCCGCTTGCGCAGGCTCATCGTCTGGGCGCGGACGATACGGCCGATGTACGGCCAGCTGAAGAAGCCGATCACGAAGATCAGCACGCAGATACGCAGCGACAGCCCGTTGAGTCCGAAGAACCCGTCCTGCACGGACGCCGAGATGGCGATGGCGAACAGCAGGAGCGGGAAGGCGAGGAAGGTGTCCATCAGCTTGCTGATGAGGCTGTCCACCCAGCCGCCGTAGTACCCGGCGACGACGCCCAGGACGGTGCCGATCACGACCGACAGGAGCGTGGCACCACCGGCGACCAGGAGCGAGACCCAGGAGCCGTCGATGATACGGGCGAGCATGTCACGGCCGTACTGCGGCTCGATGCCGAGCGGGTGCGACCAGCTCATGCCGCCCCAGCCACCCTTGGGGGCCAGCAGCGCCGGGTCGATGAGGTCCTGGTGGAACTTGTCGGGGTCGAGCCCGAAGATCCACTCGATCGGCTTGGCGAGCACCGCCATCAAAACGAGCAGTACGACGACCACGCCACCCGCAACGGCCACCTTGTCCCGCTTGAAACGGGTCCAGGCGATCTGCGTGAGTGAACGGCCTTCGATCTGGCTCTTCTTGACCCCGGAGAGCACGGCCTCGGGCTGTGCGCCAGCCTCCGCGCCGGTGGTCTCGATCGGTGCGGTCACAGTGACCCGACCCCTCTCGCCGGCGGTGACCGGCCTTTGTCCGCCGCTGTGGGCGGCCTCGTTCGCTTACTTTCCGCGCGACCTGTGTCGTGATGCGACCCAACTGTCCCATCGGTCCCGTACTGATGCCGATGGGCACCAGTTCGCAGGATCGGTGGCCTCGCGTCTGAGAGGGGAGTCTTCAACGCCGTCACGATCACACGCCAGATGTGATGGAGAAAGTATGCGCAACCGTGATGCCTACCTAAGGATTCCGTTATCCGAACGTAAGAAACCGACCTCCGGACGCAACGACACTCCTCAACCGCCCGACGCACCCCACCCTCAATTCATGCCACGCCCCGCCCTGTTGCGACGGACGCCGCACATGTGACCTGAGCCACACAAAACCGTCCTAACGCGCACGTACCAACGTCAGTGCTCCATTGCAAATTTGAAGGTTCCCCGAGGAAGTGTTCTACCTTCGTGCGCGGCGGGCACGTCACCTGCCGGCAGGTTCACAAGAGCAATCCCACATCGGTCGGCGGCAGACTTGAACCCGGGCTCAGTAGGGCCGAGGGCCCGGATACCCGTACCCCGCCGCCGGGGACTGGACCGGCGCCGCGTGGGACTCACGGTCGTAGAACGGGCGGGCGCCTGCCCGCATCCACATCACGACCGGGTCGTACTCGTCGGACATCGCGACCGTCGACACCGGCAGCCCGTCCGGGACGGCGCCGATGGACTGCTGCATCATCGCGCGCACCGAGTCGACCGCGAGTGGGGACGTGTCGTAGACGTCCAGGCCGATGGCGAGGTACGGCGCCCCGAGCTCCGGCTGGACCCAGGCGCGGCGCAGGGAGCGGACCGCCGGGGTGCGGTGGGCGTTCTGCGCGAGCAGGGCGTAGAACTGCGGGATCTCGATTCCGGGTTCGGACAGCCGCAGCGGGCCCGCGGGCTGGCGGTCCAGGCCGGTCGCGATGCGCCGCAGGTCCAGCCAGGGGATGCCGAGGCCGCCACCCGGGGCGTGCGGGTTGAGCCAGAGGCCGTACTGGTCCGGGAAGAGGGTGCGGGCGACATCGACTCCGTCGACCACCTCGTACGAGCGGTTCCAGCCGCTGGCTGAGAGCTCCTGGGCGGAGGTGACGCACGGGGCGTACCCGTAGCCGCCGACCTCCATGTTCCCGTACTGGGCGTCGGGGGAGCCCGCCTGGCCGTGCCACAGGAGCATCCAGATCTGGCCGGAGGAGGGGGTCGCGAGGACGCGCAGCAGTGCCTCGTAGGCGTCGTAGCGCCCGGGCGTGACTTGGCGCAGCGTGTCCTCGACGCTGGCGCTGCGGCTCGGGCTCACTTGAGTTACCGCCCCTCGATAAGTCACCCCGTGTTGGGGACAGCTTAAGCGCCCACCAGCTCGGGACCTGTTGTTCGTTCGCGAGTGGGGGTGCGTGGTGCTCTCTCGCGCCCACGCGGCGGAGCCGCAAATCGGTACAGCCCCGCGCCCCTTCGGGGCGCTTCTCAGTGGCCGTGTTGGTAGAACGGCCGGACGTTTTCCCTCATCCAGTGGCCCACCGGGTCGTCCGCCACGTCCAGGAGGACCAGGTTGACCGGCCACTGGATGGGGACTTGAGCGAGGGCCCTGCCCAGGGACTCCAGGGGCAGGGCGCGCAGGTCGCCCTCCCACTGGGAGAGTTCGACCCCGACGAACATGACCGGGTCGGCCGTCTCTATCGCCGCGAGGCAGCGGCGCGCCGTGGCGATCACGCCCGTCGCCGCGAACTCGGCGGAGGCGGCGGCCAGGAAGTCGACCGGGTCGTCCTGCCAGTCGGGTTCGAAGAGGCGGACGCGACCGCCGCTCGCGGGGCCGTCGAGCGAGGTGCGGCCCGCACGGCACAGCTCGGCCACCGCGTCCGGCGGCAGCGGGACACCGACCACACCGCCCGGGTTGACGGCGATGCCGATCTGCGGGGGCAGACCGCGGGCGAACTCGACCGCGGGGGCGATGGTGTACGACATGTGGGGGCCGACGACCTGGCGGAACTGCTCCTCGGAGCTGAACACCGGCACATACACCTGGCCGTCGATCTCCGTCGTGGGCAGGTCCAGCGGGCCGCTGTGCGGGCCGCCGCCGGAGGGCAGGGGTATCCACACGAAGCTGCGGCCCAGGACTTCCACGATGCGGCCGCCTGCCGAGGGGACGCCGAGGGAGGCCGAGAGGACCTCCTCCAGTTCGTTGCCCGGCCATCCGCCGTGCGGATGGGGGTGCGCCTGTGCCGGGAGGTCCGCGGGAAAGTCCGCCGGGATGTCCATCTGCCTACCGCCTGCTGGAAACCACTGGTCTGGCTGGAAAGGCTAGCGGGTGGCGGTGACAGCCCTTCAATCCGAGAAGCCGATCCGGCGCAGGACGTCCGCCGCGTCCCGGTCGAGCAGCACCGCCGAGCCGCAGCCCTCGGGCAGCGCGCCCTGCTCCACCGAGCGCAGCAGACGGGCGGCTGCCCTGCGGTGGCGCAGGAAGGCGTAGCGGGAGACGCCCCGGCCGCGCTCGCGCTGGCCCGCGAGTGCCGTGTCGGGGGTGACGTCGAGGAGCAGCAGGTGCAGGGTGCCGCTGCGCCGGCGGGCCTCGCGGGCCAGCCAGCCGCGCACCCAGGCCTGGGTGCCGCAGTCGTGCACGACGACGCCCTCGCCGGAGCGCAGGGCCCTGCGCAGTCCGGCGAAGTGGGCGAGGCGCACCAGGGGGCGGTAGAGGGCGTAGGGGAGGAAGCGGGGGGTGCGGGCGTCCCAGCGGTCGCGGGTGTCCTGGGAGTCGACGCGGACGCCGCGGACCGCGCGGTGCATCAGCGTCGACTTGCCGCTGCCGGGCAGGCCTGCGATCACGACGAGGTCGCGGGGGCCGAAGAGCAGGTGGTGGGGGCTGCGGCCCGAGCGTTCCCGCAGGTCGCGGACGACAGGGGCCGGCTGCTCGGTGCAGCGCTCGCGGGCCTGTGCTGCGGGCTCCTTCGGCAGTGCGAGGCCCGTGGTCGTGGCGTACGCCGTGGTCCTGTTCACCGTGAATCGTCCTCCCCTTGGGCTCGGAGATCACCTGCCCGTCAAGTGTAAAGAGAAGGTAATGCGTGCTGTCCCGGGTTTCGTGCGCGTACGGCCACAGGTCGGTTACAGACGTGGCCTGCCGCGCGGCCGCCGGGCGTGCAATGATGTGCGCGCAAACTGCATACCGGCCGCTTGAATCCGCGCGGGAGAGTCCCCGGCAGTACGTACACCGGGGCGCCGAAGGAGCAAGTCCCTCCCTTGAATCTCTCAGGCCCCGTTACCGCGCGGGCGAGGCACATCTGAAAAGCGGGCCGCTGTGACAGTGGCTCCACCCAAGGTGCAAACCGTGATCGTCGCCGCGACGGTGGTCATGGTGAACCTCTCAGGTTCCGATGACAGATGGGGAGGAACGACCTCGCCCGTCATTTCCTGGGAGACGACCGTCCGATGAGCAGTACCGAATCCTCCGCCGCGCCGCGCCGGACCGCACTCGACGCGCTGCACCGTTCGCTCGGCGCGACGATGACCGACTTCGCCGGCTGGGACATGCCCCTGCGGTACGGCTCAGAGCGCGACGAGCACCTCGCCGTGCGCACCCGGGCCGGCCTCTTCGACCTCTCCCACATGGGCGAGATCACCGTCACCGGCCCGCAGGCCGCGCAGCTGCTGAACTACGCCCTGGTCGGCAACATCGCCTCCGTCGGCGTCGGCCGTGCCCGCTACACCATGATCTGCCGGGCCGACGGCGGCATCCTGGACGACCTGATCGTCTACCGGCTGGACGAGGCCGAGTACCTGGTCGTGGCCAACGCCTCCAACGCCCAGGTGGTCCTCGACGCTCTTGTCGAGCGTGCCGCCGGCTTCGACGCCGAGGTCCGCGACGACCGGGACAACTACGCGCTGATCGCCGTACAGGGCCCCGAGTCCCCCGCAATCCTCAAGTCGCTCACCGACGCCGACCTGGACGGCCTGAAGTACTACGCCGGCCTGCCCGGCACGGTCGCCGGTGTCCCCGCGCTGATCGCGCGCACCGGCTACACCGGCGAGGACGGCTTCGAGCTGTTCGTGGCGCCGGAGCACGCCGTCGAGCTGTGGCAGGCGCTGACCAAGGCCGGCGAGGGCGCGGGCCTGATCCCCTGCGGTCTGTCCTGCCGCGACACGCTGCGCCTGGAAGCGGGCATGCCGCTGTACGGTCACGAGCTGAACACCTCCCTGACCCCGTTCGACGCGGGGCTCGGCCGGGTCGTGAAGTTCGAGAAGGAGGGCGACTTCGTGGGCCGCGAGGCGCTGGCCGAGGCCGCGTCCCGCGCCGAGTCGAACCCGCCGCGCATCCTGGTCGGACTGGTCGCCAAGGGCCGCCGGGTCCCGCGCGCAGGGTACTCGGTCGTCGCGGGCGGCGCGGTGATCGGCGAAGTCACCTCGGGTGCCCCCTCGCCCACGCTGGGCAAGCCCATCGCCATGGCGTACGTCGACGCGGCGCACTCGGCGCCGGGCACGGCGGGCGTCGGCGTGGACATCCGGGGCAGCCACGAGCCGTACGAGGTCGTGGCGCTGCCCTTCTACAAGCGCCAGAAGTAGACACTGGGCGCGGTCACCGTGTGACCCCACGCACGTTTCGCCTGCTCACGAGCAACTCCAGCAGTCCCCATTCACCAGCACACTCCCGCGTACAGGAGAATTCAGGCCATGAGCAACCCCCAGCAGCTGCGCTACAGCAAGGAGCACGAGTGGCTGTCGGCCGCCGAGGACGGCGTCTCGACGGTCGGCATCACGGAGTTCGCGGCCAACGCGCTCGGCGATGTCGTCTACGCCCAGCTCCCCGAGGTCGGCGACACGGTCACTGCGGGCGAGTCCTGCGGCGAGCTGGAGTCGACCAAGTCGGTCAGCGACCTGTACTCGCCGGTCGACGGTGAGGTCACGGAGATCAACCAGGACGTCGTCGACGACCCGTCGCTGGTGAACTCGGCCCCCTTCGAGGGCGGCTGGCTGTTCAAGGTGCGCGTCGCGGGCGAGCCGGCCGACCTGCTCTCCGCCGACGAGTACGCCGCCCACTCCGCCGGCTGAGAGGTCGCAGAGCACATGTCGCTTCTGAACACCCCCCTGCACGAGCTCGACCCGGACGTGGCCGCCGCGGTCGACGCCGAACTGCACCGCCAGCAGTCCACGCTGGAGATGATCGCGTCGGAGAACTTCGCTCCCGTCGCGGTCATGGAGGCGCAGGGCTCGGTCCTCACCAACAAGTACGCCGAGGGCTACCCGGGCCGGCGCTACTACGGCGGCTGCGAGTACGTCGACGTCACCGAGCAGCTGGCCATCGACCGGGTCAAGGAGCTGTTCGGCGCCGAGTACGCCAACGTGCAGCCCCACTCGGGTGCCTCCGCCAACCAGGCCGCCCTGTTCGCGCTGGCCCAGCCCG
The DNA here is from genome assembly GCF_042889305.1 of Streptomyces sp. NPDC002619. Taxonomy (NCBI): domain Bacteria; kingdom Bacillati; phylum Actinomycetota; class Actinomycetes; order Kitasatosporales; family Streptomycetaceae; genus Streptomyces; species Streptomyces sp. NPDC002619. The sequence goes on along the minus strand of NZ_JBIAQV010000016.1, from coordinate 50,505 downwards.
GTGACACCATCCTCGGTCTGGACCTGGCCCACGGCGGGCACCTGACCCACGGGATGCGGCTGAACTTCTCCGGCAAGCAGTTCGACGTGGTCGCGTACCACGTGGACGCCGCGACCGGCCTGGTCGACATGGCCGAGCTGGAGAAGCTCGCCAAGGAGCACCGCCCGAAGGTGATCATCGCGGGCTGGTCGGCGTACCCGCGGCAGCTGGACTTCGCCGAGTTCCGCCGCATCGCCGACGAGGTCGGGGCCTACCTGTGGGTCGACATGGCGCACTTCGCGGGTCTGGTCGCGGCCGGTCTCCACCCGAACCCGGTGCCGTACGCGGACGTGGTCACCTCCACCACCCACAAGACGCTGGGCGGCCCGCGCGGCGGCATCATCCTCGCGAAGAAGGACTTCGCGAAGAAGCTGAACTCGTCCGTCTTCCCAGGCTTCCAGGGCGGCCCCCTGGAGCACGTGATCGCGGCCAAGGCGGTGTCCTTCAAGGTCGCCGCCTCGGAGGAGTTCAAGGAGCGCCAGCGCCGTACGGTCGAGGGCGCCCGCATCCTCGCCGAGCGGCTGACGGCGGCCGACGCCCGCGAGGCCGGCGTGAACGTCCTGACCGGCGGCACGGACGTGCACCTGATCCTGGTGGACCTGCGCGAGTCCGAGCTGGACGGGCAGCAGGCCGAGGACCGGCTCGACGAGGTCGGCATCACGGTCAACCGCAACGCGGTCCCGAACGACCCGCGCCCGCCGATGGTGACCTCCGGTCTGCGCATCGGTACGCCGGCCCTGGCGACCCGCGGCTTCACGGCCGAGGACTTCGCCGAGGTCGCGGACGTGATCGCGGCCACGCTGAAGGCGCCCGCTCCCTTCGGGGAGGCCGACGCGGCGGCGCTCAAGGCCCGGGTCACCGCCCTGACCGACAAGCACCCGCTGTACCCCGGTCTGGGCAAGTAGTCCCCTTTTGGTCGGGGTGTCGCGCACACTCGTACCTGAGAAGTGAGCGCGGCACCCCGCACCGCACCCGCACCACCACCCCCCGCTTGAGGAGTCCCCGTGGCCGTCTCGGTCTTCGACCTGTTCTCGATCGGCATCGGCCCGTCCAGCTCCCACACGGTCGGCCCGATGCGCGCCGCACGCATGTTCGCCCTCCGGCTGCGCAACGAGGGCGTGCTCGACTCCGTCGTGTCGATACGCTCCGAGCTGTACGGCTCACTCGGCGCCACCGGCCACGGGCACGGCACGCCGAAGGCCGTCCTGCTCGGTCTGGAGGGCGCCTCGCCGCGCACCGTGGACGTGGAGGGGGCGGACGAGCGGGTGGCGGCGATCAAGTCGTCGGGCCGCCTGCGTCTCCTCGACGAGCACGAGATCGCGTTCGACTTCGACGCGGACCTGAAGCTGCACCGCCGCAAGGCACTGCCGTACCACGCGAACGGCATGACGATCTGGGCGTACGACGCCTCGGGCGCCGAGCTGCTGTCGAAGACGTACTACTCGGTGGGCGGCGGCTTCGTCGTCGACGAGGACGCGGTCGGCGCGGACCGGATCAAGCTGGACGACACGGTCCTCAAGTACCCCTTCCGCACGGGCGACGAGCTGCTGCGCCTGACCAAGGAGACGGGCCTGTCGATCTCCTCGCTGATGCTGGAGAACGAGCGGGCCTGGCGCACCGAGGAGGAGATCCGCGAGGGTCTGCTGGACATCTGGCGGGTGATGCAGACGTGCGTGTCGCGCGGCATGTCCCGTGAGGGCATCCTGCCGGGCGGTCTGAAGGTACGCCGCCGCGCGGCCGTCTCCGCACGCCAACTGCGCGCCGACGGCGACCCGTTGGCGCACGCGATGGAGTGGATCACGCTCTACGCGATGGCGGTGAACGAGGAGAACGCGGCGGGCGGCCGGGTGGTCACGGCCCCCACGAACGGCGCGGCGGGCATCATCCCCGCGGTGCTGCATTACTACATCAACTTCGTGCCCGGCGCCGACGAGGACGGCGTGGTCCGCTTCCTGCTGGCGGCCGGCGCGATCGGCATGCTCTTCAAGGAGAACGCGTCGATCTCCGGCGCCGAGGTCGGCTGCCAGGGCGAGGTCGGCTCGGCGTGCTCGATGGCGGCGGGCGCACTGGCCGAGGTACTCGGCGGCAGCCCGGAGCAGGTCGAGAACGCGGCCGAGATCGGCATGGAACACAACCTCGGCCTCACCTGCGACCCGGTCGGCGGCTTGGTCCAGATCCCCTGCATCGAACGCAACGGCATGGCCGCGGTCAAGGCGGTCACGGCGGCCCGCATGGCGATGCGCGGCGACGGCTCCCACATGGTGTCCCTGGACAAGGTCATCAAGACCATGAAGGACACCGGCGCCGACATGAGCGTGAAGTACAAGGAGACGGCCCGGGGCGGGCTGGCGGTGAACATCATCGAGTGCTGACGTGCCGGTTGGGGTAGACAACAGTCAACTCCTGTCACCCCACTGACACTTCAGGGAATACCCGCATGCTGCACGGCATCGATGTGAGCGCGTTTCAGTCCTCCGACTACGACACCGACGGCAGTTCCTTCGTCTTCATCAAGGCGACGGAGGGGCGTTCGTACGTCAATCCACGGCTCAGTGCCCAGACCAAGACCGCCCGTGACGCCGGGCTGGTCGTCGGCTTCTACCACTTCCTCTGGCCCGGCAACCTCACCGCCCAGGCCGAGTACTTCGTCAAGCACGCCCCCGAGAAGGCGGGCGACATCCTCGCCATCGACTGGGAGACCACGAGCGAGGGGACTCACGCGAGCAACGCGGAGAAGGACCTGTTCATCCGCAAGGTGAAGGATCTTCGGCCCGGCCATCAGGTCGTCCTGTACTGCAATCGCAGCTATTGGCTGACCGTCGACACCACGTCCTACGCCGGCGACGGCCTCTGGATCGCCGACTACGTCACCGCGGGCAAGCCCCGCATCAAGGCGAAGTGGCGCTTCCACCAGTACACCAGCGACCCGCACGACAAGAACGTGGCCGACTTCGCGAGCAAGGACGCCCTGCGCTCGTGGGCCAAGGAAGGCTGAGGCGCAGGGCGGTTGCCGGTGAGGGACTAACCCCGGAACTCCGCCGGGCGTTCCGGGGACGCCTCCGCCAGAGCCTTCGTGACTCCGTCCACGCCCTCGCGGAGGCCGTACACCGGGGTCCCGGGCTGCTGGCGCCAGGAGTCGGCGATGCCGCCCGTGTCGACCGTGTCGAAGCCGAGTTCGTCGATCAGGGTCCGGACCTTCGCCTTGGCCGCCGCATCGTCGCCGGCCACCGGGAGGGCCAGGCGGTCGGGGTCGCCGGCCGGCCGGGGCCGGTCCAGGATGTCCTGGGCGAAGGTGCCGTTGAAGGCCTTGATCACGGGGTGGCCGATCTGCTGTTCCGTCCAGCGGCTCTCGGTGGTGCCGTCGTCCTCGATCCCGGCGATACGGCCGTCGCGCTCGCGCGGGTAGTAGTTGCCGGTGTCGATCACGGCGACGTCCCCGGCCGCCCCGTCCAGCAGGCCGGACGGGAGGTTCGGGACCGCCTTCACGGGGACTGTGACCACGACGATCTCCGCGCCGCGCGCCGCCTCCTCGACCGGGACAGGCGTCGCGCCCGTCTCCTGGGCTAGTTCGGTGAGCGTGTGCGGGCCGCGTGAGTTGGCCACGGAGACGTCGTGGCCGAGGGCGGCGAGCCGTCGCGTGAGGTTGCCGCCGATGTTGCCCGCGCCGATGATGCCGATCTTCATGACAGGCCCTTCCGGGATTGATGCATGCGCATGCGTCTGTGGGCAACATCAACCCCGGAGGGCAGGGGCGTATTCCGGGACTGCGGCAATCGGGCGAGGCCCTCGGATCCGTACGACGATCTTGCCCGTGTGCCGATTGGACTCCATCAGCCGGTGCGCGTCCCGGATGCTGTCCAGACCGTCGAAGACCTCGCCGACGACGGGGCGCAGGGTGCCGTCCGTGGCAGACCGAGCGCGAGGCCGGTCGGCTGCGCGGCTGGGCCGCCGCACTCGCGGACCCGGCGGTCGCGGCGGAGCTGCGCGCGATCCACGCCGACCCGGCGCACGCCTGGACGGTGGCGGAGCTGGGCGCCACCGGCGGGCTGTCGCGGGCGGCGTTCGCGCGCCGGTTCGCCGCGCTGGTGGGCGAGCCGCCGCTGACGTATCTGACGTATCTGACGTGGTGGCGCATGACCACGGCCGGCCGGCTGCTGCGCCACGACGATCTCTCCCTGCGCCAGATCGCCGAACGCATCGGCTACGCCTCGGAGTTCGCCTTCGCCTAGGCGTTCAGGCGGTAGGACGGGCTGGCGCCGGGCCAGTACCGCAGGCGTACGGCATGACAACGGGGGCGCCCGGTCGGACGCCCCCCGTTGCGCTCGGGTCACTTGCTCAGGTACGCCCAGAACTCGTCGAACGACAGGACCTTGTCGCCGTTGAGGTCCCGCTGCCTGATGATGGACTCGGCCACCGACTCGGTGACGTTCCAGTCGCCTCCCTGGGCGAGGGCGGACTTCAACTCGGCGGCGGTGATGAAACCGTCACCGTCCGCATCGATCCGCTGGAACTGCTTGCGTGCTTCCTCGATGTCCGGCACCGATCCGCCCCTTTTTGTTCGTGTTGCTCATGCCGTTCTGGCGTACTGACGCAGGTCAGATTAACGGCCCGCGCGGGCTTCCAGTGCAGCGACCACCCAGGCGAAGTCCTCCTCGTGCGCGGGCTCGGGTGTTCCCTTGAGCGTGGCCAGCAACTCGCGGTAGCGGGCGAGCCGTACGTTGTGGGACGCCTTCATGCGCTCGAGGACGGCGGCGTGGTCGGCGTTGCCGAGCAGGTCGCTCAGCACCCGGTCGGCCTCGGGCGCCTCGGGCGCGATGCCCTGCTCGCGGGCCCGCCCCACCAGTTCGACGAGCCGCTTGAAGAACCACATGGACGCCCCGGCCGGTGTGTCGGATCCCCGGTCGGCGGCGTTGAACTCGGCCGCCTGCCGCATCTGGGCCCGGAATTCGGGGTCCTGGATGAGCTCGGCCAGCTCGACCCAGGCGTCGACCTGCTCGGGCGTGGGATCGTCCGGCAGGGAGAGCGCGGAGGTGCGCATCCGCTCGCGGATGTCGGGGTCCGCCGTGTCCAGCCCGTGGAACAGCTCCTCCACGAACTCCTCCAGGATCCGCCTGCGTTCGGCGGCCGACAGCCGTGCCAACTTGTTCATCAGGGTCATCTCCTCCGCTGTGGAACCACGTCGTGCCACGGTCGACAGCACCGCCCGGGTCACCTTCAGCGAGCTGATCTGCGCGTCCAGGGCCGTCACATGCGCGGCCGCGACCTGCGCCACCGTCGTCTCGCCCGCCAGCACCTTGCGGACGTCGTCCAGGCCGAGGCCCAGCTCGCGCAGGGTGCGGATGAGTTCCAGGCGGGCGGCGGACTCGGCGTCGTACAGCCGGTAGCCGCCCGTGGAGCGGGCCACGGGGGTCAGCACGCCCTCGTCGGACCAGTAGCGGATGGTGCGCACCGTGAGGCCGGTGGCGCGCGCCAGCTCGCCGATGGTGAGAAGCCGGGTGCTGTCGTACGGGGGGTCTGGGGGGTGGCCCCCCGGATATCGCAGCATGTCTGGGAGTGTGGGCCTTCCAGTGGGTGGAGACTCAAGGAGCGCCGTGATGGAGACTTTGCGGGACATTCTCGACGCGGCGGCACGAGGTGTCTTCCCGCCCGCGGACGGCGGTACGACCGTGGTGCCGCAGCCCTCGCACCGGGACGCGGGCGTGCTCTCCTTCACCGCGCACTCCGTCGTGTTCACCGACGAGGACCCCGAGTGGGTGCGCGAGACGCTGCGCGCCGCCGACTGCGACCGGCTGGCCGCGACCATGAACGCCCGGTTCCTCATGGCCTTCCTGGCGCGCACAGGACGCCGGCACGACACGATCGACGCGCTCCTGACCGCCTCTCCCCTGCCGGGTGAGCCACCGCTCGCTCTGAAGGAGATCAGCGACCCCGGCCACTCCCGGATCGCGTACGCCCGGCGGCGGCGCGACGATGTGCGCGCGTGGACGGCGGACGGGGGCGTGGTGGTGCTCGGGCGCGGGGTCGCCAGGCGGCTCGAGGTGTCCGTGGAGGTGGACGAGGCGGTACGGCACCGGGGGCTGGGGCGGCTGCTGGTGACCGCGGCCCGTCATCTGACCGACGAGCCGCTGTGGGCCCAGGTCTCGCCGGGGAACGCCCGCAGCATGCGGGCATTCCAAGCTGCGGGCTATGCGCCGGCGGGGGCGGAGGCACTGTTCCTGGCCGCCGCGGGCCCCGTCGGCCTCCAGGACTTGTAGAGGTCGTGGTCGTACGTCGTGGAGACGTACGGCGAGGGCTGGTTGACCAGCACGTACTTCTCGATGTCGTACTGGCCGCCGATGACGTCCTTGGGGTAGAAGCCCTCGTTGAAGATGACCGCGGGGGGCGCGGTTGTCGCTGCGTCAGAGGGTGCCGCAGGTGGTGCGCCACACGGGCTTCGGGGTGATCCTGGCGACGTCCACGCGCCGGGCGGCGGCGGTGACCTGCCGCCGGACGCTGGTGTTGATCATGCGCAGCACGATGTCGGTTCCACGGCGGCGCGGCGCGGACCGTCACCCGAACCCAAGGTCCCCCGTCGCCCCGAGTCGCCCCCGCTCAGCGGAAGATGCCGGTGTGCCCGAGCGAGTAGCGGCCGGGCTGCGGGTAGACGGCGAGACCGTGCGGGCCGTTGCCGACCTTGATGCGGGCCCGCAGGGTCCCGGTGCGGGTGTCGATGGCGTACACCTCGGAGTTGTAACGGCCCGACAGCCACAGGGTCTTGCCGTCCGCCGAGAGACCGCCCATGTCGGGGCTGCCGCCGCCGGGCAGATGCCACTTGGCGGTGAGCCGGTTCCGGTCGAAGTCGAAGAGGGAGATGGTGCCCTCGCCCCGGTTGGAGATGTACATCACGCGGGAGTCCCGGCTGACGTAGAGGCCGTGGGCGCCCTTGCCGGTGGCGAGGAACGTGGGCTTGGCGAAGGTGTCGCCGTTCAGGATCCACACGCCGCCGGCCATCATGTCGGCGATGTAGAAGCGCTTGCCGTCGGGCGAGACCTTGACGTCCTGCGGCATCGCCCCGTGGAGGGGGAGCCTCTCCTGCGAGACGACCTTCATCTTCGCGGTGTCGACCTTGAGGATCTCGCCGCTGAACTCGCAGGAGACGATGAAGTAGCGGCCGTCGAGGGAGAAGTCGGCGTGGTTGACGCCATAGCAGCTGACCGGGACGGTCTTCACGCGCTTCATGGTGTGCGCGTCGCGGAAGACGAGTTCGCGGTCGAGGGACGCCATGACGACGGCGTACTTGCCGTCGGGCGTGAAGTAGAGGTTGTACGGGTCGTGGACGGAGACCGCCTTGCCCGCCTTCCCGGTCCTGGCGTCGATGGGGGTGAGGCTGTTGCCGCGGTCGTTGTTGACCCACAGCGTCTTCAGGTCCCAGGAGGGGACGACGTGCTGCGGCTGGACGCCGACCCGGATGGTCTCGACGACCCTGTACGTCGCCGGGTCGATCACCGAGACCGTGTTGGAGTTGGTGTTGGGGACGTAGATCCGGGACGGGAAGTCCCTGACCACCGGGGACAGGTGGTTCGGGCGGTCGGCGGCGTAGACGTCATCCGGGTCGAGCACGGGCGGCATCCCGGCCAGGCCGTCGACGGCCTGCTGCCTGTGCGGGGGTTTGACGGGTGCCGCGCTGCCGAGGGACTCGTTCTCGCGGTGCTGGGTGCCGGCGCTGCAGCTGGGCAGCAGGGTCAGGGCGGCGAGGGCGGCGCCGGCGGCCAGGACGCGGGCGGTGTGGTGGTAACGCATCAGCTCAGCAGCTCCGTGGTGGTGACCGCGCGCAGTCCGCGGCGGTCGAGTTCTTGGAGTACGGCGGGAAGGGCGGCGACCGTGTCCGGGTAGCCGAAGTGCAGGCTCACGACGGAGCCGCCTCGGACCTCGGCGAGGATCTTGCGGGTGACGGCGGGAGCGCCGGGCCGGGTGTAGTCGAGCGAGTCGACGTCGTACGACAGCACGTGCGGGTAGCCCGCGGCGCGGGCCAGCCGGGTCACGAGCGGGGAGGCGGTCGGGGCCCGGGACGGGCGGAACCAGGTGCCGATGGAGCCGGTGAGCCTGCGCAGACGGTCCGCGCACTCGGTGATCTCAGCACGCGCGCCGGACTCGGACAGGGCGTTGACGGCGATGTGCCGCTGGGTGTGGTTGCCCAGGTCATGGCCGCCGTCGAGGATGCGGCGGGCGATCTCGGGGTGTTCGTCGAGCCAGCTGCCCACGGCGAGCACGGTGATGTAGGCGCCGTGCCGCTCGGCCTCGTCGAGCAGCTTCCCGGCGAGGGCGGGGTCGCCCTGGCCGTGGAAGGTGAGGGCGACCCGGGGGCGGTCGCGGGGGCCGTGGGTGATCTGGCCCGGCTGCCGAGGGAAGGCGCGGGGGGCCGGGGCGGCGAGCGGGGTGGCTCCGGCGGGGGTGTGTGAGGGGGCGTTCGGGGAGGTGTGCGCAGGGGTCGGGTGAGCGGTGGTGTCCGTGGCTGTCGAGCATCCGGCAGCGAGGGCGCCCCCGGCGACGAGCCCGGCACCCGCACGCAACGCCCCGCGGCGGTCGGTCGTGGTCACGCGACCATTTAAGGGGCGACAGGTAAGAAAACCGCCGATTGCCCCGAACGGGGCGGGTTTCTGAGTCGTGGTCAGCCGGCCCGCTCGCGACCGCACGCCTCAGCGATCGATGACCTTCATCTCGAACCACGTCGTCTTGCCGCGCGGCAGCAGGTCCACGCCCCAGCGATCGGCCAGCGTGTCCACGAGGAACAGGCCCCGCCCGCTGATGTCCAGTTCCTGGACCGGCATCAGACACGGCAGCCCGCGTGAGGGGTCGCGGACCTCGAAGCGGATCCAGCCGCGGCGGCGGCGCATCCGGAGGCCGAAGACGCGGGCGCCGGTGTGCCGTACGGCGTTGCCGACGAGTTCGGAGACGAGTAAGACGGCGTCCTCGGTCAGCTTGGGGGTGAGGCCCCACTGACGCAGAACGACGACCTGGGCGAGCCTGCGGGCCGTGGCGGCGGACTCGGGGCGGGACGGGAGCGGGACCTCGGCCTCGGTCGGGTTGCCGTACAACTCCAGTGCCCTGAGCGCCCGTTCGTCCTCGGCCGCGGGCGACCAGCGCGCCGCGGTCGCACGGCTGTCTCCCCGCGGCTGTTCGATGCCCTCCAGCCCCGCCATGCCCCCATCATGGAGGCAGGGAGCGGCCTCCGGGGTCGTTCCGGAGGAATCCACCCCCCGGAATCCTTCATTCCGAGACCTCGGTTCGGCATATGCCGACGGCACGTCAGGGCCTGTCGCGGCCCCGCCGACCTGCGCAGACGCCTCACTCTCGGGCAATCGACAGGCCTCCTCGACGAGGCAGGCTTAAGGATGCTTTAAGGTTCCCATAAACCGCCCCATCGAGGGACCCGGATCAGACATCGCGTCAAATACAGGTGGTTCAGCGGGAGTTCCAGAAGAACTCAGAGGAACTTGGCCTTGCCCGGCCCCTCTTCCACGAAGCTCCGCATGCCCCGCTCGCGGTCCTCGGTGGCGAACAGCCCTGCGAACCAGTTCCGTTCGACGGCGAGCCCGGTCTCGAGGTCCGTCTCGATCCCGGTGTCGATGGATTCCTTCGCCGCCCGCAGCGCGATCGCCGGGCCCTGCGCGAGCTTCGCGGCCCAGGCGTGCGCCTCGGCGTACACCTCGGCGGCCGGGACGACCCGGTCGACCAGGCCGATCGTGAGCGCCTCGTCGGCCTTGACCATCCGGCCCGTGAAGATCAGGTCCTTGGCCTTGGAGGGGCCGACCAGCCGGGGCAGTCGCTGGGTGCCGCCGGCGCCCGGGATCAGGCCGAGGAGGATCTCCGGCTGGCCGAGCTTGGCGTTGTCGGCGGCGATGCGGTAATCGGCGCAGAGGGCGAGTTCGCAGCCCCCGCCGAGCGCGTACCCGGTGATCGCCGCGACGACCGGCTTGGGGATACGGGCCACGGCGCTGAAGGAGTCCTGCAGGGCGCGGGCGCGCAGGACCATCGCGGTGTGGTCCATGTTCTGCATCTCCTTGATGTCCGCGCCCGCCGCGAACACCTTCTCCCCGCCGTAGATCACCACGGCGCGCACGTCGTCGCGGCGCGTGGCCTCCTCGGCGAGTTCCTTGAGCCGGTCCTGCGTGGCGACGTCCAGCGCGTTCATGGGCGGGCGGTCGAGGCGGAGGACACCGACGCCTTCGGCGACTTCGAGATTCACGGTCATGCTCCGCAGGTTAGCGGTCGTTCACGCGGCACGGGAGACGCGGCCCGTGAGCCGTACGAAACGAGATTTCCCGTGGCCCGACAACGACGAGGGGGCGGGACGCCCAAGCGCCCCGCCCCCTTCACGCCGTTCGCGCGACCGCTTACACCGTCCACTTCTCCCACGACATGTTCCAGCCGTTGAGCCCGTTGGCCGGGTCCACGGTGCGGTCGTTGGAGTTCTTGACGACCACCACGTCGCCGGACATCGAGTGGTTGAAGAACCAGGCCGCCGGAACGTTCTTGTCCCAGCCGCCGCGCACGTCGCGCAGGCCGATGCAGCCGTGGCTGGCGTTGTAGTTGCCGAAGGCGCCGCCGCCCCAGTAGTTGCCGTGGATGAAGGTGCCGGAGTCCGTCAGGCGGATGGCGTGCGGAACGTCCTTGATGTCGTACTCGCCGCCGTAACCGACGGTCTCGCCGTTCATGCGGGTCACCGTGAGCTTCTCGCGCATGACCATCTGGCCGTTCCAGGTGTCGTAGCCGGGCTTGCCGGTGGTGACCGGGATGGTCTTGATGGTCTTGCCGTCCTGCGTGACCTTCATCATGTGCTTCTTGGCGTCCACGTACGAGACCTGATTGCGGCCGATGGTGAACTTCACGGTCTTGGCCTGCTTGCCGTAGACGCCCGGACGGCCCTCGACTCCGTCGAGGTCGAGCTCGACGGTGACCTTGGTGCCTTCCTTCCAGTATTTCTCCGGGCGGAAGTCCAGGCGGTCGTTGCCGAACCAGTGGCCCTCGACGTCGACGGCCGGCTCCGTCTTGATCTTGATGGCCTTCTCCACCTGGTCCGGGTGCGTGATGCCCCGGGTGAAGCGGAGGGAGAACGGCATGCCGACGCCGACCGTGGAGCCGTCCTCGGGCGTGAAGTAGCCGATGAAGGTGTTCTGCGGTGTCAGTGTGGTGAAGCTGGAGTCCTCGGCGGCCTCGCGGCCCGCGGAGTCCTTGGCGACCGCGTGCACCGTGTACTTGGTGGACGCGGCCAGATGGGTCGAGGGCGTCCAGCCGGCGCCGCCGCCCGTGATGCTGCCGTCGACCTTCGCGCCCTTGGCGTCCTTGACCTCGACCTCGGTCAACTTGCCCTTGGCGGCGGTCACCTTGAGGGCGCCGCTGGTGTCGACCGACTTGGCGCCGTCCTTGGGCGCGATGGTGACGACGGCGTCCGACTGCTTGCTCTGCTGTGTCGCCGAGCCCTTGTCCTTGCCCCCTCCGGAACCGGACGCCCCCGAGTCCGATCCTCCCCCGCCGCACGCAGTGACGGCCATGAGCACGACGCCGGCCATCAGCACCAGCCCCTTGCGGCCTCGGCCCCGCCCCAGCGCCCCCGATATAGGCCCCACGTTCAAGTTGTCTCCCCTCGCCGGGCCTGGTCAGGCCCGAGCCCCGGCGCGTCCCACGCACGCCCAGGCGCATATTAACTGCAAGGTTTTTGGCATCGTGTCAGTCAAAGGTCACCGTTCTGTCGCAACTTCAACTGCCTGACTTTCTCGGCTCCCACCTGGTTATTTCACCGCGCTGCCGGCCTTCCATTCCTTCCAGGCCATGTTCCATCCGCTGAGCCCGTTGTCGGGCGAGACCTTCTTGTCCTTGCTGTTGACGACCTCGACGACGTCACCGATGAGACTGCGGTCGAAGAACCAGCCCGCGGGCGTGTCCGAACTGCCGCCCTTCACATCGCGCAGACCCACACAGCCGTGGCTGACGTTGACGTTGCCGGGGGCGTCCGGCGACCAGTAGTTGCCGTGCAGGAAGGTGCCGGAGTCGGTGAGCCTCATGGCGTGCGGGACGTCGGGGATGTCGTACTCGCCGCCGAAGCCGACCGTCTGGCCGTTCATACGGGTGACCTCGAGCATGTCCATCACCACCATCTTCCCGTTGTAGGTGGTGGTCTTGGGGGCGCCGGCCGTGATCGGCACGGTCGCCAGGAGTGCGTTGTCGCGCCTGACCTCCATCGTGTGCGCGGCCGCATCCACCAGCGAGACCTGGCTGCGGCCGACGGTGAAGCCCAACGTCTTGAATTGCAGCCCGTACACGCCGCGCGCCGCCTCGACGTCGCGCAGCCGCAGGTCGACGGTGACCTGGGTGCCGGGCTTCCAGTAGTGCTCGGGACGGAAGTCCAGACGGTTCTTGCCGAACCAGTGGGGCCGGATCTCGACGGCGGGCTTCGCCGTGATGCGTACGGCGCGTTCGACTTCGGCGCGGTTCGCGATCTCCCGGCTGAAGGCCAGCGAGACGATCATTCCGGTGCCGACCGTGGAACGGTTCTCCGGGGTGACGTACGCGATGAACCGCTCCTGGGGGACGTACGTCGTGAACGTGGTGTGCCGGGCCGAGCGGCGCCCCCGGCCGTCCAGCGCGACCACGTCCACCGTGTACTTGGCGGCCAGCGCCAGTTGCCGTTCGTCGGGTTCCCAGGTCATGCCGTCGTCGGTGATGTGCCCGCGCACCGGGGTGTTCTGGGCGTCCTGGGACCGGACGACGCTCACCGACTCGAGTCGCCCGTCGGACACACGTACGCGCAGCCGTTCGGCGGAGCGCACGCCCTTGCTGCCGTCGTCCGGGGTCACCCGGATGACATCTTCGGGCGCCGCGGGTTTGCCCAGCACGTCGTCCAGTCCCGCCCCGCCGATGCCGTCGGAAGTGCAGCCGGCCGCTCCGGCCAGCAGCCCTGCCCAGGTCAGTACCGCGGCCAGTGCCGCCACCGCGCGCCGTGCGCGCCCTTGTGCATTCCTCACGCGTGGCACAACGACCGGCCCCGCCCTGGGGAAACGTGAGTGCGACGCAACCGGTGGGCAGAAGAGTGGGGAGGACGAGTTGGGGAGCCGCCGCGCCCGCGCGAGCCGTCGGGGGCGCAGCCGTGCCGTTCGGTCGTATGCGCTCCGGGCCCTGAGGGGCGCGGACGGACCGCCCGGCGCGGGCCGAGTGCGCCCCGGAGGCGGACCAGCCGACACTAAGGGGCCGACAGGTGACGAGCGCAGCCGAGCAGCGGGCAGTGGCTCAGGAGCGGGCCGCCCAGGGCGCCCACCCGGAGGCCGTGGTGAACGGCGCCCGGCGCGCCACGCCCCCCACCGTGTCCGCCCGACCAGGTACGCCCACCCCACTGGGGGCCCGCTTCCGGGTCGGCCCTGACGCGGTCGCCGGCACCAACTTCGCGCTCTGGGCGGCCGGAGCGGAAGCGGTCCAGCTCTGCCTCTTCGACGAGCGGGGCCGGGAGACCCGGGTGCGGCTGACCGAGCTGACGCACGAGATCTGGCACGGCTTCGTGCCGGGCGTGATGCCCGGCCAGCGCTACGGATTCCGGGTGGACGGCCGCTGGGACCCGTGGATCGGCGCCCGCTGGAACCCGGCGAAGCTGCTCCTGGACCCCTACGCGCGTGCGGTCGACGGTGAGTTCAGCCTGCCGCCGGAGGTGTACGGGCATGTGCGGGACTGGCCCGAGCAGCAGGTCGCGGACACCGTGCGCGACGACCGGGACTCGGCGCCGTACGTCCCGAAGGGCGTCGTCGTCCACGATGACGACGACTGGTCCGACGACCACCGCCCCAAGACGCCGTGGGCGGACTCGGTCATCTACGAACTGCACGTGCGCGGCTTCACCAGACTGCACCCGGGGATTCCGGAGAAGTTGCGCGGCACGTACGCCGGTCTCGCGCACCCGGCGGCCATAGAGCACCTGACCGCTCTGGGCGTGACGGCGGTGGAGCTGCTGCCGGTGCACCAGTTCGCGCACGAGGACCACCTGCTGCGCCGGGGCCTGACGAACTACTGGGGCTACAACTCCATCGGCTACTTCGCCCCGCACGCGGCCTACGCCGCCTCGGGTACGACGGGACAGCAGGTCGGCGAGTTCAAGCGGATGGTCCGCGCACTGCACGAGGCCGGTATCGAGGTCATCCTCGACGTCGTCTACAACCACACGGCGGAGGCGGGCGAGCTGGGCCCGACGCTCTCCCTGAAGGGCATCGACAACCGCGGCTACTACCGCCTCCAGAACGACGCCCGCCGCTACGCCGACTACACCGGCTGCGGCAACACCCTGCACGTCGTCCAGCCGCAGGTGCTGCGCCTGATCACCGACTCGCTGCGCTACTGGGTCACCGAGATGGGCGTGGACGGCTTCCGTTTCGACCTGGCGGCGGCGCTGGCCCGCTCGATGCACGACGTCGACATGCTGTCCCCGTTCCTCGCGGTGATCGCCCAGGACCCGGTGCTGCGCCGGGTGAAGCTGATCGCCGAGCCCTGGGACATCGGCTCGGGCGGCTACCAGGTGGGCGCCTTTCCGCCACTGTGGACGGAGTGGAACGACCGCTACCGCGACGCCGTCCGCGACTTCTGGCGCGGCGCGCTCCCGGACGTCCGTGACCTCGGCTATCGCCTGTCGGGCTCCAGCGACCTGTACGCATGGGGCGGACGCCGCCCCTACGCCTCCGTCAACTTCATCACCGCGCACGACGGTTTCACCCTGCGCGACCTGGTGTCGTACGAGAGCAAGCACAACGAGGCCAACGGCGAGGGCAACCGCGACGGCACGAACGACAACCGGGCATGGAACTGCGGCGCGGAGGGAGAGACGGACAAGGAGCGTGTACGGTCGCTGCGGCGCCGCCAATTGCGGAACCTGCTCACCACACTTCTGCTGTCCACGGGCGTGCCGATGCTGGTGGCGGGCGACGAACTGGGCCGCACCCAGCGCGGCAACAACAACGCCTACTGCCAGGACAACGAGGTCAGCTGGCTGGACTGGACCCTGCTGGAGGACCCCGGCTGGCGGGCCCTGTTCCACCTGACGTCCCGTCTGATCGCCCTGCGCCACCGCCATCCGGTGCTGCGCCGCCGCGCGTTCTTCTCCGGCCGGGCCCATTCGGCGGACGGGCTGCGGGACCTGGCCTGGTTCACGGCGCGGGGCGAGGAGATGACGGAGGGCGACTGGTACGCCCCCGCGGCCACGCTCGGCATGTACCTGTCCGGCCGGGACATACCGGGCCGGGACGAGCAGGGCGCCCCCATCCTCGACGACAGCTTCCTCGCCGTCCTGCACACGGGCGACCGCCCGGCGAGCTTCGTACTGCCGGGTCCACCCTGGGCGGAGAGCTACGAGGTGGTCGTCGACACATCACGGGAGGAGCAGGAGGAGGCACCGGGGGTGGTGCACACGGCCGGGGCGAGCGTCATGGTGGCTGAGCGGTCGGTGATGCTGCTGCGGGTGATCGGCTGACCGCGGAATTCGCTGTCGGCCGATGCCGCCGTACGACTCCTCGAACACTCCCCCAAGCTCTCGGCTTCGCTCGAGCAGGGGGGACCCCCAGGTCGTAGGTCCAGCGGCGGATCCGGGTCCGGCCAAAACTCGGTGGGCGTTGTCAGTGGCGAACCGTAGGCTCGCTGCTGATGTCGACGACACGTGCAACCGCCGAGGACCCCCGACAACGATCCGCCGTACGCACGCTCCTGCGCCTGTGGCCGTATGTACGGCCCGTGCGGGTGCGGCTGTTCACCGCCGCGCTCGTGGCCGTGGTCGCCTCCTGTACGGGGCTGGTGATCCCGCTCGTCCTGAAGTGGCTCGTGGACGGGCCGGTGGCCGACCGGGACACGCGCGGGGTGTGGCTCGGCGCCCTGTACCTGCTGCTGCTCGGCATCGCGGAGGCGGTGCTGTTCGGGGTGCGGCGCTGGCTGGTGGCGCGGCCGCTGTCGCACGTCGAGGCGGAGATGCGGGCGGATCTGTACCGGCATCTGCAGCGGCTTCCGGTGTCCTTCCACGACCGGTGGGCGTCCGGCCAGCTGCTCTCGCGCGGCACGACCGACCTGATGCTGCTGCGCATGTTCCTCGCGTTTCCGCTGACGTTCCTGCTGGTCAACGCGGTGACCATTCTCGTCGGCGTGGTGATCATGCTGATGCAGGACTGGACGCTGGGGCTGGTCATCCTGGGGCCCGCGGTGCCCGTGATGTGGACGTGCATGGTCTTCGAACGGCGGTACGCGGAGGTGGCACGGCTGGCCCAGGACCAGGTCGGGGACCTGACGACGGTCGTCGAGGAGAGCGTGCTCGGCATCCGCATCGTCAAGGGGTTCGGCCGGCACCGCAGTCAGGCACGGGCGTTCCAGAAGCTGTCGTGGACGCTGCGGGGGACGGAACTGCGCAAGGCACGGCTGCTGGCCACGATCTGGGGTGTCATCGTGACGCTTCCGGAGGTCGCCATCGGGGCGGCGCTGGTGTTGGGGACCGTTCAGGTGGCGGACGGGGAGTTGTCCGCGGGGACGCTGGTTGCCTTTTTGAGTACGGCCCTTGCCCTGCGGTGGCCTGTGGACTCGATCGGGTTTCTGCTGGCGATGACGCAGGAGGCGGCGACTGCTACTGAGCGGTATTTCGAGGTGATGGACGGGGAACCCGAGTCCGTAACTACGGGCAGTCGTGCCGCTGGGGCGGCACCCGTCCCACAGAAAGCGGCTCGTGACGCCGAGTCGCGTGGCCTCCGGTTCCACAACGTACGGTTCCGTTACCCCGACGCCGCCTCCGACTCCCCGCCCACCCTCGACCTCATCGACCTCCACATCCGCCCCGGTGAATCCATGGCCCTCGTCGGGGCCACCGGTAGTGGCAAGACCACCCTGACGGCCCTCGTGCCGCGGCTGCACGAAGTGACATCCGGGCGGATCACCCTCGACGGCGAGGACATCACCGCCATGTCCCGCGAAGCGCTCCGCACACTCGTCGCCGTAGCCTTCGAGGAGCCCACCCTGTTCTCCGCGAGTGTCGGGGAGAACGTGCTGATGGGGGCCGACGGGGCCGCCGGTGAGCCCGAGCTGGCGCGGGCCCTCGCCGTCGCGCAGGCCGAGTTCGCGCACGCGTTGCCGCAGGGCACGGACACCCAGGTCGGCGAGCAGGGGCTGAGCCTCTCCGGCGGGCAGCGGCAGCGCCTCGCGCTCGCGCGAGCCGTCGTCGGCACGCCCAGGTTCCTCGTGCTCGACGACCCGCTCTCCGCCCTGGACGTCCACACCGAGGCCGCCGTCGAGGCTGCCCTGCGGCAGGTGCTGGCGGGCACCACGGCCCTGATCGTGGCCCACCGCCCCTCCACCGTGCTGCTCGCCGACCGCGTCGCCCTGCTCTCCGGCGGCCGGATCACCGCCGTCGGCACCCATCACGAACTGCTGCGCACGAACCCCGAGTACGCCCACCTGATGTCAGGGGAACAGGAGCAGGAGGACGCCGCCCGATGACCGCCCCCACCACAACCGTCCCCGCCACCAGCGACGAGGACGACCTCCCCCGGCCGCACGACTCCGGCGACCCCTTCGACCGCGACGTCCTGCCCACCCCGCCCGGTGCCACGGCCACCCTGTTGCGTTCGCTGCTCGCCCCGATGAAGGCGCGGGTCGGCGTCACGACGCTCCTGCTGCTGCTCCAGCAGGCGGCCGTGCAGGCGGGCCCGCTGCTGGTGGCGTACGCCATCGACAGTGTCGTACCGGCGTTCCGGGACCACGACCACGGACCGCTCGTCGCCGTGGGAGCGGGTTATCTGCTGTGTGCCCTCGTCGCCGGCCTGCTCCAGTACGCGTTCATCGAGGCCTCCGCGCGCGTCAACCAGGACGTGCTGCTCGATCTGCGCGGCCGGATCTTCCGGCACGCGCAGGCGCTGAGCGTCGACTTCCACGAGCGGTACACCTCCGGCCGGCTCATCTCGCGCTCCACGACGGACGTCGAGTCGCTGCGCGAGCTGCTCAGCGAGGGCCTGCAGGAACTGGTCACGGTCGTCCTGTCCTTCGTCTACATCTCGGCGATGCTGCTCTGGCTGGACCTGGGCCTGGGCGCGGTCGCGGTGGCCTCGTTCGTGCCGCTGTATCTGCTCGTACGGCTCTATCAGCGGCGCGCGGGACGGGTGTTCAAGGCACGGTCCACGGCGATCGCGGCCGTGATCGTGAAGTTCGTGGAGACGATGAACGGCATCCGGCCGGTGCGCACGTTCCGCCGCGAGGCCGCGAACGAGGCCGACTTCCGGGTCCTGAACCGGCGGCACGAGCGGACGAACGGCGATGCGCTCCTGGAGATGGCCCGCTATGTCGTCGGCTCCCGGCTGGTGGCCAACACGGCCGTCGCGGTGATCGTCCTGTGGGGCGCGTTCCGGGTGGCGAACGGCTCGCTGGAGCTGGGTGTGCTGGCGGCGGCGGTGCTGTATCTGCGGCGGCTGTACGACCCGATCGACCGGCTGGGCATGTTCCTGAACTCGTACCAGTCGGCGGCGGCCTCGCTGGAGAAGATCGCGGGTCTGCTGGCCCAGACGCCGTCCGTGCCCGAGCCGTCGGCGCCCCGGGAACTGCCCCCGCTGGAGGGCGAACACCCCGGTCGCGAGGTCGTCTTCGACGGTGTCCGCTTCGCCTATCGCACGGGCGGCGAGGTCCTGCCCCGCTTCGGCCTGACGATCCCGGCAGGACAGACGGTCGCGGTCGTCGGTTCGACGGGCGCGGGCAAGTCGACCCTGGCCAAGCTGCTCGCGCGCTTCTACGACCCCTCCGACGGCCGGGTCCTGCTCGACGGCGTGGATCTGCGCGAGCTGTCCCTGTCCGAGCTGCGGCGCGGGGTGGTGATGGTGACGCAGGAGGCGTTCCTGTTCTCCGGGACGGTCGCCGAGAACATCGCCATCGGGCGGCCGGACGCCACTCGCGAGGAGATCGAGCGTGCCGCGAAGGCCATCGGCGCCCATGAGTTCATCAGCGCCCTGCCCGACGGCTACGACACGGACGTACGCAAGCGTGGCGGCCGTATCTCGGCAGGTCAGCGCCAACTGGTCGCGTTCGCACGGGCGTTGCTCGCCGACCCGGCGGTGCTGATCCTCGACGAGGCGACCAGCTCGCTCGACGTGCCGGGTGAACGGGCGGTGCAGCGCGCGATGTCGACGGTCCTCAAGGGCCGTACGGCCGTCGTCATCGCCCATCGGCTGTCCACCGTCGAGATCGCCGACCGGGTGCTGGTGATGGAGCACGGCCGGATCGTCGAGGACGGCGAACCGGCCGAACTCATCGCCGGGACGGGCCGGTTCGCCGATCTGCACCGGGCGTGGCGGGACAGTCTGGCGTGACGGTACGGGGACGGGGGCAGCGATGATCGACGCGTACGAGGAGCCTGGCGAGCCCGACTGTCGTGGCGGCTGGCGGTTTCTGTGGTGGCTGGTGCTGCGCCAGCCGGGGCGGTCGCTGGCCGGGGCGGTGCTGGCCAGCACCTGGATGGTGCTGATGGCCGCGGCGCCGTATCTGATGTCCCGGGCGATCGACGACGGGCTCGTGGCCGGTGACCTGGGCGCGCTGGCGTGGTGGTGCGGGGTGCTGTTCCTGGTCGGGGCGTTCAACTCGTGGGTGAGCATCATGCGGCACCGGATGATGACGCGGGTGCGGATGGACGCCAACTTCCGCACGGTGAAGGTGGTGGTGGGGCACGCGATCCGGCTGGGTGCGGCGCTGCCGCGCCGGGCCGGGGCCGGGGAGGTCGTGACGATCGGGGTCGGCGACGTGCGGACGATCTCCGAGTCGCTGACCGTCGTCGGGCCCGGGGTGGGCTCGGTGGTGGTGTACGGCGTGGTGGCCGGGTTGCTGCTGTCGATCTCGGCGCCGCTGGCCGCGGTGGTGCTGCTCGGGGTGCCGGTGATCGTGCTGGTCGCGGGGCCGCTGACGGTGCGGCTGCAGGGCGCGGAGACCGAGTACCGGGAGCGGCAGGGTGTGCTGACCGCCCGGATCGGAGATCTCGCGGGCGGGCTGCGCGTGCTCAACGGGCTCGGCGGCAAGGGGCTGTTCGCGGACGCCTTCCGGCGCGACTCGCGGCGGCTGCGCGAACAGGGCTACCGGGTGGGCGCGGTGGCCAGCTGGGTGCAGGCGCTCGGGGTGGGGCTGCCGACGCTGTTCCTGGCGGCGGTGACCTGGCTCGCGGCCCGGACGGCGGCCCAAGGGGAGCTGACCATCGGTGAGTTGGTGTCGGTGTACGGCTATGTCGCGGTCCTGGTGGGCCCGGTGGCGTTCCTGCTGGAGATGGGCTACCAGCTCAGCCGGGGCGTGGTGGCCGCGCGTCGGGTCGTACGGCTGCTGCGCCTGGAGCCGGAGCCGGACCGGGGCACGCGGCCCGCGCCGGGTGAGCCGTCCGTGCTGTACGACCCGGAGTCGGGTGTGCGGGTGACGCCTGGGCGGCTGACGGCACTGGCCGGTGCCCGGCCCGCCGACGTCGCCGGCGTGGTGGACCGCCTCGGCCGTTACACGCCGTCGGCCGCCACCTGGGGCGGGACACGGCTCGACGCGGTGCCGCTGACCGAGGTGCGGGCGCGGATCCTGGTCGCCGACAACGAGGCGGACCTGTTCGCCGGAACGCTCGGGGAGGTGGTCGCCGGGCGGGGCGCACCGGACGAGGAGGCGGTACGACGGGCCGTGCACGCGGCGGCCGCCGACGACATCGTGCAGGGTCTGCCGGACGGCCTCGACTCGCCGGTGACCGCACAGGGCCGCAGCCTGTCCGGCGGTCAGCGGCAGCGGATGCGACTGGTGCGGGCGCTGCTGGCCGACCCCGAGGTGCTGCTCGCCGTGGAACCGACGTCGGCGCTGGACGCCCACACGGAGGCCACGGTCGCCGAGCGACTGCGGGAGGCACGCGCGGGCCGTACGACCGTGGTGACCACGACGTCCCCGCTGGTGCTGGACCGCGCCGACACCGTCCACTACCTGGTCGACGGCAAACTCGCCGCCAGCGGCAGCCACCGCGAGCTACTGGCGCGGGAGCCCGGCTACCGGGCCCTCGTGGCACGCGACGCCGAGGAGGTCGTACGGTGACGGCGCCCGTGGGCCGGCTGCCGGTCGCCGGGCGGGGTGACGTGCGGCGGGCCACCGTGCGGCTGGTGAAGGCGGACCGGCGGGCCTTCGGCGCCGCACTGGTGCTGAACGCGCTGGCCGCGTCCGCCGGTCTGGCGGGGCCGTGGCTGCTCGGGCGGATCGTGGACGAGGTGCGGGCCGGGCGCGGTGTCGGCGCGGTCGACCGGCTGGCCGTCTGGATCCTGGTGTGCTCGCTGGCCCAGCTGCTGCTGGCGCGCTGGGCCAGATACGTGGGGTACCGCTTCGGGGAGCGCACGCTGGCGCGGGTGCGCGAGGAGTTCGTCGACCGGGCGCTGGCGCTGCCCGCGGCGGCGGTCGAGCGGGCCGGCACCGGTGATCTCACCGCGCGCGGCACCGCCGACGTGGCCGCCGTCGGTACGACGCTGCGGGACGCCGGTCCGGAGCTGCTGGTCTGTGCCGTCCAGGCGCTGTTCGTGCTGGGCGCGGTGTTCGTACTCGACCCGCTGCTCGGTGCCCTGGGTGTGCTGGGGCTGACCCCGATCTGGTTCGCCCTGCGCTGGTATCTGCGCCGGGCCCGGGACGGCTATCTCGCCGAGGGGGCGGCCACTTCGGAGGTCGCCGAGATTCTCGCGGCGACCGCGACCGGGGCCCGTACGGTGGAGGCGTTCCGGCTCCAGGAGCGGCGGATCACGGCGAGCCGGGACGCGCTGGAGACGTCCCGCAGGACGCGGCTGTACACGCTGTTCCTGCGCACGGTGTTCTTCCCGGCCGTCGAGGTGTCGTACACGATCCCGGTGGCGGGGGTGCTGCTGGCCGGTGGTGTGCTGCACGCGCACGGGATGGTGGGCCTGGGCACGGTGGTCGCGTGCGCCCTGTATCTGCGGCAGTTCACCGACCCATTGGACCAGTTGCTGGTCCGGGTGGAGCAACTGCAGAGCAGCGGCGCCTCGTTCGCCCGGGTGGAGGGGCTGGCGCGGGCTCCGAGGTCCACCCCGGAGGGTGTGGCGCCGGCGCCGGCCGACGATCGTATCGACGTGACCGGGGTGCGGTATGCCTATGAGCGCGGTGGTGAGGTGCTGCGGGGGGTCGATCTGACGGTGCGGCCCGGGGAGCGGCTCGCGGTGGTCGGTCCGTCCGGCGCGGGCAAGTCGACGCTGAGCAGGCTGCTCGCGGGCGTGGACGCGCCGGGCGCGGGTTCGGTGACGGTGGGCGGGGTGCCGATCGCGGGTCTTGAGCCGGAGCGGCTGCGCCGTCAGGTGGTGCTGGTCACGCAGGAGCACCATGTCTTCCTGGGCACGGTGCGCGACAACCTGCGGATCGCCGAACCGTCGGCCACGGACGAGGAGTTGTGGGACGCGCTGGCGGCGGTCGGCGCCGCGGACTGGGTGCGGGAACTGCCCGACGGGCTCGACACCGCGCTGGGTACGGACGGCCCGGCGACCGACGGTTCCCAGGCCCAGCAACTCGCCCTGGCCCGCGTGGTGCTGGCCGACCCGCACACGCTGATCCTGGACGAGGCCACGGCCCTCCTCGACCCGGCGACGGCCCGGCACACCGAGCGCGCCCTGGCCGCCGTACTGGAGGGCCGTACGGTCATCGCGATCGCCCACCGGCTGCACACCGCGCACGACGCGGACCGGGTGGCGGTGATGGAGGACGGCCGGCTCACCGAACTCGGCACGCACGACGAGCTGGTGGCGGCCGGCAGGGCGTACGCGGCGCTGTGGCGCACCTGGCACGGGGACCCGTCCGGCGAACAGTCCGCATATCGAACCTGAACATCCGGTCAACGAAACGATTCCGGCCAAATTCCTGACGCGCTCCTGACAGGAGCCGTGATCCCCTGCCACTCTTCCCACGGCCGACTCACAGCGACCCCACAGTTGCACCGCTGTGCACGGGCCGGCCCAGCACAGGCACATGGATCCGCGCCACGCCCAGTTCTGCCCGGACGGCACATCCGGCGTCCGGATCTCCCCTGGCCGCCTGACCAGCGGTCATGCAGAAGGAGTCAGTGTTGAGAAGCAGTTCCTCTCGCGGACGCACCTCCCACACCGCGCACCGTCGCACCGCAGCCGTCGCCCTCGCGGGCGTCACCGCACTCATCGCCGCCGCCGTCCAGACCGGCGCCGCCAACGCCGCTCCAGCGGCCCCAGCCGGGAAGGCGAACCCGGCACACCTCGCCCTCGAGCTCACCCCCTCGCAGCGCGCGGAGCTGATCCGTGACGCCGGTGCCGCCAAGGCCGACACGGCCAAGGCGATAGGCCTCGGCGCGAAGGAGAAGCTGGTCGTCAAGGACGTCGTGAAGGACGCCGACGGCACCCTGCACACCCGCTACGAACGCACCTACGACGGACTCACGGTCCTCGGCGGCGACCTCGTCGTCGACACCGCGACGTCGGGTGCGACCAAGAGCGTGATCAGGGCGACGAACGCCGCCATCAAGGTCGCGAGCCTCACCCCGGCCGTCACGAAGGCGGCGGCCGAGCGGCAGGCCGTCCAACGGGCCCAGGCCCTCGGCGGCATGAAGTCGAGCGCCGACAGCTCCCGCAAGGTGATCTGGGCGGCGAGCGGCAAGCCGGTCCTGGCCTACGAAACGGTGATCGGCGGCTTCCAGGACGACGGCACACCGAACCAGCTGCACGTCATCACGGACGCCGCCACCGGCAAGGAGCTCTACCGCTACCAGGGCGTCAGAACCGGCATCGGCAACACCCAGTACAGCGGCCAGGTGACGCTGACCACGACCCAGTCGGGCTCCAACTACACCTTGACCGACGGCGCGCGCGGCGGCCACAAGACGTACAACCTGAACCACGGTTCGTCCGGCACCGGCACGCTGTTCTCGCAGACCAGTGACACCTGGGGCAACGGCACCACGTCGAACGCGGCGACGGCGGGCGCCGACGCGCACTACGGCGCCGCCGAGACCTGGGACTTCTACAAGAACACGTTCAACCGCAGCGGCATCAGGAACGACGGCGTCGGCGCCTACTCCCGGACGCACTACGGCAACTCGTACGTCAACGCGTTCTGGGACGACGGCTGCTTCTGCATGACGTACGGCGACGGCTCGGGCAACGCGGACCCGCTGACGTCGCTCGACGTGGCCGGGCACGAGATGAGCCACGGCGTCACCTCCAACACCGCGAACCTCACCTATTCCGGTGAGTCGGGCGGGTTGAACGAGGCGACCTCCGACATCTTCGGCACCGGCGTGGAGTTCTACGCCAACAACAGCTCGGACGTCGGTGACTACCTCATCGGCGAGAAGATCGACATCAACGGCGACGGCACCCCGCTGCGCTACATGGACAAGCCGAGCAAGGACGGCGCGTCCAAGGACAGCTGGTACTCGGGGATCGGCTCGGTCGACGTGCACTACTCGTCGGGCCCCGCGAACCACTTCTTCTACCTGCTGAGCGAGGGCAGCGGCGCCAAGGTCATCAACGGCGTCAGCTACAACTCGCCCACCGCGGACGGGCTTCCGGTCACCGGCATCGGCCGGGACAAGGCGCTGCAGATCTGGTACCGGGCGCTGACCACCAAGTTCACCTCGACCACCAACTACGCGGGCGCCCGCACCGGCACCCTCGCGGCGGCGGGTGAGCTGTACGGCACGACGAGCGCCGAGTACAAGGCCGTGCAGGACGCCTGGGCGGCCGTCGCGGTCGGCTCCCGTTCGGGCGGGGGCGGCGGTGGCGGCACGTCGTTCGAGAACACCACGCCGGTGTCGATCCCGGACAACGGGCCCGCGGTCACCTCGAACATCACCGTCTCGGGCAGGAGCGGAAACGCGCCGAGCAACCTCCAGGTGACGGTCGCCATCACGCACACCTGGCGCGGCGACCTGGTGATCGACCTGGTCGGCCCCTCGGGCACCTCATACCGCCTGAAGAACTTCAGCTCGTCCGACTCGGCGGACAACGTGAACGCGACCTACACGGTGAACGCTTCGTCCGAATCGGCCAATGGCACCTGGAAGTTGAAGGTCCAGGACCAGGCCGCGCAGGACGTCGGGACGATCAACAGCTGGAAGCTGACGTTCCCGTAAACCGCTTCGTACGGGTGCGGGAACAGGGCGCCGCCCGGGGGTTCGACTCCCCCGGGCGGTGCCCGTTCACACGGCGGCAACATTCACCGGACCGTCAGTTTTCGGCCGACATCACTTCGGGGTCCTGACATGTACGCGCCCCAGGTGTCACTCTTCCCTCACCCGCCGCAGCAGCACCGCAACTTCACATCACCACATACCCGGCCGGCACCCCCACGCCGTCCGGACTCCCCCACATGAAGGAGCTTGAGTGAGCCCCCTCTACGCGCGTCACAAGCGCGCCACTCTGGCCATCGCCACCGCTGTAGCAGCCGGAGCCCTGCTCACCACCGGCCTGACCACCACCGCCTCGGCCCAGACCCCGGCCGAGTCCACCGCGGCGGGTCCCACGGCACTGACCGCCGCGGCCCGCACCTCCCTGATCCAGAAGGCGCAGGACGGCGCAGCCGAGACCGCCCAGGAGATAGGCCTCGGCGCGAAGGAGAAGCTGGTCGTCAAGGACGTCGTGAAGGACGCCGACGGCACCGTCCACACCCGCTACGAGCGAACCTACGCCGGACTTCCGGTGCTCGGCGGCGACCTGATCGTCCACACCTCGAAGGCGGGCAAGGCCGAGGGCGTCACCAAGGCCACGAAGAGCGCCATCAGGGTGGCCTCGCTCAAGCCGCAGATCGCCACCGCCAAGGCGGAGAAGCAGGCGCTGACCGCCGCCCAGGCCGCGGGCTCCGCCAAGACCGCCGCGGACAGCGCGCCGCGCAAGGTGATCTGGGCCGGCTCCGGCAAGCCCGTCCTCGCCTACGAGACGGTCGTCGGCGGCCTCCAGGACGACGGCACCCCGAACGAGCTGCACGTCATCACCGACGCGGCGACCGGCAAGAAGCTCTTCGAGTACCAGGGCGTAGAGACCGGCACCGGCAAGACCCTGTACTCCGGCACGGTCACCCTGAACACCACCCTGTCGGGCTCGACGTACCAGCTGACCGACTCCACGCGCGGCGGTCACAAGACGTACAACCTCGCCCACAAGACCTCGGGCACCGGGACCCTGTTCACCGACGCGGACGACGTGTGGGGCACGGGCTCGGCCTCCAGCTCCACCACGGACCAGACCGCGGCCGCCGACGCAGCCTACGGCGCACAGGCCACCTGGGACTTCTACAAGAACACCTTCGGCCGCAGCGGCATCAAGAACGACGGCAAGGCCGCCTACTCCCGTGTCCACTACGGCAGCTCGTACGTCAACGCGTTCTGGGACGACAGCTGCTTCTGCATGACGTACGGCGACGGCTCCGGCAACACCCACCCCCTGACCTCGCTCGACGTGGCCGGCCACGAGATGAGCCACGGCGTCACCTCCAACACCGCGGGCCTCAACTACAGCGGCGAGTCCGGCGGTCTGAACGAGGCCACCTCGGACATCTTCGGCACGGGTGTGGAGTTCGCCGCGAACAACGCGTCCGACGTCGGTGACTACCTCATCGGCGAGAAGATCAACATCAACGGAGACGGCACGCCGCTGCGCTACATGGACAAGCCGAGCAAGGACGGCGGCTCGGCCGACTACTGGTCCTCCGGCGTCGGCAGCAAGGACGTCCACTACTCGTCGGGCGTCGCGAACCACTTCTTCTACCTGCTGTCCGAGGGCAGCGGCGCGAAGACGATCAACGGCGTGTCGTACAACTCGCCGACGTCCAACGGCTCCACGGTCACCGGTATCGGCCGCGCCAAGGCGCTGCAGATCTGGTACAAGGCGCTGACGACGTACTTCACGTCGACGACCAACTACAAGTCTGCCCGCACCGGCACGCTGAGCGCTGCGGCGGCGCTGTACGGGTCCGGCAGCACCGAGTACAACACGGTGGCGGCGGCCTGGTCGGCGGTCAACGTCAGCTAGCCGATGGTGGGCGGCACCCGGGAGCAAGCCGTTCCGGGTGCCGCTCTACCCTTTGGTGCCATGCCCACGGACTCTTCGGCGGACTTCACCTACGAGCCGGTCGGCGCGACCCGAGACAACCTCACGGTCTGCCCGCCCGGCTTCCACCCCCTGCATGTACGCACCCGCGTCGGCGAGGGCCGGCAGGTGTTCCTTCGGGCCGCCGAAGCGGTCCTCACCTGGGAGATGCACCGCGCCCTCGGCGTCGGCATCGACGCGACGGCGGACCGCGCGGCACCCGACGTCGACGTCACGGTCACCCTGGCCGGCGTCATCAAGGCGCCCTGCCGGGTGATCTGGACCGTGGAGGAACACCGCAGGGCGGGCTGGGCCTACGGCACGCTGACCGGCCACCCCGAATCCGGCGAGGAAGCCTTCCTGATCGACCGCACGGGTGACGGCACGGTCTGGCTGACGGTGTCCGCGTTCAGCCGGGCGGCGAAGTGGTACGCCAGAGCAGGCGGCCCGGCGACCCGAGGCCTGCAACACGCGTACGCCCGCCGCTGCGGAGCCGTACTGCGCAAAATGTGCGCACCGTACGACGAGGCCTGAACGCGAACACCTCGAAGTCGTCAGCGGCCGGTCACCGCAGCAACACCCCAGCCCCCTCCATCACGTCCTGCGACGGCACCGCCACCAGGCCCAGTTCCGCGCCCGAGGCGAGGAGGTGGTGGGACGGGAGGATGCGGACGGTGTAGCCGTACGGACCGGTGCGGTCCAGGGCCAGGGGGCCCTCGTAGAACCAGCGGCCCTCCAGGTCGGAGCCGCTCGCCGGTTTCAGCGGGACCGTCGACGCGTCCGTGATGCGGTCCTCCGCGTCGACGCGCCCGGAGACCGCCTGCACCTCGACGTCGTCGGGCGTGAGGCCGCCGAGGCCGACGCGGACACGCAGGCCCAGGGTGGCGCCCAGTTCCGCCGTGGACGTGGCCGCCGTCGTCTCGACGTGGTCGACCGTGACCCCGTGCCAGGCCGACCGGACCCGGGCCTTCCAGCCGGCCAGTTCCCGGGCCGCGTCCTGGGTGAGGGCGCGGTGGGCGTGGGCGGCCGGGGTGTACAGACGCTCCACGTACTCCCGGACCATCCGGCCGGCCAGCACCTTCGGGCCCAGCAGGGTCAGGGTCTGGCGGACCATCTCGATCCAGCGGTCGGGCAGACCGCTCTGGCCGCGCTCGTAGAACCGCGGCGTCACCCGCTGTTCGAGGAGGTCGTAGAGCGCGGCGGCCTCCAGGTCGTCCCGGTGCTCGGGGTCCGTACCGACGCCGTCCGCCGTGGGGATCGCCCAGCCGAAGTCGGGCTGGAACCATTCGTCCCACCAGCCGTCCAGCACCGACAGGTTGAGGCAGCCGTTGAGCGCTGCCTTCATCCCGGAGGTGCCGCACGCCTCCAGCGGGCGCAGCGGGTTGTTGAGCCAGATGTCGCAGCCGGGGTAGAGCTTCTGCGCCATCGCCATGCCGTAGTCGGGCAGGAAGACGATGCGGTGGCGTACGCGCGGGTCGTCGGCGAAGCGGACCAGCTCCTGCACGAGCCGCTTGCCGCTGTCGTCCGCCGGGTGCGCCTTGCCCGCCACCACGATCTGGATCGGGCGTTCCGGGTGCAGGAGAAGGTCCATGAGGCGGTCGCGGTCGCGCAGCATCAGCGTCAGGCGCTTGTACGACGGGACGCGCCGCGCGAAACCGATCGTGAGCACGTCGGGGTCCAGGACGCCGTCGATCCAGCCCAACTCGGCCGCACCGGCGCCGCGTTGCCGCCAGGAGGCGCGCAGCCGCTGCCGTACCTCCACCACGAGCTGCTCGCGCAGGTTGCGGCGCAGCTCCCAGATGTCCTGGTCCGCGATGTCCGCGACGACGTCCCAGCGCTCCGCGCCCCCGGCCGCCAGCTCGTCCTCGGTGCGCTCGGCGCCGAGTCTGCGGGCGCCGAGCCGGAAGACCTCGGGGGCCACCCAGGTCGGCGCGTGCACCCCGTTGGTGACGGAGGTGATCGGCACCTCGTCGGGGTCGAATCCCGGCCACAGCCCGGAGAACATCTCCCGGCTCACATTGCCGTGCAGCAGCGAGACGCCGTTGGCCCGCTGGGCGAGCCTGAGCCCCATCACGGCCATGTTGAACAGGTTGGGTTCGCCGCCCGGGTAGGTCTCCATGCCCAGGTTCAGGATGCGCTGGACGTCGATGCGCGGGAGTTCGGCGTCGGGACCGAAGTGCCGGGCGACCTGCTCGCGGTCGAAGCGGTCGATGCCGGCCGGGACGGGGGTGTGGGTGGTGAACACGGTCCCGGCCCGCACCGCCTCCAGCGCCGCGTCGAAGTCCAGCCCGCGGTCGACGAGTTCGGCGATGCGCTCCAGGCCGAGGAGGCCCGCGTGTCCCTCGTTGGTGTGAAAGACCTCGGGCTCGGGGTGACCGGTGAGCCGGCAGTACGTCCGTACCGCCCGGACACCTCCTATGCCGAGCAGCATCTCCTGGAGCAGCCGGTGCTCGCTGCCGCCGCCGTACAGCCGGTCGGTGACGCCGCGCTCGCCGAGGTCGTTCTCCTCGACGTCGGAGTCGAGCATGAGCAGCGGGACGCGGCCGACCTGGGCCAGCCAGATCCGGGCGTGCAGTTGCCGGCCGCCGGGCAGGGCGAGGGAGACCTGCGCCGGGCTGCCGTCGGCCTCCTTGAGCAGGGCCACTGGCAGCTCGTTGGGGTCGAGCACCGGGTAGTGCTCCTGCTGCCAGCCGTCCCGGGACAGGGTCTGCCGGAAGTAGCCGTGCCGGTAGAGCAGCCCGACACCGATCAGGGGTACGCCGAGGTCGCTGGCCGCCTTGAGGTGGTCGCCGGCGAGGATGCCGAGGCCGCCGGAGTACTGGGGCAGAGCGGCGGTGATGCCGAACTCGGGGGAGAAATAGGCGACGGCGGCGGGAAGTTCGGCGGACTGGTTCTGGTACCAGCGGTCGCCGGTCACGTAGTCGGTCAGGTCGCCCGTGGCCGCGGTGAGGCGGCGCAGGAAACGGCGGTCCTCGGCGAGTTCGGCCAGCCGGGCGGGCGGCACGCTGCCCAGCAGCCGGACCGGGTCGCCCTCGGAAGAGGCCCATCGTTCGGGGTCGACGGTCTGGAAGAGGTCGCGCGTCTCCGCGTGCCAGGACCAGCGCAGATTGCGCGCCAGGTCGCTCAGCGGCCGGAGGGGTTCGGGGAGAACGGGACGGACGGTGAACCGGCGAATCGCCTTCACATTCCACCTCGGGCGCGTTGCATGATGAGACACACGGCGATGTGCGTCTCGCGGTCTGTGACGACGGTACCGGTGTTGCCCCCGGCCCGCTGCGGGCTTCGCCGGGCAGCCCCCACCACACCTTCTTCATGACCGATATGGCCGATTCCGCGCCCATAGGCGTTCTTGTCGCGCTCCAGCCGCGCACGAGACGCAGCCCGGGGGAGTCGAGGAGGGAAACTCGAACCATGGCCCGGACGCGAACACGCCGTTTGCGCCGGGCGGGTGGCCTGATCGCAGCCGTCACGCACCCGTGGCCTCCCCCGCCCAGGTCACCAAAGCCCTGGTAACGCGGGCGGCGAGCGGCAAAGTGTCAGGCGCCGGACCGCGATCTGCGAGCAAAATCCTCCAGGTGTCCATGTCGTAATGGCAGAGTTGTCGTTACCGGCCCCGTTGCACCGGACGTGGCCGGTCTTGTGTGTAGACATACGCGTGAGTAGTTAACAAAGTGCCGGATTGCCCACCCGATTAGGGTGGGAAGGCTCCTCCGGTACGCCCCACAGGACCCCTCTCCCCTCAGCCATCCGCCCATACCCCCGTTGACGCGGACAGGAGCGGTCATGCCCGCCACGCACCACTCGTCACCACCCCCGACAAGCAGCAGGAACACCACGCGGGCCGATACGCCGGAGCGTATGGCCGGCCCCACCACGGCGACCGGCCGGACCGACGCCCGGCCGCCCTCCCGGGAAAGGCCGGCCGGCACCGAGGACACCGCCGTCGGCCGTATACCCGTCCTCGACGTCCGCCCCGTGATCCAACACGGATCCAGGCCCGCCAAGGCGGTCACCGGAGAGTCGTTCGAGATCTCGGCCACCGTGTTCCGCGAGGGTCACGACGCCGTATCGGCCAATGTCGTCCTGCGGGACCCCGAGGGCCGCCCCGGCCCCTGGACCCCGATGCGCGAACTGGCGCCGGGCACCGACCGCTGGGGCGCCACCGTCGCCGCCGACGCACCCGGCCGCTGGACGTTCACGGTGGAGGCCTGGGGCGATCCGATCGCGACCTGGCGGCACCACGCCGGGATCAAGATCCCGGCCGGGATCGACACGGAGCTGGTCCTGGAGCAGGGCGCGCGGCTCTACGAGCAGGCGGCCGCCCAAGTCCCCGAGGACGACGGGAAACGGGACGTCATGCTGGCCGCGGCGGCGGCCCTGCGCGACGACGGCCGGCCGGCCGCCTGGCGTCTCGCGGCGGCGTCGGCTCCCGAGGTGGGCGAGGTCCTGGCCCGCCATCCGCTGCGGGAGTTGGTCACCGCCTCGGCCCCGCTGCCCCTGCTGGTGGAACGCGAACGCGCCCTGTACGGCTCCTGGTACGAGTTCTTCCCCCGCTCCGAGGGCACCCCCCAGCAGCCCCACGGCACGTTCCGCACCGCCGCCCGCCGCCTCGACGCGATCGCCGCGATGGGCTTCGACGTGGTCTACCTCCCCCCGATCCACCCCATCGGCACCACCTTCCGCAAGGGCCGCAACAACACCCTCGACGCCACCCCCGACGACGTCGGCGTGCCCTGGGCGATCGGCTCCCCCGAGGGCGGCCACGACACCGTCCACCCCGCCCTCGGCACCCTCGACGACTTCGACCACTTCGTGAGGCGGGCCCGCGAACTGGGCCTGGAAGTCGCCCTGGACTTCGCCCTGCAGTGCTCCCCCGACCACCCCTGGGTGCACAAGCACCCCGAGTGGTTCCACCACCGCCCCGACGGCACCATCGCCTACGCCGAGAACCCGCCCAAGAAGTACCAGGACATCTACCCCATCGCCTTCGACGCCGACCTGCCCGGCCTCATCACCGAGACGGTGCGGGTGCTGCGGCACTGGATGGCCCACGGCGTGCGGATCTTCCGCGTCGACAACCCGCACACCAAACCCGTCGTGTTCTGGGAACGCGTCATCGCCGAGATCAACCACACCGACCCGGACGTGATCTTCCTGGCCGAGGCGTTCACCCGGCCCGCGATGATGCACACCCTCGCCCAGATCGGCTTCCAGCAGTCCTACACCTACTTCACCTGGCGCAACACCAAGCAGGAGCTGACCGAATACCTCACCGAACTCTCCGGTGAGGCGGCCGCCTACATGCGGCCCAACTTCTTCGCCAACACCCCCGACATCCTGCACGCCTACCTCCAGCACGGCCACCGCCCCGCCTTCGAGGTCCGCGCGATCCTGGCCGCCACCCTCTCCCCCACCTGGGGCATCTACAGCGGCTACGAACTCTGCGAGAACTCCCCCCTGCGCGAGGGCAGCGAGGAATACCTCGACTCGGAGAAGTACCAGCTCAAACCCCGCGACTGGGACACCGCCACCCGCGACGGACACACCATCGCCCCCCTGATCACCCGCCTCAACACCCTCCGGCGGACGAGCCCGGCCCTGCGGCAGTTGCGCGATCTCCACTTCCACCACGCCGACAAGGAAGAGGTGATCGCGTACAGCAAGCGGAGCGGATCGAACACGGTTCTGGTGGTGGCGAACCTCGATCCGCACCACACCCAGGAGGCCACGATCTCGTTGGACATGCCGCAACTCGGCCTGAGCTGGCACGAGTCGGTGCCGGTGCGCGACGAGCTCACCGGCGAGACCTATCACTGGGGCAGGGCCAACTATGTGCGACTCGAACCGGGGACCCGCCCTGCGCACATCCTCACCGTCCTGCGACCGTCCACCCCGCAGATCGGAGGGTCACCCACAAAATGATCGTCAACGAGCCCGTCCCGGACACCTTCGAGGACACTCCCGCCAAGGACCGCGACCCGGGATGGTTCAAACGCGCGGTCTTCTACGAGGTCCTGGTCCGCTCCTTCCAGGACAGCGACGGTGACGGCGTCGGCGACCTCAAGGGCCTGACCGCCAAACTGGACTATCTCCAGTGGCTCGGCGTCGACTGCCTCTGGCTGCCGCCGTTCTTCAAGTCACCCCTCAGAGACGGCGGCTACGACGTCTCCGACTACACCTCGGTGCTGCCCGAGTTCGGCGACCTGGCCGACTTCGTCGAGTTCGTCGACGCCGCCCACCAGCGGGGCATGCGCGTGATCATCGACTTCGTCATGAACCACACCAGCGACCAGCACCCGTGGTTCCAGGAGTCGCGACGGGACCCCGAGGGGCCGTACGGCGACTACTACGTCTGGGCCGACGACGACAAGCAGTTCCAGGACGCGCGGATCATCTTCGTCGACACCGAGGCGTCCAACTGGACGTACGACCCGGTACGCAAGCAGTACTACTTCCACCGCTTCTTCTCCCACCAGCCGGACCTCAACTACGAGAACCCGGCGGTCCAGGAGGAGATCCTGGCGGCCCTGCGGTTCTGGCTCGACCTGGGCATCGACGGCTACCGACTGGACGCGGTGCCGTATCTGTACCAGCAGGAGGGCACCAACTGCGAGAACCTGCCCGCCACCCATGAGTTCCTGAAGCGGGTGCGGAAGGAGATCGACGCGCAGTACCCGGACACCGTGCTGCTGGCGGAGGCGAACCAGTGGCCGGAGGACGTCGTCGACTACTTCGGCGACTACCAGAGCGGCGGCGACGAATGCCACATGGCGTTCCACTTCCCCGTCATGCCCCGCATCTTCATGGCCGTACGCAGGGAATCCCGCTATCCGGTCTCGGAGATCCTCGCCAAGACCCCGGCCATCCCCACGCACTGCCAGTGGGGCATCTTCCTGCGCAACCACGACGAGTTGACCCTCGAAATGGTCACCGACGAGGAACGCGACTACATGTGGGCCGAATACGCCAAAGACCCGCGTATGCGCGCCAACATCGGCATCCGGCGGCGACTCGCACCCCTCCTGGACAACGACCGCAACCAGATCGAGCTCTTCACGGCTCTCCTGCTGTCCCTGCCCGGCTCGCCGATCCTCTACTACGGCGACGAGATCGGCATGGGCGACAACATCTGGCTCGGCGACCGCGACGCCGTACGCACCCCCATGCAGTGGACACCCGACCGTAACGCGGGCTTCTCCTCCTGCGACCCGGGGCGACTGTTCCTGCCGACCATCATGGACCCCGTCCACGGCTACCAGGTCACCAACGTCGAAGCCTCCATGTCCTCCCCGTCCTCCCTGCTCCACTGGACCCGCCGCATGATCGAGATCCGCAAGCAGAATCCTGCCTTCGGACTGGGGTCCTACAACGAACTCCAGTCGTCGAACCCGGCGGTGATCGCGTTCCTGCGGGAGTACGAGGACGACCTGGTGCTGTGCGTGCACAACTTCTCCCGGTTCGCGCAGCCGACGGAGCTGGACCTGCGGTCGTTCACCGGGCGGCACCCGGTGGAGCTGTTCGGCGGGGTGCGGTTCCCGGCGATCGGCGAGCTGCCGTATCTGCTGACCCTGGCGGGGCACGGCTTCTACTGGTTCCGGCTCCGCAAGGACGCCGCCTAGCGGACAGCAGACCCTCGAAGGCTCCGGGTGGGACGGTTTCCCCCGCCCCACCCGGGGCACCCATCAGTAACACCCCGAGGACCGGGGAAAGGACGTGGCGTCATGGCGGAAACGGCCGCACCTTCCGGCACGACAACTTCCGGCTCCCTCCTCGCGTCCCTTGATCCGCTGCTGCGCGAGTGGCTGCCGAGGCAGCGCTGGTTCGCGGGCAAGGGCCGTCCGGTGACCGGGTTCTCCCCGGTCGCGGCCACCGAGTTGCTGCCGTCCGACAGCAATCTGGGCCTGCACCACCTGCTGGTCCGCGTACATCAGCCACCCACGCTGGGCGCACCGGCCCGGCCCGGCGACTGCTACCAGCTCCTCATAGGCGAGCGCGAGGCGCTGCCTCCCCGGCTGGCGCCCGCGCTGATCGGACACGTGACGGCCGGCCCGCTCGCCGGGCACACCGTCTACGACGCCCTGTACGACCCCCGGCCCGCCGAGGTGCTCCTGGAGGCGCTGCGCGCCCAGGCCCGCATCGGCGGGCTGCGCTTCGAACGGGACCCGGGCCAGGAAATACGGGACGGCCTCGTGGCCCGCCTGCTGACCGCCGAGCAGTCCAACTCCTCAGTCGTCTACGGAGATACGTTCATCCTGAAGCTGTTGCGCCGGGTCGTGCCCGGTGTCAATCCCGATCTGGAGCTTCCGCTGGCCCTGGCCCGCGAGGGCTGCGCCCGGGTGCCCGCGCCGACGGCGTGGCTGCGGGCCGACGTCGCCGGCGACGCCTATGTGCTCGCTGTCCTGCAGCCCTTCGTGCAGGGCGCGGCGGACGGCTGGGAGCTGGCGCTGCGTGAGCTGGCCAAGGGCGAGGACTTCGCCGCCGAGGCGCGGGCTCTGGGCCGGGCCACGGCCGAGGTCCATCTGGCACTCGCCCGCGCGCTGCCGACGGTCACCCTGGGCCACGGCCTGCTGCGGAGCCTGGTCGACGGCATGGT
The DNA here is from genome assembly GCF_042889305.1 of Streptomyces sp. NPDC002619. Classification (NCBI taxonomy): domain Bacteria; kingdom Bacillati; phylum Actinomycetota; class Actinomycetes; order Kitasatosporales; family Streptomycetaceae; genus Streptomyces; species Streptomyces sp. NPDC002619. Next base: position 14,805 of record NZ_JBIAQV010000016.1, on the reverse strand, counting down.
CGAGCGGTTGGAGGCGGCGGCGCAGGCGGTGCCGGCGCTGCGCCCGTACGAAGCGGGGCTGCGCTCCGCCTACCGGGCGCTGGACGGCCTGGCCGCCGAGGGCCGCACCTGGACCGCCCAGCGCGTCCACGGCGATCTGCATCTCGGCCAGTGTCTGCGCTCGCCGTCCGGCGACTGGTCGCTGATCGACTTCGAGGGCGAACCAGCCCGCCCGCTGTCCGAGCGGCGCCTGCCGCAGCCACCGGTCCGGGACATCGCGGGGATGCTCCGCTCCTTCGACTACGCCGCGCACTCGGTGACCTCGCCGGCCCCGGGCTGGGCGGCCGTGTGCCGGGACGCGTACTGCTCCGGGTACGCCGAGGCCGCCGGAAGCGATCCGCGTGCCGACCCCGTGCTGCTGCGGGCCTACGAGACCGACAAGGCGGTCTACGAGGTCGTCTACGAGGCCCGCCACCGCCCGGACTGGCTTGCGGTACCCCTGTCCGCCGTACGCCGTCTCGCCATCACCTCACCTTCGCCGAGGAGGCCCCACCCGTGACCCCCCGTCCCCCGTCCACCGGTCCGGATCCGAAGCAGAAGGAAACGGAAGTGGAGTACAGCGCCACCGAGAAGAACGAGACGAGCGAGAAGAAGGCTCCGGCGAAGAAGAGGGCTGCCAAGAAGGCGACGGCCGTGCCGAAGCAGGCCGGCGCGAAGAAGGCGGCTGTGAAAAAGGCGACCGCGAAAAAGGCGGCTGCCAAGAAGGCGGCCGTACCGAAGCAGAGCGCCCCGCGGAAGACGGCGGCGAAGAAGACCACGGCCAAGAAGGCACCGGCGAAGAACCCCACGGTCAAGAAGGCCGCCGCGAAGACTGTCGCGAAGGCCACCGCCCCGCAGCCCACCCAGCCCCTCGAGGTCGCCGTCTCCCCCGCCCTCGACGCCGGTGACCGTGAGCGGCTGCTGAGCGGTACGCATCACGACCCGCACGCGGTGCTCGGCGCCCATCCGGTCCCCGGCGGGGTCGCCTTCCGGACCCTGCGGCCGTACGCGCGCTCGGTCAGCGTCGTGTCGGGCGCCCTGCGGGCGCAACTGCACGACGACGGCGACGGCTTCTTCTCGGGGCTGCTGCCGCTGCGCGAGGCCCCGGAGTACCGGCTGCTGGTGGCGTACGACGAGACGGCCCTGGAGACCGAGGACGCGTACCGCTTCCTGCCCACGCTCGGCGAGCTCGACCTGCATCTGATCGGCGAGGGCCGGCACGAGCAGCTGTGGCAGTCGCTCGGCGCACACCCCACGACGCACCAGGGCGTGACCGGCACCCGCTTCGCTGTGTGGGCGCCGAACGCGCGGGGCGTGCGGCTGGCCGGCGCCTTCAACTACTGGGACGGCACGGGCCATCCGATGCGCTCGCTCGGTTCCTCCGGCGTCTGGGAGCTGTTCGTGCCGGGCCTTGGCGAGGGCGAGCTGTACAAGTTCGAGCTCACCCGTCCGGACGGCTCCCGAACCCTGCGCGCCGACCCGCTGGCCCGCCGCACGGAGGTCCCGCCGAACACCTCCTCGATCGTGACGGCGTCGCACTACGAATGGGGCGACGCGGAGTGGCTGGAGCACCGCGCGGACCGACCGGTGCACGAGGCCCCGTTCTCCGTGTACGAGGTCCATCTCCCGTCCTGGCGGCCTGGACTGACCTACCATCAGCTGGCCGATCAACTCCCCACGTACGTCAAGGACCTGGGCTTCACGCACGTCGAGCTGATGCCGGTCGCCGAGCACCCCTTCGGCGGCTCCTGGGGCTACCAGGTCACCGGCTTCTACGCGCCGACGGCCCGGCTGGGCACCCCCGACGACTTCAGGTATCTGGTCGACGCGCTGCACCAGGCCGGTATCGGCGTGCTGATGGACTGGGTGCCGGCGCATTTCCCGCGGGATGACTGGGCGTTGGCCGAGTTCGACGGGCGCCCGCTGTACGAGCACGAGGATCCGCTGCGGGCCGCACATCCCGACTGGGGCACGCTGGAGTTCGACTTCGGCCGTCGTGAGGTGCGCAACTTCCTCGTGGCGAACGCCGTGTACTGGTGCGAGGAGTTCCACATCGACGGCCTGCGCGTGGACGCGGTCGCCTCGATGCTGTACCTCGACTATTCGCGCGAGCCGGGCCAGTGGGTGCCGAACGAGCACGGCGGGCGGGAGAACCTGGACGCGGTCGCCTTCCTGCAGGAGATGAACGCGACGGTCTACCGGCGTTCGCCGGGCGTGGTGACCATCGCCGAGGAGTCGACCGCATGGGACGGCGTGACGCGTCCCACCCACCACCGGGGCCCGGGCGGCTTCGGCGGGCTCGGCTTCGGGCTGAAGTGGAACATGGGCTGGATGCACGACTCGCTGGAGTACATGCAGCACGAGCCGGTGCACCGCAAGTACCACCACCACGAGATGACTTTCTCGATGGTGTACGCGTACAGCGAGAACTACGTGCTGCCCATCTCCCATGACGAGGTCGTGCACGGCAAGCGGTCGCTGGTGTCGAAGATGCCGGGCGACTGGTGGCAGCAGCGCGCGAACCACCGTGCCTACCTGGGCTTCATGTGGGCCCATCCGGGCAAGCAACTCCTGTTCATGGGGCAGGAGTTCGCGCAGGGTGCCGAATGGTCCGAGGCGCACGGTCCCGACTGGTGGCTGCTCGATTCCGCGTACGGGGCGGAGGCGGACCACCGGGGCGTACGCGATCTGGTGCGCGACCTGAACGCGGTGTACCGCGCCACCCCGTCCCTCTGGCAGCTCGACACCGACCCGTCCGGTTTCCAGTGGATCGTGGGCGACGCGGCCGAGGACAACGTGCTGGCCTTCCTCCGCTTCGACGCGGAGGGCAGCCCGCTGCTCGCCGTCTCGAACTTCTCGCCCGTGGTCCGCCACGACTACCGCCTCGGCGTCCCCGACGACGTCCCGGCCTGGCACGAGACCCTCAACACGGACGCGGCTCGCTACGGCGGCGGCGACGTGACCAACCCCGACCCGGTCAAGCCGGAGCCCCAGGCCTGGCACGGCCGCCCGGCAAGCATCCGGCTGACCCTGCCACCGCTGGCTACGGTGTGGCTGCGCCCTGCCTGAGCCCCTCGGGCAGGGCACCCATGTGGAGCACGCCCAGCCGCTGGGTGGCCCGGGTCAGGGCGACGTACAGGTCGCTCGTGCCGTAGGCACCCGGCTCCACCACCAGGACGGAGTCGAACTCCAGCCCCTTGGCCTGGCGCGGATCGAGCAGGACCACGGTCCGCGTCAGGTCGGGCTCGGCCCCGGCCGTGACCCCGTCGAGCCGAGCCGCCAGCCGGCGGTGGAGCTCGCGCGGGGCGATCACCGCCAGCCGGCCCTCGGCGGGGGTGAGTTCGGCGACGGCCTTCTCCACCGAGCCGGGCAGGTCGTCGGCGACCTGCCGCACCCAGGGCCGTACACCCGTCGAACGGACCGAACTCGGCGGTTCGAAGCCGGGGTTCTCGGCGCGGACCACGGCGGCGGCCAGGTCCATGATCTCGGACGGGGTGCGGTAGTTGACCCCGAGCCGCGCGTGCTCCCAGCGCTCCCCGACGTACGGCGCGAGGATCCCCTCCCACGAGCCGACGCCCGCCGCCTCCGCCGTCTGCGCGGGGTCGCCGACCAGGGTCATCGAGCGGGTCGGGCTGCGCCGCATGAGCAGCCGCCAGGCCATCGGCGACAGCTCCTGCGCCTCGTCGACGATGATGTGCCCGAACGCCCAGGTCCGGTCGGCCGCCGCGCGCTCGGCGGCGCTGCGGAGGTCCTCCTCCTCCTGCCGCTCGGCGAACCGCTCGGCGTCGATGATGTCGTGCGCGGACAGCACCTCGGAGGCCTCCGGGTCGTCGTCCTCCTTGTCCTCGAACTCGAAGGTCCGGGAGGAGTAGGACACGTCGAGAACGCCCTGGGCGTAGGCGATCTGCGTCTCCCGCTCCCGTTCCACGCGCGCCCGCGCCACCCGCTCGTCCACGCCGAGGAGTTCGGCCGCTTCATCGAGCAGCGGTACGTCCGCCACGGTCCAGGTCCGGGTCACCGGGCGCAGGATCGCGGCCGCGTCCTCGTCGCCGACGTATCCCTCGGGGTCGGCGAGGAAGTCCGCGACGAGCCGCTGCGGGGTGATGCGCGGCCACAACTGGTCGATGGCCGACCAGACTTCGGGGTTCTCGGCGAGTTCGTCGCGGATCTGCGTGATGTCGCTGGCGTCCAGGAGGTTCTGGCCGTCGTAGGGGTCGGTGCCGATGCGTTCGGCGACCATGTCGGTGAGCGCATTGAGGATGTGGCCCTCGAAGTGCTCGCGAGCCACGTTGTGCGGCAGCTTCGCCGCCCGCGTGCGCTCGCGGGCGACGTTCACCAGGCCGTCGTCGAGCATGAGGATCTCGCGGTCGTGCGCGATCGCGATCACGGGGTCGGGTAGCGCCTGCCGGTCGCGTACGACCGCTGCAAGCACGTCCGCCATGTCGGCGCGGCCCTTCACGGCGGCCGCCTCGGGTGTGTCGGCCGCGGTCGCCTTCACACCGGGGAAGAGCTCGCCGACCGTCGAGAGGAGCACGCCCGTCTCACCGAGGGAGGGCAGCACCTCGCCGATGTAGCCGAGGAAGGCTGGGTTGGGGCCGACGATGAGGACGGCGCGCTTGGCGAGCAACTCGCGGTGTTCGTAGAGGAGATAGGCGGCCCGGTGCAGGGCGACCGCCGTCTTGCCGGTGCCGGGTCCGCCCTCGACCACGAGCACTCCCCGGTACGGCGCCCGGATGATCTCGTCCTGCTCGGCCTGGATGGTCTGCACGATGTCGCTCATACGGCCGGTGCGCGCCGAGTTCAGCGCGGCGAGCAGCACGGCGTCCCCTGAGGGGTCCTCGTGGCCGGTGCGGGTGGCGTCGCCGAGGTCGAGGATCTCGTCGTGCAGGTCGGTGACCCGGCGCCCCTCGGTGGCGATGTGCCGCCGGCGCCTGAGGCCCATCGGGGTGTGGCCGGTGGCCAGGTAGAAGGGGCGGGCGACGTCGGCCCGCCAGTCGACGAGGAGCGGTGTGCGCTCGGCGTCGTCGGTGCGCAGCCCGATGCGGCCGATGTGGTGGCTGGTGCCGGAGGTCAGGTCGATGCGTCCGAAGCAGAGCGAGCCGTCCACGGCGTTCAGCGCGGCGAGCAGCCCCGACCGCTCGGCGACCAGGATGTCCCGCTCCAGCCGGGCCTGCATGGGCTTGTCCCCCTGCGCGAGCGCGTCCGCGACGGCGGTCTCGGTGTCTCCGCGCAGCGCGTCCACGCGCGCGTACAGTCCGTCGATGAATTCCTGTTCGCGGCGCAATTCATCGTCTGGAAATTGGCTGTTTGACAATTCCGCTCCCGCCCGGATATACTCTGCACATTGAACTTCATTCGCGACGACACCGACTTGAAGTCGCGAATCATTGAATATACGCAAAGAAATCCCCCGGGCGCAATTGCCCGGGGGATTTCTTCTGTGCGGGGTGGGGTCACAGCACGTCGGCGAGCTCCTCCAGCAGCCGCCGCTTGGGCCGCGCCCCGACCATGGCCTTCACGGGTTCACCGGCGCGGAAGACCATGAACGTCGGCATCGACAGCACCTTGTAGGCATTGGTGGTCAGCGGGTTGGTGTCCACGTCCAGCTGGACGACCTTCAGCCGGTCACCCTCCTCGGCGGCGAGTGCACTGAGCACCGGCCCCATCTGCCGGCAGGGCGGGCACCAGTCGGCGGTGAACTCCACCAGCACCGGCAGGTCGGAGCCGATCACCTCCGCCGCGAAGTCCCCGTCGGTCACCTCGGTCACACCGGCGGCCTTGATCATCGTTAGTGCCCTCCCAGTTCGCAGGTGGGTTCCGGGCCTCCCGGAACCTGCGCGTCGGTGGCCAGCTCGTCCCGGGCCCGCTCGGCACGCGTCAGCCGGCCCACGACCTTCGTGCGTACGTCCCGCAGCTCGCCGATCAGCGCGTCGAGCTCGTCCAGCTTGCGCCGGTAGACCGCGAGCGAGGCGGGGCACGAGTCGCCCTCCGGGTGCCCGGCACGCAGGCACTCCACGAAGGGCCGGGTCTCCTCCAGGTCGAACCCGAAGTCCTGGAGCGTCCTGATCTGCCGGAGCAGCTTCAGGTCCCGCTCGTCATACGCACGATGCCCGTGCGTGTCCCGTCGCGCGGGCAGCAGCCCCCGCGTCTCGTAGTAGCGCAGCGTCCGCGTCGTGGTCCCGGCCCGCGCGGCCAGCTCACCGATTCGCATGGGTACGACCGTAGGCCTTGACGCCGACGTCAAGGCAAGGCCGACGGCTCAGACGGCCACCCCGGCCGACTCCTCCACCTCGAGCAGCGAGGCGCTGTGGCGTTCCTCGTCGAAGGCCTTTCGGCCGCCGCGCAGGCCGAACAGGCGCTTGGCCAGGGCGATGTAGAGGACGGCGAGGATGTTGAGGACGAGGGTGGCGATCTTCAGCCAGCTGATGTGCTCGGTGAGTTCGTAGATCTCCAGCGGCAGGAACGCTGCGGTGGCGACCACCGTCAGGTACTCCGCCCAGCGCTTGGCGTACCAGAGGCCGACCGCCTCGACGAGTTCGACCAGCGCGTACGCAAGCAGCACGGCCGCCACAAGCAGCAGTGTCGAGTGCTTGTAGCCGAAGGCCTTCTGGATGGAGCCGACGACCGGTGAGTGGTCGAGGTCGTAGTGGAAGTGCCTGAAAACCGGGCGGAAGACGTCCAGGTTCTCGTTGAACAGGCGTCGTACCGCGTCCTGGCTGTTGCTGAAGCGCCACACCGCCACCGCGACCAGCACGATGAACACCCCGCGCACGGCCCGCTCGATCGCCAGGAACCGCAGGATGAACAGGTCCCGCAGCACCTTGCCGCGCGGCACCAGCGGCGCGTCGTCGGCCGGTCCTGAACCGTGCGGCTCGCCGAGCACGAAGTCGCCGCAGCGCAGACACCGCCAGACCTCCCCGAGCGCGGTCTCGGCGTGCAGCCGCACCCGCAGCCCCGGGTCGTCCGGCGCATACGTGACATGGCCCTTGCGCGCGCAGGTACGCCGGTCCCAGTCCATCTTCATCCCCCGTGCCTCCCTGTGAGAACACACGGCACACACGAACGTGCCGTTCCGGTCGGTCCGGCACGGCACGTTAGTGGATGAGGGTGAGAAGCGTTCGAGAAGGTCTGCGCGCCCCGCTGTCCACCAGTTTCCCCTCCTCGGCCGGCTCCTCCGGTACGGCGTTCTCGCGGCGCGGCAGCAGCAGCGCCACGAGGACGGTGCCGGCGCCGAGGATCACCGCGCCGATCAGGCTGGTGTGGACTGCTCGGGGTCGCTCGCGCCCGCCGCCTGCGCGGCGACCTCCTTGGCCTTCTCGTGAACGACGGCCTCCTGGCAACGGAGGAGGCGGGCCGCTCGGCCGCGATCACGGTACTGACCGCGGCGGGCGTACCCGCCTCACAGGCCACCATGCTGGTGGCGAAGCTGAGCGATACCCGACCACCCGGCCCTGGTTCAGGCAGGGCCGGACCGCCGGAACCTAGGCCTTCGCCAGTTCCTCCCGCTGCTCAGGAAGGTCAGTCACAGTCGCGCCACCCTCGTCGAGCAACGTCGTCTCGTCGAACGGCAGCTCGCCGGCCAGTACCCGCTGAACACGCCCGGTGTCGATCTCCTTCGTCCACGTACCGATGAGCACAGTCGCGACCGCGTTACCCGCGAAGTTCGTCAGCGCACGCGCCTCACTCATGAACCGGTCGATACCGACGATGAGACCGACACCGTCGACGAGCGCGGGCTTGTGCGACTGCAGACCACCGGCCAGCGTGGCCAGACCCGCACCGCTCACACCCGCCGCGCCCTTGGACGCGAGCAGCAGGAACAGCAGCAGCGGAATCTGCTCACCGAGAGACATCGGCGTACCCAGCGCGTCAGCGATGTACAGCGACGCCATCGTCATGTAGATCATCGTGCCGTCGAGGTTGAAGGAGTAGCCGGTCGGGACCGTGATGCCGACCACCGGCTTGCTGACGCCCAGGTGCTCCATCTTCGCGATGAGCCGCGGCAGCGCGGACTCGGAGGAGGAGGTGGACAGGATCAGCAGGAACTCCCGGGCCAGGTACTTGAACAGCGCGAAGACGTTGACCCCGGCGATCACCCGCAGCAGCGCGCCGAGCACGATGAAGACGAACAGGAAGCACGTGATGTAGAAGCCGAGCATCAGCACGGCGAGGCTCTTCAGCGCGTCCAGACCGGCCGAGCCCACTACCGCGGCGATGGCACCGAACGCACCGATCGGGGCCGCCCACATCACCATGCTCAGGATGCGGAAGACGAGCCGCTGGATGTGCTCGACACCGCGCAGCACCGGCCGGCCGGCCGCCCCCATCGCCTGCAGCGCGAACCCGGTGAGCAGCGCGACCAGCAGCGTCTGCAGGACCTGGCCCTCGGTGAACGCGGAGACGAAGGTCAGCGGAATGATCGACAGCACGAAGTCGACCGGCGGCAGCGCGTCGCTGGACACCTGGGCGTGCCCGGTCTCCTTGAGCGCGTTGGTCAGATGGAGGCCGTCACCGGGGTGCAGGACGTTGCCGACAACCAGGCCGATGGTGAGCGCGACGAGCGACATCACCAGGAAGTAGCCGAGGGCGATACCGCCGACGGCGCCGACCCTGGCCGCCTTCCGTACCGAGCCGATGCCGAGCACGATCGTGCAGAAGATGATCGGCGAGATCATCATCTTGATCAGGTTCACGAAGCCCGTGCCGAGCGGCTTGAGCTCGACCCCGGCGTCGGGCCAGATGAGGCCCACGGCGATGCCGAGCGCCACCGCGGCGATGACCGCGATGTAGAGATAGTGGGTACGGTCCCGCTTCACGGCGGGTGCGGCAGGTGCCGTATCGGGGGAACTGGCGGCCACGGCTGCCCTCCTTGACGTCTTCGTCGGCATCACCGGCGTGCGGCTCACGTCCGGGGGTTATGAGGAATGCCGTGACTATCTCCCTAACCGTGACGGCGGTCACCCTTCCGTTCATTTAGTTCACGCTTAACCGGGCAGGCACACTGACGACATGCGCTTCCCCTCCCTTCCCCGGCCGCGCAGCCTGGCCGGACAGCTCTTCGCCATGCAGGCCGTACTGATAGCGGTCGTGGTGGCGGGGTATGCGCTGTTCACCTACATCAGCGACCGCGGGCAGGCGGAGGACGCGGCGGCCCGGCAGGCCACGGCGGTGGCCCGCTCGGTCGCGGACGCCCCGTCCGTACGGGAGGCGATCGGTACGGCGGACCCGACGGCCCGGCTGGAGTCGTACGCCCTCCAGGTCCAGCGGGACACCGGCGTGGACTTCATCACGATCATGAATCCGCAGGGCATCCGGTGGACCCACCCGGACACGACACAGATCGGCAAACGCTTCCTCGGCCACATCGGCCCCGCCCAGCACGGCCACACCTTCACCGAGACGTACACCGGCACGCTCGGCGCCTCCGTGCGCGCCGTCACGCCGGTGTGGGACGGCAACCGGGTCGTCGGCCTGGTGAGCGCGGGCATCCGTGTCGACGCGATCAGCCAGCGGCTGCAGGAGCAGGTCACCGCCCTGTTCGGCGTCGGGACCGGCGCGCTGGTGCTGGGCGCGGTGGGGACGTACGTCGTCAACGCCCGCCTGCGCCGGCACACCCACAACATGAACGCGGCCGAGCTGAGCCGGATGCACGACTACCACCAGGCCGCCCTGCACGCGGTACGCGAGGGGCTGCTGATGCTGGATGGCCGCTTCCGCGTGGCCCTCATCAACGACGGCGGCCGTGAACTGCTCGGGGTCGGCGCGGAGGCGGACGTCATCGGGCGGTCGGTGGCGGACCTGGGTCTGCCCGCCCCGCTGACCGGGGCGCTGCTGGCCTCCGAGCCCCGGGTGGACGAGGTGCACCTGACGGCCGACCGCGTGCTGGTGGTCAACACCTCCCCGGTGTCGGGCGGCGAGCGCCGCGGGACGGTCGTGACGCTCCGCGATGTCACCGAACTCCAGTCCCTGATGGGCGAGTTGGACTCGGAACGCGGCTTCACCCAGGCCCTGCACTCCCAGGCCCACGAGGCGGCGAACCGCCTCCACACGGTCGTCTCCCTGATCGAACTGGGCCGCGCCGAGGAGGCGGTGGACTTCGCGACCGCCGAACTCGAACTGGCCCAGGCCCTCACCGACCATGTGGTGGCGGCCGTCAGCGAACCGGTGCTCGCGGCCCTGCTGCTGGGCAAGACGGCCCAGGCGAACGAGCGGGGCGTAGAACTCGTGGTCTCCTCCGACAGCCGCCTGGACGACGGCGTGCTCCCGCCGAGCCTGTCGGCCCGCGACCTGGTGACCATCCTCGGCAACCTCATCGACAACGCGGTGGACGCCGCCCAGGGCAGCGTGGGCGCGCGGGTGACGGTGACGGCGTTCACGGACGGCGCCGAGCTGGTGATGCGGGTCGCGGACACGGGCACGGGGGTGGAACCCGCCCATGCCGAGCTGGTATTCCAACGGGGGTTCTCGACGAAGCCGTCCGGGCCCACGGGACGCGGGCTCGGACTGGCGCTGGTGCGACAGGCGGTCAACCGGCACGAGGGCACGTTGACGGTGGCTGAGGGTTCAGCAGAAGGCGAGGGCGGGGCCGTGTTCGAGGTACGGCTGCCTTTGAGTACGGCGCGGCACACCACCACGATGGCCCGGAGGGACGCATGACGACGGCAGGGCAGCCGATCCGCGTCCTCGTCGTGGAGGACGACCCGGTCGCCGCGGACGCGCACGTGCTGTACGTCGGCCGGGTGCCGGGCTTCGTGGCGGTCGGCAGGGCGCACACGGGCGCGGAGGCGCGGCGCCTCATGGACCGTACGCAGGTGGACCTGCTCCTCCTGGATCTGCACCTACCGGATGTCCACGGCCTGCAGTTCGCCCGCTCCCTGCGCGCAGCGGGCCACCACGCGGACGTGATAGCGGTGACGTCGGCGAGGGACCTGACGGTGGTGCGCGAAGGCGTGTCCCTGGGGGTCGTCCAGTACGTCCTGAAGCCGTTCACCTTCGCGACCCTGCGCGACCGCCTGCTGCGGTACGCCGAGTTCCACGCGGCGGCGGGCGAGGCTAGCGGACAGGACGAGGTCGACCGCGCGCTGGCGACCCTGCGCGCCCCGAGCCCGGCGGCCCTGCCGAAGGGCCTGAGCGCCCCCACGCTGGAACGGGTCACGGTGGCCCTCCGCGACTGCGCGGACGGCCTCACGGCCACGGGCGTCGCCGAGGCGGTCGGCATCTCCCGCATCACGGCCCGCCGTTACCTGGAACACCTGGTGGACGCGGGCCGAGCGGCCCGCAGCCCGCAGTACGGCACGGTGGGACGGCCGGAGTTGCAGTACCGGTGGGTGAAGGGGCAATAGCCCCCTCACCCCGCCCGAGCCACTGAAGTCCGGCGACTGACATGTTTCGTCGCCCAACCCCAATCCACCGCACGCTCATTGACCTGGCTAGACCACTCCTCTTACCTTCACACGGGCAACCACCCAGGCCACAGCGACGTGTGCCCGTAGGAGGTCATGCCCGTGCGCCCCACCGCCGTACCACTCTCCCTCGCTGCCCTCGCCCTCGCCGCGACCGCGCTCACCGGCTGCGGCAGCGGATCCGGCAGCAGCCCCGACACCGTGAAGATCTCCTTCAAGCAGTCGACGGACAACTCGATCCATGTCATGGACGACTATCTCGCCGGCATCAAGAAGGAGTTCGAGAAGAAGTACCCGGGCAAGAAGGTCCAGCTCGTCCCCATCAAGGCCCCGGACTCGGAGTACTACACCAAGCTCCAGCAGATGCTCCGCTCCCCCAAGACCGCCCCGGATCTCGTCTACGAGGACACCTTCCTCATCAACTCGGACATCACCAGCGGGTATCTGAAGCCCCTTGATCCCTACCTCGACAAGTGGGCGGACTGGGACCAGTTCATCGACACGGCGAAGTCCGCGGCGAAGGCCGAGGACGGGAAGACGTACGGCGTCCCGGACGGCACCGACACCCGCGGACTCTGGTTCGACAAGCGGGTGTTCGCGAAGGCGGGGCTGCCCGCCGACTGGCAGCCGAAGACCTGGGACGACATCCTCACCGCCGCCCGGACCATCAAGGAGAAGGTCCCGGGCGCCACTCCCCTCAACGTCTACACCGGCAAGCCCGCGGGCGAGGCCGCCACCATGCAGGGCTTCGAGATGCTCCTGTACGGGACCAACGACGGGACGTCGGACCCCCTGTACGACAGCGCCTCCAAGAAGTGGATCGCCGGGACGCAGGGATTCAAGGACGCCCTCGCCTTCGTGGAGACCGTCTACAAGGAGAAGCTCGGGCCCGACGTCTCCGACGCCCTCGACCCCAACTTCGGTACCCGCGTGCGCGGTGAGCTGCTTCCGCAGGGCAAGCTCGGCATCGACCTCGACGGCTCCTGGCTCCCGCAGGACTGGCTGAGCGGCAGTGGGCATGAATGGCCCGACTGGTCCAAGCAGTTGGGGCTCGCGCACATGCCCACCCAGCACGGCCAGGCCCCGGGCAAGGTGAGCATGTCCGGCGGCTGGACCTGGTCGATCCCGGCCAAGGCGGGCAACCCCGACCTCGCCTTCGACTTCGTCAAGACGATGCAGACCAAAGCGAACGCGCAGAAGTGGTACATCGCCAACTCCGGTATCGCCGTGCGCAAGGACGTCGCCGCCGATCCGACGTACGTCCAGGCCCAGCCCGGCATCAAGTTCTTCACCGACCTGGTCGCCAGCACCCACTACCGGCCCGCCTACCCGGCGTACCCGAAGGTCTCCACCGCCATCCAGGAGGCCATGGAGGGTGTGACGACGGGGGACGCGTCCGTGGACAAGGCGGCGAGCGGCTACGACGACGCGCTCAAGGCGGCCACGAACAACCAGGTCGTCCAGAAGTGAGCGCCGGGTCATGACCACCGCGTCGCATCCGGGCCCGGGGATCACCAAGGCCTCCCCGGGCCCCACGCCCGGTCCGCCCGTCCCCCGGCCGCATCGCCCCCACCGCCTCCGCCTCGTCCTCACCCGCCTGCTTCCCCTCTCCCCGGCCGTCGTTCTGCTGCTCCTGTTCCTCGCCGGACCCATCGTCTACTGCGCCTATATCGCCTTCACCGACCTGCAGTTGACCGGTCAGGCCCACGCGTCGTTCGTCGGGTTCGACAACTTCCGTACGGCGTTCCAGGACGACGCGTTCCTGAACGCCGTATGGCTGACGCTGGTGTTCACGGTGCTGTCGTCCCTCGTCGGCCAGAACACGCTGGGGCTGGCGCTGGCCGCGCTGATGCAGCGGGCGTCGAAGCCGGTGCGCACGCTCACCGGCGGAGTCGTGATCACGGCGTGGGTGCTGCCGGAAGTGGTCGCCGGGTTCCTGCTGTACGCCTTCTTCCGGCGCGAGGGGACGCTGAACGCCATCCTGGAATGGCTCCATCTACCGAGCCAGAACTGGCTGTTCACGCTCCCGATCCTCGCGGTGTCCTTCGCCAACGTCTGGCGCGGCACCGCGTTCTCCATGCTCGTCTACTCGGCCGCGCTGAACGAGATCCCGCAGGAGATCACGGAGGCGGCCGAGGTGGACGGCGCGGGCGGCTGGCGGCGCATGTGGCACATCACGCTGCCGATGATCCGTCGTTCCATCGGCACCAACCTGATGCTCAACACCCTCCAGACGCTCTCGGTGTTCGGGCTGATCTGGGTGATGACGCGGGGTGGGCCCGGCAACCGCAGTCAGACCCTGCCGCTGTTCATGTACGAGCAGGCCTTCCAGAACAGCATGATCGGATACGGGACGGCAGTCGCCCTGCTGCTGCTCCTCGTCGGTTCGCTGTTCTCGGTCGTGTATCTGCGCCTGCTGCGGACGGAGGTCTGACGAAAGCCATGGCCCGAACCCTTGCCTCCCGCCGTACGGCCCACCGACTGGCCGCCGACACGGGGCTGTTGTGTGTCGCCGTCGCCTTCGCGCTGCCGCTCGCCTGGGTGGTGCTCTCCGCCCTCGACCCGCACGCGGACCTGCGCGTGAAGGTGCCCGACGGCCTCTCCCTCGACAACTTCGACTCGGTCCTCACCCCCGACATCACCCTCACCCCGCTGCTCAACAGCCTGATCCTGTGCGGCGGGGCAACGCTGCTGACCGTGGTGTGCGCCGCGCTCGCGGCCTATCCGCTGTCCCGGTTCCGCTCCCGGCTCAACCGGCCGTTCCTGCTGACGGTCCTGTTCGCGACGAGCCTGCCGATCACGGCGATCATGGTGCCGGTGTACGCCCTGTTCGTCAGGGTGAACCTCATCGACACCATGCAGGGCACGATCCTGTTCTTCGCCGCGTCCCAACTCCCGTTCGCCATCTGGCTGATGAAGAACTTCATGGACGGGGTGCCGAAGGAGCTGGAGGAGGCAGCGTGGACGGACGGGGCCTCGTCGCTTCAGTCGCTCGTGCGGATCGTGCTGCCGCTGATGGGCCCGGGCGTCGCCGTGGTGACCGTCTTCTCCTTCGTCATGATGTGGGGCAACTTCTTCGTCCCGTTCATGCTGCTGCTCACCCCGGACCAGATGCCGGCCTCGGTCAGCATCAACGAGTTCTTCGGCAACCGGGGCATGGTGGCGTACGGCCAGCTGGCCGCGTTCTCGGTCATCTACTCGACGCCGGTGATCCTGCTGTACGTGCTGGTCGCGCGGCGGTTGGGAGGTGGGTTCGCGCTGGGCGGGGCGGTGAAGGGGTGACGAATACCGTCTAGAAGACTGCTGAAAATCTTGCTGGGGCGCTGTCCGGCCGGGAGGCCGGGCGGCCCCTTTCGCTATGCGGTGGCCGGGGCGAGGCGCCAGG
>NZ_JBIAQV010000015.1:0-189928 GCF_042889305.1 Streptomyces sp. NPDC002619 | reverse complement strand
CACTGTCAGGAGTGCGGTCACCAGGCGCACGCGGACACGGTGGGCGCTCTCAACGTTCTACGGGCCGGGCTGGCCCGTCGCGAAGCCCAACCGGCATAGCGAGAAGCCACCCCGTTTACGGGGTGGAGGAGTCACCACAGCACCTTCGCAGTGATGTGGCAGTCCGGCGAGTAGAGGACGGGCATGGCCACGGCCGCGCCCTTGGTCCAGATCTGCACCGGGTCGTCCTTGCCGCCACGGGTGATGATCAGGCCGGGCGCGTCCTCGCGGGTGATCTGCGGGTTGCCGCCCCGCGACAGCACCAGCGACTCCGCCGTGGTCCCGTGGAGGGTCTGCCCCCACTTCGACCGGTCCGGCGGCAGCATCACCCACCGGTCGTCGGGGAGGCACTTCGTGGACACGCCGTCCACGCGGACCTGCGCCCGGTACAGGGTGATCGGCGGCAGCCCGTAGTTGTCGCGGACCACGTTGATCTGCTGCGGCGTCAGCGACGCGGTCGGCGTCGTCGACGGGTTCACCGACCCGTAGTAGGCGGCCCGGTAGGCGTTGTTGCCTGCCAGGTAGGAGTACACGCGCCGCGAGGTGACGACCATCTCGGGCATGGGCGCGCTGATCGAGTCCAGGTAGGAGGTCCAGCCCAGCTCGTCGGCGATGGCGTCCGCGGTCGGGTCGGACCACAGCTTCGGCGCGGTCGGCATGTTCGCCGCAGGGACACCGAAGTCGACGTCGAGGGCGAGCCCGTTCTCCGCCGCGAGGGAGAACTTGCCGTCGGTGAGGACATCGCCGGCGGCCAGCTCCAGACGGGAGTTGATGGCCTCGACGTGCCGTTCCACGTCGTCGTACAGCAGCTGCTCCAGGCGGGACGCGTCCTGCCCGCGGGCGGCCTCCTGCAGGAGCAGCTCGACCTCGCCGACCATGAGCTTCTGACCGAGGGCGGGCAGCATGCCCTGCGTGGACGTCTGCCACGCCTGCCGGTCCGCGAACGGCACCGAGGCGTCGAAGCTGCGGTACTTCGCGGCGTTGACGTAGCGGCCGGTGTTCTTGATCCGCCACATGACGTCCTGGATCGACACCTTGGCGAACACGGTCTGCGTGAGCAGGAAGTCGGCCGGGGTGGGGATGTAGCGGGCGAACGTGGTCAGGTCCGCCGTGGTGACGTCCTTGATGAGGTCCTGAACAGTCATCGTCGGGGCTCCCTTACACGAACCGGATCTGGCAGGTGGCGGACGGGGCGACCGCGGCGACGGCGATCGGCAGCTTCGCCGTCCTCACCGAGCCGTGCCACAGCAGCGCGGCCGGGACCTTCGTCTGCGTCGGCGCGAACAGCACCTCCGCGAACACGAACCCGGCCAGCGTCTGCCGGCCGTCGGCGGCACCCGTGTTGTAGAGGCCGTACAGGCCAGAGGCGGTGATCTTGCCGACGGGGATGCCGGACAGGAACCGCGAGTAGGGGATGTCGGTGTCGGTCGACGGCACGTAGTGAGTGCCGGACACGAACGTGGACATGTCGAGGGTGATCGAGTCGACGTCGCTGGTGCCGTGAAGGCTGGCGAGCCAGGACCGGTCGGCTGTCAGGTTCCTCGTGGTGGTGACCGGCTGAACGGTCATGAGTCCTCCCGTGGACGATCAGACGAGCGGGGGCGGTTCGTCCGCTCACCAGCCGGTGGCGTCGTCCACGGAAGGGGGGCGTGGTCCCCGCAGGTCCGGCCTTAACCCGCCGGTGGGAAGTCAGCTGCCGGTCACGAAGCCGCGCTGGCGGGCCATGTCCGCGCCGTGCCGGCCAGGCTTGGGCATGTTGGCGCCGCGCGGCGGCGGCCCGCCCGCGGGGGAGCCTCCAGGCGCAGCGGGCGGCACCGGGACGGTGGTGGCCGCGAACAGCTCGGGCCTGCGCGCCTTGAGGGCGGTAGCAGCCTCGGCGATGGCGTCCTCGTCGGCGTCGTCCTCGACGGCCAACAGCCGTTCGGCGTCCTTCAGGTCGTCGCCGGTCGCACCGAGCGCCACCAGCGCGGCACGCCGTACCGCAGCGCGCTCACGGGCGATGGCCTGCGCCTCACGGGTGGCAGCCGCAGCGGTGGCCTCGGCGGCGGCCTGCTCGCGGCGCTCGATCTCGGAGAGCTGCGCGGCCTGCGCGTCACGCTGCTGCTGCACGAACGTCGTCAGGTCGTCGGTCTTGGTGAACCCCAGCTGCTCGACGAGCTTGCGGATCGCAGCGCGCTCGCCCTGCTGCTTCTCGCGGGCCAACAGCCGGTTCAGCGCCTCCTGGTCCGGCACCTGCGCCGACGGCCCGGCCGGGTCGGTGTTCGGGGCGGGCGGCAGCTGCTGGTTGGACGGGTCGGTGGGGTCAGCGCCCAGAATCGGGTAGATGGGGCGGCCGTCACGCCGGTAGCCGACGGGCGTACGAGGGTGGGGCAGCAGCCTGTCCATGCGGATCCAGTCCTTGAGCAGCAGCGCCCCCGCGCCGTTGATCAGTGTAGCCACAGCCCTGGGCACAGCAACGGGCCTTCCGGCGGCGCTCAGCAGCACTACAGACGACACCAGCTACGACCGTTGTGAACAGGCTGCCCCAACTCACCTTCGAATGTTCGTCCCTGCGTGAGCACCGTTGGATTGCAGGTGCACGCGCTCGTCGACCAACTCGGCCAGTCCGGTCCGCTGAGCAAACAGCGCCGGTGCAAGGAGACCGACGCACGGCACGAGGTTCGGCTCGTCGAAACTCACCGGAACCCGGCCCAGATCATGAGCAGCTCGCACTCGTCAGATGCCCTCTCGACGCGGAACGACTCGGCCTCAGTAACCGAGATCATCCCAAGTCAGAGGGCATCTGTCTGTTCAAGCACAACACTCGTCACCGCAACGAAACGGTGGATCCGGGCTTACTGGACGTCGATGTAGTCGCCCGCGACAGCGGTCGAGGCGGTCGTCGCCGAACCCGCGTAGCTGAAGCGGTAGTAACCGTCGGTGGAGGCGGTGACGGTGGTCTTCAGGGCCCCAGTGCTGCTGGACTTGACGGTCTTGACCGTCGTGTAGGCGGTGGAGCCCTTCTTGCGGAACTGCAGCTGCACCGACTGGGAGCCGTAGCCGATGTTCTTCTGGGTCTCCCAGTTCGCCCGGGTCAGAGAGCCGGTGACCGTGATCGTCCTGCCCTTCTTCACCGGCTCCGGCGAGGCGTTGGCGGTCAGCTGGGCGGCGCGCAGCACCTTGAAGGTCTTGGCGGGGTCCGTGAACCGGTAGTCACCATCGGCGCCGAGCGCGTAGGCCCACATCTTCCAGGTGCCCGCCTGCGAGTTCTTGATCACGTCGAAGGGCCGGTCCGAGTTGCTCTTCAGCGCGAAGGTGCAGGTGTAGGTGGTGACGGAGTGTTCGCCGCAACTGGGGAGCGTCACACCCCAGTCGTTGTGGGTGACGTCCGTGCCGTGGTAGAGGATCCCGCCGGCGTCACTGATGCCGCTCGGGTCGGAGGCGGTCAGCTTGACGGTCACGGACGCCTTGCCCGAAGAACCGACCACGATGGACTTGCCGCCGTTGACGATCACGTTGGATATCTGGGTGTCGCCTTGCACATCGTCGGCCGGGCCGACCGGACCGGCCTGAGCGGCCGGCACAGCGAGAGCGGACAGGGCCAGGGCACCGGTAACGGCCGCCGCGGCATAGCGAATACGCGTGTGCATGGAATACCCCCACATCGAAGCGATCCCGCCGATTCTCCCCCCGGCGGGCGACTGCGTCATGGATGACTATGCATGAACTCCCTTGCTCCACACACGGCTCCTCCCTGCCCGCCGTCGACCCGTTGCCCGCCCATTACCAGACGTCAACAAAGTCACCGGCCAAACCGGCAGCAGCCGGGCCCCGTTCCGAAACCCGGCTGCTGCCTGGTGCGTGAAGCGCACCCATGGGGGCCGGGCCTGTCAAGGGGCGTAGACAGGGAAGACGCCCACATGTTTCAGCCCTCCAGCGGGGCAAGATACGGCCTCGCAGGCTTCCGGCGGGCCTTCCGGAGAACGGGTGTGATCGGCCTGTCTAAGACCGCGTCCTACGTGGGGAGGCGGTCTAAGGGCGTGTACTGGTGCCTTCGTCGCACCCTTGCGGCAGATTGTCTTGTGCATGACCATGGCGGCCATGTCGAACTCCAGCCATTCAAGCCGCAGGACCTTCCTCACTGCTTCCGCGGCTGCGGCCGCCGCCACCGGTGCGGCCGTCGTCGCCGGTATCCCCGCGGCCGCCGCCACGGACGACCAGCTAGCCGGCGCGCCGGCCACCGCCCAGCGCCCGTCCCGTGAACTGCGCGCGCTACTGCGCGAGATCGACCCGGCCCGCATCGAGGCGACCGTACGCGCCCTGGCCGCCTTCGGTACCCGGCACACCCTCTCCAGCCAGGACGACCCCAACCGGGGCATCGGCGCCGCCCGGGACTGGATCCACGCCGAGATGCAGGGATACGCGGCCGCCTCGAATGGCCGGATGACGGTGGAACTCCAGTCGTACGTGCAGGCGCCGGCCTCGCGCATCCCCACCGCCACCCGCATCACCAATGTGCTGGCCACCCTGCGCGGCTCGGTCTCCCCTGACCGCGTCTATGTGGTGTCTGGGCACTACGACTCACGCTGCACCGATGTCATGGACGCCACCAGCGACGCGCCAGGGGCCGACGACGACGCGTCCGGCGTGGCCGTCGTCATGGAGCTGGCCCGGCTGATGGCCACCCGCCGGACCGAGGCGACTATCGTGTTCGCCGCCGTGGCCGGCGAGGAGCAGGGACTGTACGGGGCAGCGCACATGGCCGGGGAGTTCAAGGCGGCGGGCGCGAACGTTCAGGCGATGTTCACCAACGACATCGTGGGCAGCGGCACCGCCGACGACGGCACCCGCGACCCGTACACCCTGCGGCTCTTCGCGGAAGGCGTGCCCACCGCCGAGACCGCCGACCAGGCGAACACCCGCCGCTCTGTCGGCGGGGAGAACGACTCGCCGCCTCGCCAGCTCGGCCGCTTCGTCCGGGACGTGGCCGACAACGACGCCACCGGAATGCGTATCCGGGTGATCTACCGCCGGGACCGCTATCTGCGCGGCGGCGACCACATCCCCTTCCTCCAGCAGGGCTACCCGGCGGCGCGCTTCACCGAGCCGCATGAGGACTACGCCCACCAGCACCAGGACGTCCGGGTGGCGGACGGCAAGCAGTACGGAGACCTGCCGGAGTTCTGCGACTTCGACTACATCGCCCGGGTCGCGCGGGTGAACGGCGCCACTTTGTGGACCCTCGCCCAGGCCCCCGGGGCACCGACCCAGGTCCGAATTCTGACCGCCGCGCTCACCAACGCCACGCAGCTCGCCTGGACGCGTGGCAGCGAGCCCGACCTCGCGGGCTACGAGGTGGTGTGGCGTGAGACCACGGCGCCGGAGTGGACGCACGTCGTCCCGGTCGGTGATGTCACGTCGTACACCCTGGACATCTCCAAGGACAACGTCTTCTTCGGGGTTCGCGCTGTCGACCGCGACGGCCATCGCAGTCCGGTGGCCTTCCCGGTCCCGGCGTCGTCCTGACCGCGTCCGGAGTCCGTCTGGTTTGAGAGTGCACCAGAAACGCCGCAAGGGCGTGCAGATCTTTAACTCGTAGCTTTCCGCTGGGCGATTCGTTGGTCGGCATGAGCGGGTTGGAAAGGCAACGGGCCGTGCTGGCAGCCAAGTTCGGGGCGACGTTCCTCGCTTCCAACCCCACCCAAACCAAGGTCAAAAAGACGACTTAAAGATCTGCACGCTCTAAGTAGGGTCGGGGACTGGCGCGGTGGCTGATGCTCCGTTTCCAGTCCCCGCCGCTTCAAACCGGACATGCGTTGGGTAGGCCGCCAGCGAGGTGCCTGCTGAGCAGGTCCTTTTCCGACGGCCCCCCACCGAACCGGGCATGCTCGCTTTCCGAGCCTTTCACCGAAGCGCAACACGCACATCGCGCGTTCGCGCCGTTGTGGGCTTGCCAGGAGGACGTGAGGTATATGGCAAGTGGGAGCGCCTCTCGCTGGGCGGGCGTCGATTGGCATGCTCAGGGGAGTGCCGTGAGCGTCCTCGATCCCCGTACTTCCAGATGTCATTTGACGACGTGGCAGGTGGCTAGCGCGGGCGTGCCCTGGCCTCGCCGATGATGCCGGTCTGGCCGGGCGGCTACAGCGGTGTGGGCGGCAGCGACTGCGCCGAAGGCGGGCTGGCCGGCGTCCCGTCCGCAGCGGGCGGCTGCACGAGCGGCACGGTGGGTGTCGGGTCGGCTTCGGGCAGGCCCAGGTATTCGCGCACCGCCGTGTTGTCGCCGGTCGCATCCGCGAGGCGGGCGGCCTGGTCGAAGGCCCGCTTCTGGATGCGTTCGATCTCCTCGGCGACGTCCTCGATCGGATACCCGGCTTCCTGCAGCATCCGTACGGCGGTCTCCAGGGAGAACACGCCTGCCGCGTAGCCCTCGGTGGCGTCGTTGAGGATGGTGGCGCGGTCGGTGGGGGTGTGTGCGCCCCACATGAGGCGTGCGGGCTGTGACTCGCCGGCGGGCCACACCTGCCCGGCCTGGTGCAGGCGCTGCACCATGCGCAGCAGCAGCTGGTACTTGTGGGTGCGGGCCAGGCGCATCGCACCGACGAGGGAGTCGAGTGGGCCGAGGGCGACCTGCAGCGAGTACCCATTCGGCAGCTTGGACGGGTCGAGGCTGCCGAGCCCGGCTGCGGTCAGGCGGGTGTTGGAGGCGAGCCGGTCCAGCAGGTGGTCGATGCGCTGGCGCAGTTCGGCGAGCTGCGCGGAGGTGTCCAGGGTGTCCATGCGCCCGGAGTCCGACAGCTGCCACACCGTCCCGGCCTCGACCCGCACCGGCAGGGGCTGCCCGGTGGTGCGGTCGATGGGCAGCCGCGCCCCGGCGAGCGCCACGATCGGTGTGCCGGTCGTCGCCGACGCGGAGGCGCTGTCGGTGTCGGTGGCGGCCAGCTCGTCCAGCAGCTGCAGCACCGTCGCCAGCGTGGACTTGCCCCAGTGTTCGCCGACGTCGGGGATGGTGTTCGGGATGTGCACCACCGGGATGAAGTCGTGCATCAGGTCGAGGCGGTCCAGGACCTGGCCGTCGGAGCGCACCCGGTAGGCGGCCTTGTCCGGGGGCAGGGAGAACACGTCGTGGGCGCGGCCCAGATCCTCCAGCAGCCATTCGGCGTCGGTCAGGTAGCACGTCGTCGACGACGGCACGCCTGGCGCCCACGGGTAGCTGCGGGTCACGGTGCCGGTCAGCGGGTCGAGAGTGTCGCCGACCGTCAGCACCGGGTCGCCGTCCGCGTCGGCCACCTGCTCGCGCACCGCACGCCCGTCGTCGGTGCCAGGCGCGGTCGCGGGACCGATCGGGCCGAGTTCGTAGGTGATGCGCCGCACACGCGCTTTCAGGCCGCGCACCGGGTCGGCGGCCAGCTCCCACGCGAAGTGCACGCGCCGCGGGTACTCCTGGGCGTCCTGCTCGCCCTCGTCCCACTCGGGGAAGTAGAACCCGGGGTCGTAGGTGCGCAGCAGCGCCCGCTGCTTGGACGGCTCCCACGCCAGGGTGTACACGCTGTCGCCGCAGCGCACCGCGCACCGTTCGGCCTGCTGGATCCGCAGCGGCAGCAGCTCCTTGTCCGCCCACGCGCGCAGCTTCTCCTGCAGGTCGGCGGCGGCACGGTCTTCGGCGGTCGGCTTGTCCTGGCCGGCGTGGTCGGCGCCGGGCACCACGATGGTCTGCTCCGCGCCCAGCAGGTAGCCGAGGGTGGTGTCGATGAGCTTCGACGGGTCGCCCAATTCGCGGCGCTCCACACCGTGGTGGTCGCCGGTGACGGCGGCGAGCTGCCCGGCCTGGTTGGAGTCATAGGCGGCGAGGAACTTGTAGGCAGCCAGGCGGCGCAGCTCCTCGCCGGGCACCCACGAGTTGTTCAGCTCGGGGAACGCGTGGTGACCCGGCCGATTCGGATCGGCCATGGCCTGCTTGTAGTTGAGCCATGACCAGGCGTCGATCAGCAGTTCACGCAGGTGCCTCACGGGTGCCCCTCCAGGCGTGCAAGGCCCCGCGCCCGCGCCGACCAGAATACGCGGGACAGTACTCAGGTTGAACTCGCGGAGCCCGTCGCCCGTGACGGTTCTTGATCATTGCGGTACGACATCGTCCTGCGCATACCCCATGACGACGCCGGGCGGACCCCGCGCGGTTGGGAGGTGGCTGTCATGGCGGCGAGCCGAGGCGGCAAGGAGCTGGCGCGTCGGAAGGCGGCGTTGGAGCGGGCCGCGTCTCGGATGGCGGAGGAGTGGCGGGAGGCGGAGGAGGCCGAGGCGCAGCGGCGGCGTGCGGATGCGGAGTTCGATGAGTTGGTGGCGGATTTCGAGTTGGCGCGGGAGGACGAGGCGGCGGTGGTGGTCGCGGAGGTGGAGCAGGGGGTCCGGCAGGTGAAAGAGCGGGGGCAGGCGCGAATCGATGGGGCGAGGCGGGTGGTGGTGGCGATGTACGGGATGACATTCAGCTCCCTGACCAGCGAAGTCATTGCTGTGTGAGCGGTACTTGACTGAACCTTCGCAGCGCGGTGACGGGCGCGAACTCAGCTCGCGTATGCCCACAGGACGAGTCCGTTCGTGCGACGGACGGGACGGCAGTGGGCGGGGTAGCTCGCGTTCTGCGGCGGGTCATTTTTGTCTGGTGGGCACTCCTCCGCTCGGGCAGACATCGATGGTCCGAATCCGGTATTTGCCACACAGGGGACAGAAGGGAGAAGGGGCCCCTGGCCGGCGGTGACGCCGGCCAGGGGCCCCTTAACGCGATCAGCCTATGTCAGCCGTCGTTCTCCGACGACGGGATGTAGGCGCCCGGTACGTCGTTCGGCGCGTACATCTTGCTCTCGCCGGGGTACGGCTTGGTCCAGTTGTGCGTCTCGTACCACGTGAAGTGGTTCATCTGCGCGGGGTTCGCGTAGTCCGGCACAGCGTGGGGACCGGTCAGCCGCTGCTTCGACTTCCACGCGTTCCACTGCGCCGCGAGCGCCTGCTCGTTAGCCGGCACCTTCGCCGACGTCGGTGGGGGGGCCGCACTCGCGTCCTGCGGCGCCGGGGTGACCAGGCCGCAGGAGGGCGCGGTGCTCAGGCCGAGGGTCAGCGAGGTCCGCCGCCCTTTCAGCCTTGTCGTCTGCGGCTCATGTCATGCCGCCGCGACCGGCCGGGTGATGGACGGACTGCGCCGCGCGGTCCGGGACTGCCCGCACGGGGTCATGATCTCCACCGGGTGCCTGGAGAAGGTGCTGCACTGTCGGCGCGGCCGAGGGCTGCATGCCGCCGTGCAGCCGTGCGGGGTCGACCGCAGGCCCACTGGGGCCTTCGTTCGTCTCGGCCCACTGGTGACCGAGGCCGACGTCGAGACGGTCGGGTCGTGGCTGCGGGCCGGAATGCCCGACGACGGCACGCTGCCCGATGGCTCCGCGCGGCCCCGGCGCCGCGGCAGGTCGCCCCCCTCAACTGACGGGCTACCCCTGGGCGTGCCGGCACGGTGGCCGAGATGTGCGTCAGTCGAGGTCGCGCACGCCGAGGCGCAGGTGCTGGAGATTCCCGTGGGTGGCCGTCTGCCCGAACACGACCACGGAGCCTCCGAGATCGTGCTGATCCCGCTCTCCGGCTCGGTTGAACGCGCTGCGGTGGTGATCAGCACATTCTGCTCCCTGGCTCCGCCGCGCACATAGCCACTGGAGATCGGGGCACCCTCGCCAACCTCGGTCCGGTACCCGTATCGCTGATGGTCGTGGCCTCACCTCCCGAGTTTGCTGCGCAGATGGCCACCTGGCCCGCCGCCTGAGGCTGGTCCGCCCGCCGTTTCACCAGCAGTGCCGGTCGTCCATGGCCTGCTGCACCGGCGGGCACGCCCGAACAGCTTGGCTGTTCAGGCGTCGAGCGAGGGCTTCGCAGGAGAGAGATAGCAGAATGAACACGACGTCAGCCGCCTGGCATTGCCACGGCAGCCTGCCGGCTTTCAGGTGTCATGCCCGCGTCGACTCACTGGCCGGGCGGCTGCCATTCGATCATCAGAATCGTGGCGTCGTCGCTGAGTTCGTTGTGCCGATGCCCGAGGATCGCGTGGATGAGCAGGCGGAGCACCTCCGGGGCGTTCTGCCCGGCGGCGGTCGACCGGATGATGTAGTCGGTGAAACGCTCCAGGCCGAATTGCTCACCGCCTTCGTCGCGCGACTCCACTACGCCGTCGGTGTAGAGCAGTATCCGGTCACCGGGTTCGAGGCTGGCTTCGTGTACCTGCCGGGGGCCGCCGGCCAGGCTGGCTGGCAGACCCAGCGGAGGCTCGGAAGCCTGCTCCAGGGCTTTGTCGAGCAGGCGCTGGCCGCGGATGAGCAACGGCGCCGGGTGACCGCAGTTGGACCAGTGCAGCACGCCGGTCGGCATGTGCAGCTGGGTGAAGATGCCGGTGCAGAACTGGTCCGGAAGCCACTTCGCCAGGGCCTGGTCGACTGCGTCAACGAGTTCGGCCAGGTCCGCGCCCGTGCGACGGGCGTTGCGGCAGCCCGCCATGGCCACGGAGGTGGCAAGGCCGGACGCCAGGTCGTGGCCCATGGCATCGAGGATCGTGGCGTGCAGAAAGTCCTCGGTGAACGAATGGTCGAAGGCGTCGCCGCCCAGCTCGTACGCAGGTTCCAGGACCGCGGTCGACACCACCCGGCCGGTGCCGATCGAGCGCGGGGGGAGAAAGGCCCTCAGCATCTCCGTGTGCAGTTGCATCGGCCGGGTCCGCATGCGCTGCGCGAAGGTGTCGCTGTAGGTGCGCTTGGAAGTGATGATCATGGCCAGGAGCGACGCCATCGTCCGGCAGCGCCAGAGTTTGATCCCGTCCAGTGTCTCCATGCGGAGTTCCAGGACTCCCAGCCGCTCCGCTCCGTCGACCAGAGGCAGCCATATGGTCAGCCCGCCGGACGTGTCTTCCTCCACCCTCAGGGAGTTTGTCCGGTAGGCCCATCCGGCCAGGGAAGCGTCGACCTCCAGGTCCGGCTCGCCCTCGACCAGCGGCAGCAGCAGCCTCTGCTGGAGATCGGCCAGGTAGGTGACGGCACGGCCCATACCCATGGCCTCGGCGTATCGCTCCAGGACCGTCGGCAGTTCCGCAGGTGACGCCTGCTGGGCGGTCCTGACCAACTCCTCCAGCAGCCGTTCACCATCTCCGGCCGACACGCTCGCGCCTGCCATACGATCACCCCTGCCGCGCCGAGTCAGCACCGGCAAAACGCCCGCACCTTGGAGGCAACCCGCACCTTGAGGTAGTCGGCCAGCTGCCTGATCACCTGGGTGGGGCGGCCGAGCCTGCGACGACGCGGGCCGCGCCGGGGCGCAGCAAATGCCGGCGCACGGCCTGCGCCGTGGTGCCGTCCAGTCCTTCACCAGTCTGCTCCAGCCGGCGCCCCATCGCGCCCCGAGCACGGGCGCGTACGCACGTACGACGTCACCACCCGGCTCCGCAACGGCGGCAGCACGCTCGGTGTGCTGCCCGGAGGTGATTCCCCGGCGGCGTTCACCACCTCGCCGTCCCTGCCTTTCGATGTCCCACGCGTCGGCGGGGGCTGGCAGTACGTGATCGTTCTCCCTGGCGGCGCGCCGTGCCTCGTGGCCGGCGACGTCATGGGCGACGACATCGGTACCGCTATCGCCATGCACCAGCTCAGCAGCATGCTGCGCGCGGTCGCCCCCGACCAGCCCGGACCTCCGAGCGAGATCGTCCGCAAGCTCGACCTGGCACTGCAAAGCCTGGACGGTGACACGATGGCCACCCTGATCGTGGCCACGCTCGAGCAGCACTCGGCGACGTTGTGGCGACTGCGCTTGACCGGCGCCGGCCACCCTCCGCCGCTGCTGGTCAGCGCCACCGGCGGGGTCTGCTACCTCGCCCACGGGGAAGACCACGGAACCATGCTCGGCGTCGATCCCAGCCTGCACCGGCCCGACCACGAGTACGACCTGGCACCCGGCAGCACCCTGCTCTTCTACACCGACGGCCTCATCGAGCGCCCCCACCACACCCTCGACGAGGGCATGAGTCTCCTGGCCCGCCGTGCCGGGGCGCTGGCCCGGCCGGCCCCTGGCCCCGATGTGCGACGAACTCGTCGATCCGCAGGGACGCACCTTCCACGACGACGTCGCCCTCCTGGACGTGCGGTCCCCGCCCCGGAAACCGGGTGAAGGTCAGCCCGCTCAACGACTGTTGCTGAAACCCAGTCGTTGCTGGTCAGCGGCCCATCCAGATGGCGTGGCCGCCGTCATTGCAGCGGTTCCACTACCAGGCGGGCGTGCCGGGCAGCGGCCTCCCGCGTCGGCCGGTGAAGCCGCCTTCTCCGGCGAGGCTGGTCCCATGGATCGCGGAGGCGGGACGAAATACTCAACCTATTTGATATGCGGCAAAAGGTTATGCGCAACAAGGTGTTCGTCGGCCTCCGGCCGTCAGCCGAAGGCCGGCATCTCGCGCACCACGTCGGCGGGCTTCTTGTCGAAGCGGAGGCCGAGGAAGCGGGGGTGCCGCAGCATGCCGTCCCGGGTCCACTCGGTGAAACCGATCTGGGCGACCAGCTCCGGACGCACCCAGCGCGCGCCGCGTTCCCGTATCTCGGGCCCCGCCTCGAACGGGGAACGCGACTGCCGCAGTGCCTCCAGGCGCCGGCGCAGGTCGAGGAGAGTGGCCCGGTCGAAGCCGGTACCGACCTTGCCTGCGTAGCGAAGGCGCCCGCCGTCGTAATAGCCCAGCAGCAGCGCGCCGAAGCCGGCCCGGCTGCCGCTAGGCTCGGTGAAGCCGCCGATGACGAACTCCTGCCCGGCGACGCACTTGAGCTTGAGCCAGTCGGACGACCGTCTGGCGACGTAGACCGAGTCGGCGCGCTTGGCGATCAGCCCCTCCCAGCCCCGGGCGCACGCCTGGTCCAGCAGATCCTGCCCGCCGTGGTTGCGGTGCGGCGTGAAGCGCAGCGGTCCGCGGAAGTCGATGGCGCCGCGCAGCAGCGTCTTCCGGGTGCGCAGCGGCAGCCGGGTGGTGTCGCAGCCGTCCAGCCGGAGCAGGTCGAACAGGAAGTAGACGACCGGGACCCCGCTGGCCAGGGCCGCGCGCGGGTCGGTGAGCTGCATCCGTCGTTGCAGGAGGGAGAAGTCGGTGCGGCCGTCACGGAGTGCGACGATCTCGCCGTCCACGGTGAAGTCGGAGCACTCCTGCTCCGCCAGGGCGGCCGCGACCTCGGGGTAGGTGGCATTGAGGGGCAGGCCATTGCGGGAGAGGAGCTGAACGCGGTCATGGCTGCGCAGCCCGAGGGCACGTTCGCCGTCCAGTTTGCGTTCGAAGAGCCAGCCGCCGCCGAAGGTCCGCCGGTCGCTGAGCACGGCCAGCATCGGCCGGTCCACGGCGTGCCCGTCCGGCGGCGGGCAGCGCAGGCTCTCTCGTTGTTCCACGGGCAGCCGGTCCAGCAGTCCGGCCCGCATGGCCGCCTCCTCCCGGGTCCGGATGCCCGCCTTGGAGAGTCAGCGCTCGGGCTCGTCTTCCGCTGCCTGGATCGTCCTGGTCCAGCTGGCGCCGCACCGGCAGCGGGACTGCTCGATCAGATCGCCGTCCTCGGACACGGCCAGGCCGTGGTTGAGGCGGACGTGAACATGCTGGCTCATGGCCGACCGGCTTCCGCTTGATGGTTTCGGACAGGAGCTACTGACGGTCCTGCCCGTCCATCATGCAATGGCTCCGGCCCGACGGGGACGTGACCGTCGACACATACTAGGCCGCTGCCTTTCCCCGCCCTGCCGAAGGCCGACGGGTCAGCCTTGGCCCTGTTCGCCCTTGCCGCCCTGGATCTCAACGTGGCGGGGCTTGGCGGCCTGTGCCTTGGGGACGGTCAGGTACAGCACACCCCCGTCCAGGTTCGCGCTGACGTTCTCGGCGTCCACCTCGTTGGGCAGCACCGCGCGGAACTCGAACCGGCCGACCTGCCGGGTGCTGCGACGGAGCAGACCCTCGCGCTCGCGCACCTTGATGTCACCGCTGACGGTCAGCTCCCGGTCGGCGACCTCGACGTTGACGTCGTCCGCCTTGACCCCCGGCAGCTCCACCTCGATCTGGTACGCGTCGTCCGTCTCGTAGATGTCGGCCAGCGGCGTCCACTGAGCCACACCCGTCGCAGCGGCGCCTCCGCCGACCGTGGACTCCATCAGCTGTCCCATCCGCTGGAACAGGTCGTCGAACTCGGCCAGCGGGTCCCTCGTCCAGCCCGGGAACCGCCGTTCGGCCAGCCCTCCGGAACGCTGTCGTCGTGCGGGCTGCGTCATACGACTCACCTCCGCGATATGACTGCGGGACAAATCAGTTATCGATCCCACTACCCCTCCTGGCCTCATGCACACCGGCCTCACACATTCACGCCGCGGGACTCTCAGGTCCACGGCGAAGCCAATTTCCCGGTAGCGGTAGGGGCTCTCGACTTTCGACGTTTTCGTTGATCGTCGTGGGGGTCGCTCAGGCGGGTGATGTGGCGTCATCAGGGCACGTGGGGGTGCGACAGCAGAGAAGCATCGGCGGTGCTTGCGTCTCCTACGGGGAGGGACCCGCCGATGCTTCCGGATCCGACCGTACCGGCTTCGCTGCTCGCCGTGCTGGAATCGAACAGTGCCGCCTTGACACTGTCCTCCAGCTCCCGCGCAATCCATCGGGAAGGTGCTCGTGAAGCCGCACGACACGCTCGAAGCCTGCGGGCCGGTGGTTCCTCAGCCTGGCACGGGCGTCTCCCGACGTGACGCCGAACTTCAGCAGCTCGACTACATCGTCGACAACCGTGTAGAACACGTCCCATGTCCGGCCTCGGCACACCCGGCAAATGCCCTGACCAGAGAGCACGTTGTTCGGCTGCACCCGCACTTCATGCCCTTCCGAGCAGCGCACGAGGACGCTGGTCGTGGCGTCGACGTACGAACCGAGAACCTCCCCGCGCCGATTCATCACAGCTTCACGGAACCGTGGTTCGGAAATGCCCTGGGGTGTTCCCCTTGCACGTCGAACAGATCCCGACTCCCTTCAACACATGCTTCGGGATGACGCGATTCTCGTGACCTTCGGGCAACGCACCAGCACCGGCGGGTGCGTGTTGACGTAGTCGCCGAGGATCGTTCCGCCCGGCTCGGTGACGCGCTGCCGGTACTGCGGCCGGAGAGCCCGCGAATCCTGCCGGAGCTGGTGGCGCAGAATCCGCCGCCCGTGCTGATGTAGCTGGGCCAGGGACCGCACAGGGCAGCCCTACCAACTGCCGCTGGCACCGCTCGCACAACAGTTCCAGCGGGGCATCAGCCGGGTCCGCCCAGCACTATCTTCCACACTCGGGTCGCCACTTGGAGGTTGAGCCGGTCCTCGACGTTCGCGAGGTCGTTGCCGCTGATGTCGCGGATGCGCTGGAGCCGATAGCGCAGCGTGCTGCGGTGGATCGCGAGGGATTCGGCGGTCTCGTCGTAGTTGCCGCCGCAGTCGAAGTACCGGGACAGGGTCTCCACCATGGCCGCGTGGTGCCGGGAGTCGTAGTCGATGAGCTGCCCGAGCCACTCGTGGACGAACGTCTCTAGTTCCTGGTAATCGTTGCCAGGTCCCAGGATGCGGTAGAGGCCAAGCTCGTCGAAGAACGTCGTGCCGTAGCGCTCGCGGGAGTGGCGGCGCACTTCCAGGGCGCGCTGCGCCTCCTGGTAGCGGTGGGGGATGTCGTCCAGGGAGTCGCAAGGGGCGCTCACCCCGATCGTCCCGGACCGTGTCCCGGTCTCCCGGGCGAGCGCCTCGTACAGCGCGCGGGAATGCGGCCTGTCGTCGGCGACCAGGACCACGTGGTCGGAACGTCGGGTCAGCAGCGAGCGCATGCCCACGGCAGAGGCCGCCCGGCCCACGGTCTGCGCGAAGGAATCGTCCGCGGTCCGGTTCGACCACTGCACCACGACGACGTAGTGGCTGCGGTGCAGGTCGTGTCCGACGGCCTCGGACCGGGCGTAGGCGCTCGCCTCGTCCGTCCCTGCCAGGAGGTCGTCGACCAGCTCGCGGTGCAGCCTCAGCTCCACTTCGGCCAGATTACGCAGGTGCGCCAGCTCCAGGGCGAGCGACGTGGCGGCGTGTTCCATCGCGAGCACGGTGTGCTCGTCGGCCTCGTCCCGGGCATCAACCAGGGCGAGCACGCCCAGGATCTCGCCGTGCGGGCGGATCAGGGTGATCAGCCGGTCCTTTATCCGCACCGGCCCGACCTCCCGGGCGACGGCGTGCAGCATTTCGTCCTGGCGCACGGGGTCCGGTTCCGGATAGGGCTCGGGGCGGCTGGGGCCGGTCCAGGACCTCAGCCGACCGAAGCGGTCCTCGACCAGCGCGGGGAGTCCGGTGAGCCCATGCAGTGCGCGGGTGATGGCTTCCTCGCCGCCGCCCGAGGCAGCGACGTCGGTCATGAGCGCGTGAACGGCCCGCTGGTACCCCAGCTCAGCCACGACGGAGATCAGCTGCCGCTGGAGGGCTGCGCGTTCCTCCCTGAGCCGGTGCAGCTCCAGCGCGTCCTCGCGTTGGCGGCGGTGTGCGAAGGCGACTGACAGAGCAGCAGCGGTGTGCCGGACTAGCGTGGCGAGCAGGGAGCGCTCGGCCTCGGTGGGCTGGGAGCGGGACGACACCACGAGGTAGCCGTGGAGTCCCTCAAGTCCGCGCAACCCCAGGGCCCGGCCCCAGGGACTGCCGGATACGGTCACAGGGCCGTCCTGCCCGGCCAGCTCCCGCACCCTCCGGTCCACGGCCAAGGCATGGATCCGCCCGTTCCTCGGGCTGGGGACCAGGTCGCCGTCCACCCTGAGGTATCCGGCCTCGGCGCTGTATGGCCCTGCGGCGGCTATGTGGTCCATGGCCAGGCGCAAAATCTCGCCTTCGTCCAGAGTGTCGAACAGGGCGCGGGAGAGCACCATCAGTTCGTGGAGGGCATGGTCGGCTGGGGTTGGCACGGGTGGGCGGGGCCCTCTCCGCGCGGCCATGGGGGGCCGCCCGGCGCTGCCCCACGGAAGGCTGCCCTCCCGGTCGCAGCGGCGGCGGTACAGGTTGTGCGCCCGGCTGCCGGGCATGGGATCACTCCGTTCTCCCCGAGCCTTCAGGGAGGCGAGCGGTGTTCCGAGTACCCGCTCGCGGGCCGGCTCATCCGAGATGTTCGGATTCTTCCTCTCGTACTCGTGGGGCGACCGGACCCGTGCATTTCTGACTCGCCAGGCGCAGGCGTGGAGCCACTCGGCTCGCCACCCTGGGGAGTGTTCGAAACCCTCCGTGCGCACCGGCAGGAAGGGCTGGGCGATGACCGAGCAGCATCGCAGGCCGGTTGCCTCGTACAAGACGTACGGGGAAGCCGAACGAGCCGTTGACCACCTCTCTGACCATGGGTTTCCCGTGGAGAGGGTGGCGATCATCGGCCAGGACGTGCGCCTGGTCGAGCAGGTGATCGGCCGGATGGACTACGGCAGGGCCGCGCTTCACGGAGCGGCGAGCGGTGCGCTCCCCGGTGTCCTGATCGGCTGGATCTTCGGCCTTGTGAACTGGCTCGACCCCGTCGTCTCCGCGCTGCTCCTCGCCCTGTACGGGCTGATCGTCGGCGCGCTGTTCGGCATGCTGCTGCACGCCCTGCAGGGCGGTCGCCGGGATGTCGCCTCGCTCCGCTCGATGCAGCCGAGCCGGTACGAGGTCGTCGTGGACGAGGCGGTCGCCGACGAGGCTGTACGGCTGATCGGCGCGCTGCAGACCACCGGCGGAGGTCCCACCCGTACCTGAACGAACGTGATCTGGAGAGTCGGCGCAGGCCGCCGCACCGGGAGGAGTTCCTCATGGCCAAGGCAGTGGGCATCGACCTGGGCACCACCAACTCGGTGATCGCCGTGTGGGAGGGCGGCGAGCCGTCCGTCGTGCCCAATAGCGAGGGCAACCGCACGACACCGTCCGTGGTGGCCTTCACCGACACCGGCGAGCGACTGGTGGGCCAGCTGGCCCGGCGCCAGGCGATCCTCAACCCCAAGGGCACCATCTACTCGGCCAAGCGGTTCATCGGCCGGCACTTCGACGAGATCTCCGACGAGGCCAGGGCGGTGGCGTACGACATCGTCGAGGGCGACGGCGGGGCGGCCCGCTTCAAGGTGCGCGACAAGCTGTACGCGCCTGAGGAGATCAGCGCACAGGTGCTGCGCAAACTCGCCGACGACGCCTCCAAGCAGCTCGGGGAACGGGTCACGGAGGCGGTCATCACGGTGCCCGCCTACTTCAATGACGCTCAGCGCACCGCCACCAAGGACGCCGGACGGATCGCGGGACTGGAGGTGCTGCGGATCATCAACGAGCCGACGGCGGCTGCCCTCGCGTACGGCATGGACAAAAAGCAACACGAAACCGTCCTCGTCTTCGACCTGGGCGGCGGCACCTTCGACGTGAGCATCCTCGACGTCGGCGACGGCGTGGTGGAGGTGCGCTCCACCGCCGGCGACAGCCACCTGGGCGGCGACGACTTCGACCGGCGTCTGGTGGATTACCTCGCGGACGACTTCCAGAAGGAGAACGGCATCGACCTGCGCAAGGACCCGCAGGCGCTGCAACGACTGTTCGAGGCGGCGGAGAAGGCCAAGACCGAGCTCAGTTCGGTGACGCAGACGCAGGTCAGCCTGCCGTTCATCACCGCCGACGCCTCGGGCCCCAAGCACCTCACCGACTCGATCATGCGGTCCACGTTCGAGCAGATCACCGGCGACCTGGTGGAACGCTGCCTGGGACCGGTCCAGCAGGCAATGGCCGACGCCAAGGTCGGCGAGAGCGACATCGACGAGGTCATCCTCGTAGGCGGCTCCACACGTATCCCGGCGGTCCAGGCCTTGGTCCGCCGGCTGACCGGCGGCAAGGAACCCAACATGAGCGTCAACCCCGATGAGGTCGTGGCCCTGGGCGCCGCGATCCAGGCCGGGGTGCTCAAGGGCGAGGTCAAGGACGTCCTGCTGCTCGACGTCACACCCTTGTCGCTGGGCGTAGAGACGCGCGGCGGAGTGATGACGAAGATCATCGAGCGGAACACCACCATCCCCGTGCGCCGCAGCGAGACCTTCTCCACCGCCGAGGACAACCAGCCGGCCGTCGATGTGGTGGTCCTCCAGGGCGAGCGCGAGCGGGCCGCCGACAACCGGGTGCTCGGCCGGTTCCAGCTCACCGACATCCGGCCGGCGCCGCGGGGCGAACCACAGATCGAGGTCACCTTCGACATCGACGCCAACGGCATCCTCAACGTCAGAGCCCGCGACCGGGACACCGGCAAGGAACAGGGCATCACCATCAGCGAGAGCTCCAACCTGGACCGCAGTGAGGTTGAACGCATGGTCCAGGAGGCCGAGCGCAACCGGGGCCAGGACCAGGCACTCCGCGAGGCCGTCGACGCCCGCAACGAGCTCGACGCCGTCGCGTACCAGGTCGAGAAGCGCCTCGGCGAACTGGGCGACGCAGCGCCCGCGCATGAGAAGGCTCGCGCCGAGATGCTCGTGAGCGACGCCCGGGCGGCGGTCAAGGAAGAGGCGGGCGTGGAGCGCGTGCGGCCCCTGACCTCCGAACTCCAGCAGGTGCTCGCCGGGCTGGCGGCCCATCAGGGCGCCGCCGCCACGGGCGGTCCCGGCCAGGACGCCGCCACCGGTGGTCCCACGAGTGGCGGTGGCGACGATGTCATCGACGCCGAGTTCGACAAGGACTGAGGCGCGCCATGCCCAGCCGCCCCCAGGAACCCGACCGGGCCGCGTCGGATCCGGTCGAACCGGTCCCGGAAGGCGCCGTACGCCCTCCTCGCGGGGATTTGCCGCAACCGGGCCCGCCGACCCGGCCGGAAGCGGCGAACGGCGAACCGGGACCCGACGCCGCCGGCCCCGCGCCTGCCGAGGACGAGTACACGACCGCGATCCAGGAACTGGAGGACCGCTGGCGGCGCGCGCTCGCCGACCTCGACAACCTTCGCAAGCGTCACGCCAGGGAACTGGAGCGCGAACGGGCGGTCGAGCGGTCCCGCACGGCGGCCGCCTTCCTGCCCGTCATCGACAACCTCGAACTCGCCCTGACCCACGCCGGCGCCGATCCAGGCGCGATCGTGGAGGGCATCCGGGCCGTACGCGACCAGGCGGTGAACGTCCTCGAACTGCTCGGCTACCCGCGGCATGCGGAGATCGGCGTCGCTTTTAACCCGGCCCGGCACGAGGTGGTCGGCGTCGTCCAGGACCCCGACGTCGAGCCGGGCACCGTCGTCGAGGTGCTGCGCCCCGGCTACGGGGACGGCGAGCGGCAGCTCAGGCCGGCCGCGGTGACCGTCGCGAAGCGGGAGTGACCGGCGATGGCACGGGACTACTACGAGGTGCTGGGCGTGTCGCGGAGCGCGAGCCAGGACGAGATCCAGCAGGCATATCGCAAACTCGCCCGCAGGTACCACCCCGACGTCAACAAGGACCCCGAGGCGGAGGAGCGTTTCAAGGACCTCAACGAGGCATACAGCGTCCTGTCCGATCCCAAGACCCGAGCCCGCTACGACCGCTTCGGCGAGGACTTCCGCAAGATCCCCGAGGACTTCGACGAACGGGTCGCGGCCGGAGCGGGCGGCGGCTTCCGCGCTCGGAGGACCGCAGGCGGGGGCGGTCCTCGCGTCCGGTACCCCACCGGCTTCGGCGACGATTTCGGAGCGGAGGGCATCGACATCGAGGACCTGCTCGGCTCCATGTTCGGAGCCGGCGCCGCCCGAGGCGGTGTCCCCGGAGCGGACCAGGAGGCCGAACTGCCGCTCACCGTCGAGGAGGCGTACCGAGGCGGCCGTCGCACCGTCACGCTCGCCGGTCCCACCGGGCAGCCGCGGCGGTACGAGGTCGACGTGCCGCCGGGCGTCACCGACGGGCAGCGCATCCGGCTGGCGGGCGAGGGCGGCCGGGGCGCTGGTGAGGCCCCCGCGGGCGACCTGTACCTGCGGGTGCGTATCCAGCCCCACCCCCGGTTCCGGCTGGACGGCCGCGACGTGCACGTCCAGGTCCCGGTCGCCCCCTGGGAGGCGGCCCTGGGTGCGACCGTGCCGGTGCCCACCCCCGGTGGCGGCACAGCCAAGGTCACGGTGCCCGCGGGCTCGTCCAGCGGCCGGCGGCTGCGGCTGCGCGGCGAGGGCATGCCGAACCCGCGCGGCGTGAACGGCGATCTGTACGCCGAACTCCGCGTCGTGGTGCCGCCCACCCTCGGCGACCGGGAGCGCGAACTGTTCGAGGAGCTCGCCGCTACATCCTCGTTCGACCCCAGGAGGACGCGATGAACGACCGACCCGCGGGAGCGGCAGGCATCGGCCGGGCCGACGTGGGCGACCGTCCGGTACGAACGGGCGCCGACGTCACCGCCTCGACGGCTGTCCGGTACGCGCTCGTGCCCGTCCCCAGGCTCTCCCTGGCCACCGTGGCCCGTCGTTCGGGCCTCCATCCTGATCTGATCCGCCGGTTCGTCGCTCTGGGACTGGTCGAGGCCGAGCGCGACGCCGCGGGGCACCTGGTGTTCGACCCCACGGCCCCGGCGGTCCTCGCCCGCGTCCAGCGGCTGCGCTCCGGACTCTGCCTCAACTACGCATCCATCGGCCTGGTGCTCGATCTGCTGGACCGCATCAGCCTGCTCGAAGCCGCCCTGCGCGGCCGCGGCACGAGGAGTGACATACCGCCATGGACATGAACCGTCTCACCCAGAAGTCCCAGGAAGCCCTGCAGGAGGCCCAGACCGCGGCCGTCCGCATGGGGCACACCGAGGTCGACGGGGAACACCTGCTGCTCGCACTTCTCGATCAGGAGGACGGTCTGATTCCGCGGTTGCTGCAACAGGCCGGCACCGAGCCCAAGGAACTGCGCGCGGCCGTGCACGAGGAACTCTCCCGCCGCCCGAAGGTCACCGGCCCCGGCGCGGCACCCGGCCAGGTCTTCGTCACCCAGCGCCTCGCCCGCCTGCTCGACGCCGCCGAACGGGAGGCTAAACGCCTCAAGGATGAGTACGTGTCCGTGGAGCACCTCCTGCTCGCCCTGGCTGAGGAGAGCTCTTCGACCGCCGCCGGGCGACTGCTCAAACAGGCCGGCATCACCAGGGACTCGTTCCTGAGCGCGCTCACCCAGGTCCGCGGCAACCAGCGCGTGACCTCCGCCAACCCCGAAGTGGCCTACGAGGCTCTGGAGAAGTACGGCCGCGACCTGGTCCTCGAGGCTCGGTCCGGGCGGCTGGACCCGGTCATCGGGCGTGACGGGGAGATCCGCCGCGTCACCCAGATCCTCAGCCGCAAGACCAAGAACAACCCCGTCCTCATCGGCGACCCCGGCGTCGGCAAGACCGCCATCGTCGAGGGCCTGGCCCAGCGCATCGTTCGCGGCGACGTCCCCGAGGGTCTACGCGACAAGACGGTGTTCGCCCTCGACATGGGCTCCCTGGTCGCCGGCGCCAAGTACCGCGGCGAGTTCGAGGAACGCCTCAAGGCCGTGCTGTCTGAGGTGAAGGCCGCCCAGGGGCGCATCCTGCTCTTCGTCGACGAACTCCATACCGTCGTAGGAGCGGGCGCCGCGGAAGGGGCGATGGACGCGGGCAACATGCTCAAGCCGATGCTCGCCCGCGGCGAACTCCACATGATCGGCGCCACCACCCTCGACGAGTACCGCAAGCACATCGAGAAGGACGCCGCCCTCGAACGCCGCTTCCAGCAGGTCCTGGTCGACGAGCCGAGCGTGGAGGACACCGTCTCCATCCTGCGCGGACTGCGTGAACGCCTGGAGGTCTTCCACGGCGTGAAGATCCAGGACACCGCGCTGGTCTCCGCGGCCACCCTCAGCCACCGCTACATCACCGACCGGTTCCTGCCCGACAAGGCCATCGACCTCGTCGACGAGGCGTGCGCCCGGCTGCGTACCGAGATCGACTCGATGCCCGCCGAACTCGACGAGATCACCCGCCGCGTCACCCGCCTGGAGATCGAGGAAGCGGCCCTGTCCAAGGAGACCGACCCCGCCAGCAAAACCCGTCTGGAGGAGCTACGCAGGGAACTGGCCGACCTGCGTGGTGAGGCCGACGCCAAACACGCCCAGTGGGAGGCCGAACGGCAGGCGATCCGCCGCGTGCAGGACCTGCGCCAGGAACTGGAGCAGGTCCGCCACGAAGCAGAGGAGGCCGAACGCGCCTACGACCTCAACCGCGCCGCCGAACTCCGCTACGGCCGACTCCAGGACCTGGAGCGCCGACTTGCCGCAGAGGAGGAGCAACTGGCCGCCAAACAAGGGCAGAACCGGCTGCTGCGCGAGGTCGTCACCGAGGAGGAGATCGCCGAGATCGTCGCCGCCTGGACCGGCATCCCCGTCGCACGCCTCCAGGAGGGCGAACGCGAAAAACTGCTGCGCCTCGACGAGATCCTGCGCGAGCGCGTCATCGGCCAGGACGAAGCCGTCAAGCTCGTCGCCGACGCCATCATCCGCGCCCGCTCCGGCATCCGCGACCCACGCCGCCCCATCGGCTCGTTCATCTTCCTCGGCCCCACCGGCGTCGGGAAGACCGAGCTGGCCAAGACCCTCGCCCGGACCCTGTTCGACTCCGAGGAGAACATGGTCCGCCTCGACATGAGTGAGTACCAGGAGCGGCACACCGTCAGCCGGCTCATGGGCGCACCGCCCGGATACGTCGGCTACGAGGAAGGCGGCCAGCTCACCGAGGCCGTACGCCGCAAGCCGTACTCGGTTGTGCTGTTCGACGAGATCGAGAAGGCGCACACCGATGTCTTCAACACCCTGCTGCAGATCCTCGATGACGGCCGCATCACCGATGCTCAGGGCCGCACCGTCGACTTCCGCAACACCGTGATCATCATGACGTCCAACATCGGCTCCGAGCACCTCCTCGACGGCGCCACCGCCGAAGGTGAGATCAAGCCCGACGCCCGCGCCCTGGTGATGGGCGAGCTGCGCGGGCACTTCCGCCCGGAGTTCCTCAACCGCGTCGACGACATCGTGCTGTTCAAACCGCTCGGCGAGCGGCAGATCGAGCGGATCGTGGAGCTGCAGTTCGACGAACTGCGGCAGCGGCTCGCCGAACGCCGCATCACCGTCGAACTCACCGACGCTGCCCGGGAAGTGATCGCCCACCAAGGCTACGACCCGGTGTACGGGGCCCGGCCACTGCGCCGCTACATCTCCCACGAGGTCGAGACACTGGTCGGACGTGCCCTGCTGCGCGGCGACGTCCAGGACGGCGCGACGGTCCGCGTCGACGCCGAACACGGGGAGCTGGTCGTCACCTACGACCAGCCCGAGGACGTGAAGGGAGCACGGGCGGCATGAGCACGATGCAGGTGCCGACCGTCAGTTGTCCGAACTGCGGGCGCACCAACCGGGTGCCCGTGGCCGCAGAGGGCCGCCCCAAGTGCGGTCACTGCAAGCAGGCCCTGCCCTGGATCGTCGACGCGAGCGACGACGACTTCGCCGAGGTCGCCGACAACGCCGCCCCGCCCGTCGTGGTCGATCTCTGGGCAACCTGGTGCGGCCCTTGCCGAATGGTCAGCCCCGCCCTCGAACAGGTCGCCCGGGAGCTCGCCGGACGGATCAAGCTCGTCAAGGTCGACGTCGACAAGAACCCCCGGGTCAGCCGGCGGTTCCAGGTGCAGGCGGTGCCGACCCTGCTCGTCCTCGACCATGGCGAGACGGTCGCCCGGCAGACCGGCGCGGCACCCGCGCACGTCCTGCGCTCGTGGGTTGAGCAGGCGGTGGCGGGCCGGCAAACCAGTGCAGGAGGATGAACACGATGGGCCGGCCACCTCGGGAGCCCCACGGAACCGCAGTCCCCGAGACTCCGGATTTTTACGGGGCGTATCCCCGGCTGACGGACGAACAGATCGGCCTACTCGCCGGTCATGGCCGCCACCAGGCAGTTCACGCCGGTCAGATCCTGATCAGGGAAGGAGAGCCGTGCGAGCAGGTTGTGGTCGTCCTCAGCGGCTCGGTCGCGATTGTCGAGCACCACGGCACCGCCGAAGATCATGTCCAGAGAGTGAGCGGTCACGGCCGCTTCCTCGGTGAACTGGGGTTGCTCCAGGGGCAGGTGGTCGAATACACGGCCCGGGGGGACGGAGAGGTCCTCTCCGTCCCGGTCGACCGGTTGCAGGCTCTTGTCTCCGGTGATCCCGCCCTCGGCGACCTCATCCTTCAGCCGATGATCACAGGAACCTGCTTCGGTGCGGCGGCCGTCACCGTCCTGCTCGCTGTACTGCTGAGCAACGGCTCCCAGCGCGCCCTGCCCGAAGATGTCCAGCGGGCGGCGCGCGAGCGGCAACAGCGGATCGCCGACCGCAACGCCCGCCGCATACGGCGCGAGCGCGCAGGCGGGCACGGGTACCGTCCCGGGACCGAAACCGGCAGTGCATTCTACTCGCCGGGCATGGTCGGCACCACAGACACGGCGAGCCGGACCTCGGCCATGGCCGATCAAGTCCTCGACGACGAGATCGAGCAGGTCTCCCAGGCTCTCGCCGAGCGCGGCCCGACCAGCCGCGAAGATCTCGAGCGGACCGTGGGGGACAGGCATGGGGCCCTGGACGCTTCCGTAAGGCACTGCGCGAAGCCGCCCGCGAATCGCGTGCGCAGAGTCTGCCCGATGACATCCATGCTCCGCCCGGCCGGTCCGCCGTGCCGGGCGAAGAAGGCGGTACTGCCGCGAACCCACGAGAAGACGGAGGTGATGGGCGATGACCTTGCCCGTCCGGCGCCACCGCAGTGGCGGAACAACGGAGCGACCCCTCGGGTGGGCCCGCAATCCGCTGATGGAATTCGACGAACTGCTCAACCAGATGAGCGGATTGCTCGAATCCACGGTGGGCGGCGCCGCGCCCGCGGCCGCGTGGACCCCCCTCGCGGACGTCACGGAGACCGACGACACCTTCGAGGTCGAGATCGAACTCCCTGGCGTCAAGAGCAAGGACATCAACGTCGAGGCCAACGGACAGGAACTGGTGGTCACTGGAGAGATCAAGGAAAAGGAGCGCAAGGGCGTCCTGCGCCGTGGCACCCGCCGGACCGGTGCCTTCGAGTACCGACTGCGGCTGCCCGGAGAGGTGGACGCCGAGAAGGTCACAGCGGAGATGTCGGCCGGTGTGCTCACGGTCACCGTCCCCAAGGCGGAGGTCGCCAAGCCCCGTCACGTCCAGATCACCGAGAGCGGCGAGAGCGGCGGTCGTTGAGCCGAGGAGCCCGGCGGGTGCGGGACAACGTTCCGGCACCGCCGGGCGCTCCGGGAGCGAAAGGGGCGATGAGATGACCGAAACGGGTTTCTCCTCGTTCGACACCATGGTGGACAAGGCCAACCGGCTCCTCAGGGAAATCGAGCAGGCCAACGGATGGCCCAAGGAACGCCGGAAGCAGTCGTACGCCGCACTGCGCGCCGTCCTACACCTGCTACGGGACCGGCTCTCCGTCGACGGGGCCGTACACTTCGGGGCGCAGCTTCCGACCCTGATCCGCGGCATCTACTACGACGGATGGAAGCCGTCCGAGACACCAGTGAAGCTAAGCGGCGAGGAATTCCTCCAGCGCGTTCGGGACGACTTTCCCTACGCGGTCGACGGTGGCATCGAACGAGTCGTGCACACCGTGCTGGAGGCTCTGGAACGCCACGTCAGCGAAGGCGAGTGGGACCACCTCAAATCCGGTCTGCCGAAATCGCTGGCCTCCGTACTGCCGTAGCCGCTCGGCGGCACCCGAACCGCCGACCAGGAACGCGAGGGTGCGCCACGGTGCGGAAGAAGACGGAAAGCGACGAGCGGGAACGCAGGACGCCGGCCCGCGCGGCCCGCCGTTCCGGTCAGGCACCCGGCGCCCAGCAGGTGACGACCGGCCCGTCGAAACAGCGGCGCCCCTGCCCGACCGAGACTCGGACGAGTTCGACGTGGACGCGGCGCTGCAGCGGGCTCTGGACCGCAGCCTGGCGCTGCTGGCGGAGGTCACGACCGCTCTTGGCTGCACCCTGGACGTGGATCAGGCCCTGCGGCGGGCCAGCAGGATCGTTGCGGCAGCCGAGGAGGCAGAGCGCGGTGACGCTGTTGGGCCGTGGCCTGCACCACCTCGTCCGGTCGCCACTCACAGCAGGAGGTCGAAGAGTGCTCGGGCCTCGTCCCAGTGCTGGGTCTGGGGGTTCTTGAGGTCGGGGTGGAGGATCTTGAAGCTCTGGGCAAGGGCCAGGCTGAGTCCGCCGATGACGTCCGGATAGGCCGCCTCGGTCTCCTCGTCGGGCGTACGGTCCAGAGCGGGGTGGGTGGCGAGCTGTTCTAGGATCGGCTTGAGTTCTACTTCCTGGTCGATCTTCTGGAAGTGGTGAATGCTCTCCTGCAGGCCTTTCGTGATCGGTAGGTCACAGGTCCGGATGATGTCGCGCCCGTTGGCCTTGGCAGTGGCCTGGGCGACGATCAGCAGATCGTAGAGCTTGGCGTCGACGAAGTCGCTGTAGCGCTTGAGATCGTTCTTGTCGACGTTCAGCCCCGCGGCCGCGCGGAAGAACCTTTCGAACCTGGCGATGGACATCACGGTCATGACGGCAACCTCCGGTTGCGGGCGCCGGGGTGGCTCCCGGCGCCTGGGCTTCCCAGTCAGCCTGGCCGACGGGGCGCGGAAACGCATGCGCATGTCGGGACCAATTAGCCTCCCTGAATTACCCTGCCAGGCCCAGGCGTCCCATTGCCCGGGTAATTGGACGGGCGTGTGATACCCGCGGGTGTGGCCATTTTTGGTATCTTTGTTCGTGCTGGCCGGCCTGGGCAGCCGGGTGAATTCGGGCCCGATCGGACGCAGGCCGCATGAACCCTGGCGCCGCGACGCGAGACCGGTTGGAGCGCCCAAAGGCCCGGGAAGCCCGTCTCGACGCGTCCGACTCCGGGCCGGTGACCGGTTTGGCCATTGCTGCCGCACGCGGCTCAGCTGGCCCACCCCACGTTCCAGGAGTTTCGACGCATGAAAACTCCTATGGCCGAGGCAGTCGGAATCGACCTCGGCACGACCAATTCCGTGACGCCGCGTGGCAGGGCGGGGAGGCCGCGGTCATCCCCGACTCCGCGGGCAGCCGTACCACCCCGTCAGTCGTCGCCTTCACCGCCACTGGCGAACCCCTTGTCGGCCAGCTCGCCCGCATGCAGGCGATCCCCAACACGAAGGGGACCATCTACTCCGCCAAGTGTTTCACCGGCCGCTGCTTCGACGAAGTCCCCGACGAGGCCAAGGTTGACGGCTTCGACATCGTCCCCGACGAGCACGGCAACGCGCGCTTCAGGATCCGCGACAAGCTGTGCGCGCCGGAGGAGATCAGCGCGCTGGTGCTGGTCGCCGACGACGCGGGCAACGCGTGACGGAGGCGGTCATCAGCGTGCCGCCCACTTCAACGACGCCCAGCCCATGGCGCCCCAAGGACGCCGGACGCACACCGGGCCTCGACGTGCTGCGCATATCAACAAGGCCGCACTCGCCTTCGGCCTGGACAAGAAGCAGCACGAGACCGGGCTCGTCTTCGACCTGGGCGGCGGTACTTCGACGTCAGCCTCCTCGACGTCGGCGATGGCGTGGTCGATGCGCGGTCCACGGCGGGCGACAGCCACCCGTGCGGTGACGGGCTTCGACCAGCGCCTGGTGGACCACCTCGCCGACAAGTTGCAGCAGGACAACGGCATCGACCTGCGCAAGGCCCCGCACGCGCTGCAGCGACTGTTCGAGGCTGTGGAAAGGGCCAAGACCGAGCTGAACTCGGTGACCCGAACACAGTTCGCCTGGCGAGCTCAACCTCGTCAAAAGGTCGACATCGACCGGTCGCCGGCGCTCGCGCAGCGGTTCCAGGTCATGGCGGTGCCGACCCTGGTCCTACTCGACACGGGAGTGGAGATGCCCCGGGCTGGTGCCGCCCCCCGCCCCGGAGCTGCGCCGCTGGGTGGAGGAGACCATCGCGGGCCGCGGCTGAGCGGTCCCGCCCACGGAAGGAGAACCCTCATGGCCACGATTCCCGAC
The DNA here is from genome assembly GCF_042889305.1 of Streptomyces sp. NPDC002619. NCBI lineage: Bacteria > Bacillati > Actinomycetota > Actinomycetes > Kitasatosporales > Streptomycetaceae > Streptomyces > Streptomyces sp. NPDC002619. The sequence goes on along the minus strand of NZ_JBIAQV010000015.1, from coordinate 160,876 downwards.
CCGCACCTGGCGATGGTGCGCCCAGTGACGCCCCGTACCCCGGAGGGCTGCGAGGAGTGCCTCATGGAGCGTTCCCCCTGGGTGCACCTGCGGCTCTGCCTCACCTGCGGGCACGTCGGCTGCTGCGACTCCTCGCCCCTCAAGCACGCCAGGCGGCACGCGGGCAGCGCCGGTCACCCCATTGTGCAGTCCTTCCAGCCGGGAGAGGACTGGCGCTGGTGCTACGTCCACGAGGCCCTGGTCTGATGAGCACGGCCGAGCACAAGCACGGTGCGGTCCGCGAGACACCGGACCGATACGGGGCGTTCCCGCGCTTGGCGCCGGAGCAGCTGGAGGACCTGACCGCGCACGGTGAGCGCCGCAGGACCGCCGAGGGCGAGGTGCTGTACCGCGAGGGCGAGCCGTTCCGGGAGTTCCTCGCGATCCTCAGCGGGACCGTCGAGATCCTCCACGACCACGGCGGGCCCGACGAGCGCACGGTGGCGGTGCACGGACCTGGCAGGTTCCTGGGTGAACTCGGGCTGCTGGAGGGCCAGGCGGCGTTCGACACCGCCGTGGTGCGCGAGGCGGGCGAGATCCTGGCCGTACCGGTGGAGCGGCAACGCGCCCTGGTCGGCCGCGACCCCGTCCTCGGCGACCTGATCCTCCGCGCTTACCTGGGCCGCCGGTATCTGCTCATCGGCCTCGGCGCCGGCTTCCGGATCCTGGGGTCGTGTTATTCACCGGACACGCTGCGGCTGCGTGAGTTCGCCGCCCGCAACCGGCTGCCCCACCGCTGGGTAGATCTGGAGAAGGACAAGGAGGCGGAGGCGCTGCTGCGTCGGTTCTCCATCCGTCCCGAGGAGACTCCGGTCGTCATCTGGAAGGGCGAGCGGGTGCTGCGCAATCCGAGCAACGCCGAACTCGCCCGGCTCATCGGGCTGCCCGCCCCCTCGCCGGAGGCCGGGCGGTGCGACGTAATGGTGGTCGGTGCGGGCCCCGCGGGACTCGCCGCCGCCGTGTACGGTGCCTCCGACGGCCTCACCACGGTCACCGTCGACGCCGTGGCCACCGGAGGCCAGGCAGGTACCTCGTCTCGCATCGAGAACTACCTTGGCTTCCCGTCGGGCATCTCCGGGGGCGAACTCATCGAACGTGCGGTGCTCCAGGCCCACAAGTTCGGTGCCCGCCTCATGGTGCCGGCCCAGGTCAGCGGGCTCACCCCGCAGGACGACGAGTACGTCGTCACCTTCACAGACGGGTCCCGGGCCCGGGCGGGCGCTGTGGTGCTCGCCTCGGGCGTGTGGTACCGCAGGCTCGAGGTGCCCGGCATCGACCGCCTGGAGGGCATCAGCGTCTACTACGCGGCGACGGTCCACGAGGCCAGTCTCTGCCAGGCGGATCCGGTCGCCGTGGTCGGCGGCGGGAACTCCGCCGGGCAGGCGGCGCTGTTCCTCGCGAACCACGCGTCCAGGGTCCACCTTCTCGTCCGGGGCGGTGCCCTCAACGCGGACATGTCGCGCTACCTGGTGGACCAGGTGGAACGGCACCCGAAGATCGAGGTACTGCTCCACACCGAAGTCCGGGGCGTCTCCGGGGAGGAGAAGCTGGAGTCGCTGATGGTGGAGGACAACGCCAGCAGTGAGCGCCGGGAGCTGCGGGCCGCGGCGCTGTTCGTGTTCATCGGGGCCCGGCCGCGCACGGAATGGCTCAGGGGCGTGCTGGCCCTGGACGAGAAGGGCTTCGTCCTCACCGGTGCCGACGCCCATGCGGCGGCCGACGCTACCCGGTGGGCCTCGCTCGGCCGTGGTCCGTTGCTGCTGGAGACCACCCTTCCCGGGGTCTTCGCCGCCGGCGACGTCAGGAGCGGCTCGGTCAAACGGGTGGCCTCGGCGACCGGTGAGGGTGCCATGGCGATCCGCCTCGTGCATGAGCACCGGGAGCACACGGGCAACCTGGTTCGCACCGCGGGCCCCGAGGGGCGTCGGCCGGTGGCGGGCCGGTCCGTGTCCTGGCGCTGACCCTCCCCCTGACGGACCCTGTAGGCGGCCCGACCCACCACACGGTGGTCCTCTCAGCGGGCGCCCAGCGCACCGCCGACAGTTCCCCTGGACGGGATGAACCGGGCGAGGGAGAGGTAGTAGCCGGCATCGGGCTGGTGCCCGACGAGCGGGCCCAACGACTCCGGTGTGAGCAGGAACGCCGCGGTGACATGGGCGAGCACGAACAGCGTGGCGTAGAGGCAGGTGATGCCGATGAACAAGGTGATCACGGTGACGAGGTTGAACAGGCGGGCCTGCTGCCGGGCGATCTCGTCGCGCGGACGGTCCCACAGTTCATGTGTCGACTACCAGCCAGCCGACCAGCGCGGTGATCGACAGCAGGGTGAACACCGCGTCGCGGAGCGGCCCCACCTAAAGGGTGACCCGCCAGATGTCGCTGCTGACGAGGCCGAACGCCGCGGTGGCGAACATGCCAGCGAGCGCTCGCAAGAGGCCGATGAACAGCAGCCAGGGCCGGTTGACGCGGACCATCCCGCCTAGCAGCCGCAACCGCCCGCGGACGCCGGGCAGGACGTAGTGCTGTGCCTCGCAGGTGTTCTGGATCCTCCCGGGTGGCAGGGCGTTGCCGGACTCCGGGATCAGCGCTCCAACCACGCCTAGGCCGTTTCGTTTGGATCATCGGATCGTTGGTCCGGGTGCGCCGTTGACCGACGCGCAGTGGGGCGGATCGAGCCGTTACTCCCGGGCCGGACACCGAAGCGGGTGGCCGGTGGCGCGGCGTGCGGTGCGGGCCGCGGTGGTGCCGGAGCGGGTGTTCGCGGTGGCGCACCCGATCGTGGCCCGGTGGTGGGAGCAGGCCCTGTACTGGCAGGACGAGGAGATCTGGCCGTACCGCCTGCACCTGCTGGCGGGGGCCAGCGTGTCACGCGGCGTCGACGTTACCTCGGGGCATCCTGTGGGCACTTGCGATCGCGGTGGCAGCCGACGAGAAGGGTCCAGTCATGCGGGTGTCGTCTCAGGGCGTTACGGTCGTGGCTCTCCTGGCGGATCCGGATGCGCCGACGGAGATCGCGCAGCGCATGGCCCAGATACTTCCTACTCGGCTCGCCGACAAGTCAGGGCAGGGGCGACGGTTCGACGTCGAGGTGGTCAGTGAGCCCTTCACGTCAGGGACGGAGGACCCGCCCACCTTGATGCGCCGGATCATGGACCGCTGAAGTGCGGAGAATTGAGACATCGTCGTGGCCCTCACCGACCTCCGCTGCACTCACACGGGCGCAAGCTCGTTGTGGATCTGAGTCACGAACACGGTTTGGCGCTGCTGTCTCTTCCTCCGTTGGGGGCTTGCGGCTGCAGACGAGGGCCCGGCGGGCCCTGGAAGAAGTCGTGCTTGGCTTGGCGGGTCCGCGGGCCACCGGGGCTGAAGGACCTCCGCAAAGTCAGCCGCTTCTGGGGCCCTTTGCCGGTCGTCTCACGCCTATCCACCCGGGCCCGGTCGGTGAGGAGGAGACCGCTGATCTTCGCTACGTCGTCAGCGGGCCGCGCGGTTACCTGAGGGTGCTCGTCGGTATGGTCCGCGCCAACCGGCCGTGGCGGTTGGTGCCGGGCTTGTCGAAAGCCCTGGCGGCCGCACTCGCGACGGGAGCAGTCGCCACCGTGAACTCACCACCTGGAGCCTCGCTGAGGCCCTGAGCGCCCCACGCCTCGCGATCGCCATGGTCGGGTCTGTCGGGCTCATGATCGGCTGGCTGATCGTAGACGGGCAGCTGTGACATCGATCAACAGAGCTCTCGCCGGAGGCGAGGCAGAGGGCGAGGCTCTACAACGCCTCGACGGTCATGACCGTGGGCATCGGGGTGCTCGTCTGCTACGGGGGCTTGATCGTCATCAACTTGGTGTGGGCGCTGTTCATCATCAACGACCGAGTGTTCGCTTCCATGACACGAACCCCGCTGCACGCCACGGAATACTTGACGTTGTCCTGGTTCGTCGCTTCGGTCGCCACCGTGGGCGGCGCGCTGGGACCAGGCTTGGAGAGCGACGAGGCGATCCGGGCAGTCGCCTACTCCAAGCGCGAACGGGAACGTCGTCACATGCTCCATGACGACCACGGTGACCAGCCCCTGAAGTGAACCGATACCGGCGCAAATGGGCCTTTGCTGCGCTGCCGCCAGGCGACGTCCTCGAAGCGGGTATCGGCCTGGATGAACGTGGTCAGAGGCCGGCCGCCCGGCGGTAGCAGGGCAGTGTGGGCGGTCCCAGACCGCTGTATTCGGGCTGATACGGCTCGGCGGTGGCCGGGCGGGCTCGCCAATGTACGCGAGGGTGCCGGTTTATGGGTGTAGTTCGGCCCGGGGGCGTGCGCCGGCCGAGCGCGGCGCTGTCATGAGGCGGCGGCGCGGCCGACGCGACCCGGCAGAACGTTCCGGCTAGCCTCACACCCGTGACGTGGCTGCGGGCCTTCGGGGAGGTCGTGCGATCTGGGCTCACGATCGAGGAGACGCGGCTGGAGCCCCTGCTCGCGCTGCGCACGGCTGCTGGGGTGGCGATCGTCATCGGGCCGGCGTTGTGGCTGGTCTCCCCTGCGTACGCCGCGTCCGCCGCCCTCGGTGCCTACTCCGCGGGTGGGGCCACCTTCCAGCGGACCTGGCGTCCACGCAAGGTGATCGCGCTCGGCGCGGGCGCGGGTCTGGCGCTCAGCACCTTTGTGGGCTACTTGGCGGCGGGGCGACTCGTGGCGTTCCTCCCACTGCTGGCCGTATGGGCCTTTGTCGCGGGGATGGCGTGGGCTGTCGGATCGACCGCTGGGATCGTCGCAGCGACGACCGTCGGCAGCATGCTGGTGACCATCACCCTGCCCACGAGCGTCGGGCGAGCTCTGGAGCACGCCGGGGTCATCGCGCTCGGAGGCGTGGCGCAGGCCGTGCTGATCTTGCTGTTCCCGATCCGCCGTTGGGGGGCGCATCGTGACGCGCTCGCCGACGCCCTGGCCGCCGTGGCGGACTACGCCCGCCGGCTGCGGCACGACCCGACCGCCCCGTTCGACCCGGAGCCGTTGATGACGGCCCGGGACGCGGCCGCCGTGACGCCATCACAGGCCCGCACCCGTCCCCCCGTCCTCCACGGCCCCCGGGGCCTCGCCGAGCGCATCCGGCCGGTCGTCGCCGCGCTCGCCGACCCGGACATCGGCGCCCCGGCGGAGGGACCCGGGCGGGACCGGGCGCGGGAGTTGCTCGACGCGGCCGCCGGCGTCCTGGACGCGGCCGCCCGTTCGATCCGCCGCGGCACTCCCGCCGAGGTGCTGCCCGGGAGCACGGACGTCCTGCGCGTCGATGAGGAGCACGAGGTGCTGGAGGGGCCCGCGCGGCAGGCCGCCGAGCGGCTCGTGGAACTGCTCGGCGAGGCGTTGGAGATCGCCGGGAGCGGCGGCGCGCGCGGGAAGACGCCCACGCCGCCCGGCCCCGCGGGCGCCCCGTTCCTGGTGCGCCCGACAATGTTCCGGCTGGTCCCGGTTGTCGTCCGGGCGGTCCGCCGTGAGCTCCGCCGGGACTCGCCCGTGTTCCGGCACGCCGTCCGCCTGGCGGCGGTGGCCACGCTCGGCTATCTGATCGCCGCCTGGCTACCCCTGGGCCACGGCTACTGGGCGCCCATCGCCTCCGTGATGGTGATGCGGCCGGACTTCCACCGGACATACGCGCGTGCGGTGGCCCGTCTCGCCGGGACCCTGGCGGGGGTCGCGCTCGCCACCGGGATGGTGCGGGCCCTGGGCCCGGACGCCCATGTGTTCGGCGCGCTGGCGGTGGTCTCGGCGGGCCTGTCGTACACGCTGATCCGTACCGGCTACGCCTACTCCCAGTGCTTCACTGCCGCGTACGTCGTCTTCCTGCTCGGCATGGGCGGCCAGGCGTGGGAGCAGACGGTCCCGGAGCGGGTGGTGCTCACCCTGCTCGGCGGGGCCCTGGCAATGCTGGCGTACGTGGTGTTCCCCGCATGGGAGACACCCCGGCTGCCGGGCCGGCTTGCGGACTGGCTCGCCGCCAACGGCCGCTACGCGGCCGCGGTGCTCCGCAGCTACGCCGAACCGACCCGGGAGCATCGCGCGGACATGCGCAGGGCACTTCTGGCGAGCAGGGAGGCACGTGCCGCCTGGCAGGAGGCCTACGACCGGGCAAAGCAGGAACCGGTCCGCCCCAGGGGTCTGACGTTGCGCGAGGCGGAGGAGGCGCAGGAGGCGCTCAAGGGGTTCGGCCGGGCGGCGATGCTCATGGAGAGCCACGTCCCGCGGGCCGACAACCGTTTCGTCCCCGAGGCGGAGCGGTTCGCCGAGGCCGTGGAGGCGGACACCGCGCAGGCGGCAGTCGACGTGCGCGAGCACAGGAATCCGGACTGGGGGCGCGTGGAGGAGGCGCTCCAGGCGTGGGAGGGTGCCGCCGCCGGGGACCGGAGCCCCGTGGTGCGGCGCGGGGCGGAACTGCAGAAGCGGGCCTTGGAGGACCTCGCGACGGCCGTGAGCCGCACACCCCTGGAACGGGACGTCGGCTCTGCTCGCGAGGAGCAGCGGGTGCGGGCGGCCGTGGCGGCGGAAGGTGACGGATCAGGACCCGCCCACCCGGGTGGGTGACGGCTCCGGCGACGGGGAGCGCCGCGCCTCCTGGAGCGGGAAGTAGTCTCCCGGCCGCGTCGAGCGCCGCCACACGTACACCGCTGTCGCCATCACGAGGATCAGCCCCGCCAGGATGAGCAGTTCGATCCCCTCGACGTTCCACCGGAAGGACTTCTCCGCCTCGGCCGTCACGATGAGCACCTTGCGGATGCCGGCAATCAGGCCGACGACGAGGAACGGCTCCGCGTTGAGGGTCTGGTTCCTGATGGTGAGGCGGACGGTGTGGAGCAGCTCGGCCACGATGAACAGCACAAGGCCGTTGTCCAAGGCGGAGAGAACGACCGTCTCCTCGCGGTACGGCCCCTGGATCGACCTGATGACGTCGTGGACGACCCCGACGGTCAGGAGCCCCGCGAGCAGTACGAGGAGCGCCGCGACGACGAGGTGGATGCCGTCCTCGATGAGCTGCAGGAAGCCCTGTACCCGGCCGCCCTCGATCTTCGGGAGAATGGTTCGCACAGTCAGCATGCTAGGGGTGCCCCGGCCCGCAGGCGCGGCGTGCTGCCGAACGGGTGGACGAGCGGATAGCTCCCTGTGGTGGCTTCCTGGGGGAAGCGGCGAGGCACGACATCACCGAGGCATACCCGGCGGCAGGACGAGAGTGCATGAGGCAGCCCGACGCGGACCTGGCCGACCAGGTGTGCGCCAAGCAGGGCGAGCACCACGCGGGCCGCGCGTTCTGCTTCCTGCCGGCTGTTGTACTTGCCGCGTTCCTTCGCATGGTCGAGGAACGCTTCCCATCGCAGGGTCACGTCGGTCGCAACCCTTCTTTGTACCGGTCGATGCCGTAGCCCTGCGGGTAGGCGATCCGGTCGGAGTTGATGGCGGGGTCGGCGGCGAGCTTGCGGCCTACGGTGAGCCAGTCCACGCCGGCCAGGCGCAGGTCGATGGCGTCCGCTCGCCGCTGTGCAATGGCGGCGCGCGCGGCCTTGTCGGGGCGTCCCATCGGCAGGATTCCTTCCGCTGCTGCGCGCCCCCACGCCGAGAACATGATGTCACTGCAAGATCCGATGGGGGCGAGCGGGCGCTAGCGGAAGCGGAGTCGGCGCTTGGGGGGGGTGTGGGCCAGCCGTCGCCGTTGGTGGTTGCGGTGGGGCGTTCCGCGATCCGTAGGCCGGGCTGCGGCCACTGGTAGAGGCGGCGGGTGCCGCCGGTGGTGTCGGTCAGGCGCACCGACACCTGGTAGAAGACCCGGCCGTCGGCCCAGTCCTGGCGTGCTGCGACGGGCGCCCACCGCCACGCGCCGTGCGAGAAAACCTCGAGCACCGGGCCGCCGACCCGCGGGTAGACGGTGACCTTCGGCTCGGGCCCGTCGTCGCGACGCCACGGGCGGGCCGGTGTCGGCTCGGGGATGCTGCCGGTGTCGCTCACGTGTTCGACGGTACGCCGCCTGGGCCCGGCCGAGGAGAGCGCGGGGGCCACACAGCGGTGCGGCCCGGCGGGCCTGGTGTGGTCGCCGGGCCGTTGCCGCTACAGGAAGGTCAGCTGCTCGGGTGCGTCCGGGTCGGGCGGCGGCTGGACGGGCGGCGGGGCGTCGGGTGCGCCCCGGTTGGTGCGCAGCCACCACGCGAACTGCCAGTTGCGGCAGGTCCGGTACAGGAACTGGTTGCGGCGGCGGGCGGTGGCGGGTATCGAGTGCTCGCCCCATCCGGTGATGGGGCGGGCGTTGTCGAGGGTCACCTGCAGGCCCCGCACGAGGGCGGGGCCTTCCCAGTGGTGGCCTTCGGTGTACTCGAAGGCCAGGTGCGCGTTCTTCGTCCAGTCCCAGGGATGCGGGAGGGCGCACAGGTACCAGGCCAGTGGCGGGTTCTCCGCCGCCAGGACGGCACTTTGGCGTGGTGCCCGCGGGTCGAGCGGGTGACGGTCGGCTTTGCCGAAGCTTTCCAGGCAGTGTTTTTCGAGGTTGATGTTGCGGACCCCGGCAAGCCACATGATCAGGTATGGAGAAGCAGCGGTGATACCGACCCTCACGGGCGGCAGCGGCATTACGAACTCCCCCCTCGGGATTAGTGCTACAGGGTATTCCTTTCGTTAGTCAATTTTACCAAAATTTCCACAAGCTGCTTATGGCGGCCATGCCGGAAGTCATTCGGATAAGGCATATTGAATTCCTCGTCCAGGGCTTTCGAATAGTCGAGATCGGAAAGCCGCAGCGGGTTGCGGCAGATGGCCCGCAGCGTGGCGTTGGACCGGCCGGTGACCTTCACCTCCCCGAAGTACGCCTCCAGCAGCTCGGCCAGCGACTCGGGCGTGTCGTAGCGGATCTTCATCCACTTCCCCGCCATGAACCGCATGTCCACGTTCTCGAAGTCGAGGAACGAAAGCCGGGTGGAGTCGTTTCGGCTGGTGGAATGCTGCTTGTTCTCGAATGCCTGCTCGACCAGCAGGTTGCGGGTGCCGATGCACACCGTCCCATCGGCGGCGCACAGCGCATTCACAGCCGTCAGCACCCAGTGCTAGTAATCCAGCGACGTGGTGGCGTTGATGACGGAGTCCAACACCACCATCTCGTACAGGCCGTGCTCGGCGAGCCGCTTCTCGATCGTGCGGATCATCGTCACGACGCCCTTGATGTCGACGGCGTATTTGCCGGGCGTGGTGCGGTACGGCTCGTAGTCGTCGATCAGGTAGCCCTCGGGGCGCAGCTTCTTCGCGTAGTCGCCGTGCCCGGCACCGAAGTCGACCACCCGCGTCTGGGGCCGCTTGCGCAGCCGGGGCAGGGCCAGTTTCTCCCACACCTCGCTCTTGTAGGCGACCTTCCCGGCCTTGCGCAGCGAGGTGTACTGGCGCAGCCGCTTGGGCTGCACGATGTGCTGGTTGTAGACGGGCGCCTGCTCCTCCAGGCCGGTCCAGTCGTACACGCCGTACTCGCCGGTGAGGTCGGCGACCAGCGTCGCCGCGTCCAGGGACGGGCAGGTCCAGGCGAGGACGTCGAAGTGGTTCTTGGCGGCGACGACCGCGTACTCGGCGTTCAGCGCGATCTGGCCCTGGTCGTCGATGACGACGCTGCCCCACGCACCGTGCCCGCCGGTCATGTACGAGATGGCCTGCTGGAACGGCTTGTTGCGGGACTCGGTGACCTCGATGGTCTGCCACGGGATCCACGACCACTCGCCGATGGGGCCGGGCTGCGCGTACACGATCGACGCCTCGGTCTCGACCCTGTTGTGGAGGAGGTTGAACTGGATTTCGTCGGTCAGGCGGACCTTGGTGCCGAGCATCACCGCCGGCGTGTGCGTCATGCCGAGCGCCGTCATCGCCTTGGTTCTCTGGTGGCCTGCGACCAGAGTGCCGTCGGCGTTGAGGATGACCGGCTTGACGATGCCGTGCCGCTTGATGGACTCCTGCAGCCGCGCGAACGCTTCCTCGGACAGGTGCCGCGGGTTGTAGTCGGCGGGCCGCAAATCCTTGAGCGGGTACGCCTCGTAGAACGTGGTGGTGGGGGCGTCGCTCATGCGTCCTCGTCCTCCTCGTCCTCGTCGCTGTACTCGTCGTCCTGGTCCTCGTCGTCCTCGTCGACGTCGCCGGCGGGCTTGGCCTTGTTGGCGGCGGGTTCGACGGCCAGCAGCTCGCTGTCGTAGCCGGCGAGATCGGAGGTGCGGTTGTCGACGACGACGATGCGGGCCGCGTCCTCGTCGCTGACGTCGACGAACGTCGCCGCGATCTGCTCCCAGCCGAGCTGCTTGGCGGCGGCCCACGTGTGGTTACCGGCCAGGATCTCGTTGGGGCGGCCGGTGTGGGTGCCGCGGTTGACGACGATGGCCTTGTACTGGCCGTTGACGCGCAGCGATTCGGCGATGGCGGCGACATCGCCGGTGCGCGGGTTGCGGTGGTACCCGGTCAGGTCGTCGATCGGGACGGCAAGCGGCAGCAGCGACTCGGGGATGCGGGCGGGCGCAGCACTCACAGCAGGAGCCCTTCGTGTAGGAGCGTGCCCCCGCGCCCTACGCCCGCCCACATTAGAGGATCACGCGCGCACGAGCTCCAGCTGCGCCGGGCCGTCGGTGTCGGCGGGCGGCTTGCGGGCCGCCCGCAGCAGATCCCGCGCCCGCGTCTCGCCTTTGCCGATGTCGACGGCCCACTGCGGTGCTGTCAGCTTGGGCCGGGCGGGCAGCGCCTCGCGGGTCAGCGCGATCCGCTGCTCCTCCGTGCTGCACGCCTCGTACAGATGCGCCCAGGGTCTGCTGGTGTCCGGCTGCAGCGGGGCCGCTGCCGCTGCTGGCGCTGGGGCGCGTCCTCGTCGGCTGGCTTCTCCTGCTGCTTGGACTGCCGCTCGCCGTCGTCGGCCTGCTGTCCGGTCTGCCGGCTGCTGCTGTCGGCCGCCGGTGCTGGCGCCTTTGCTGGCGCTGCCACCGGTTCCGGTGCTGGCGTCGGCACGGGCGCTGGGGCCGCCGCCGCTGCTGGCGCGGGCTGCGGTGCGGCCTCGGGCTGCGGCAGCAGCAGTGCGCGCACCTCCTGCATGCCCATCTCCAGGGCGACCATCTGCGCGAGCGGTGCGACGGTGGCCACCGCCCATCCCCCGGCGGTGACCAGGGCGTTGGAGACGTTGAAGCCGCAGCTGACGAGGGTGAAGCATCCATGAATACGACGGTCGCCCCTCGCAGGGCTGCCGATACACCCCCGGGAGGCGTTTCACTCGCCCCGGCCCGCCTTCCGGGAAGTTCTCGTTCCCCCGACGGAACCGTTCCAGACTGCTGACCGCACGGCCGTCCTCGCGGCGGACTCCACCCGTCCACTTCCGCGCCCGGTTTCCGACATCCGGGGGCAAGATCGCGGCATCAGGGTCTGCAGGTAGATGTATCGCCTACCTAAAGGTTCTGGGCCATGTCCGCAGTATCCAGAAGAAACTTCCTCGGCACCGCCGCCACCGTCGCTGGTGCGGCCGCCATCGGTGCCGCTCTGCCCGGCGTGAGCGCCGCCGCGACTCCCTCGCAGACCGACGCCGCCTCCCACGGGCAGGTGCACGGCGACATCCGCGACATCAAGCATGTTGTCGTGATCATGCAGGAGAACCGTAGTTTCGACCACTACTTCGGTGCCCTCAAGGGCGCACGCGGGTTCGGTGACCGCTCGACGGTCCAGCTGCCGGGCGGCAAGTCCGTCTGGGAGCAGCCGAAGACGCCGACCGAAGGGGCCGAGACCCAGTACCCGTGGCGGCTGAGCGGGGCGAAGTCCTGGAACGGCCCGACCCCGCCGAGCGCCGAGCTCGGCGCCGCCAACTACGGTGGCACCGCCCACGGTTGGACCGACCAGCACGGTGCCTGGTACGGCGGCCTGATGAACGGCTGGTACTACGCCAAGGGCGGCCCGACCACTCTCGGCTACCTGGACCGCAAGGACCTGCCCTTCCACTACGCCCTCGCGGACGCCTACACGGTCGGCGACGCCTACCACTGCTCCGTGCTCAGCGCGACCGGCCCGAACCGCACCTTCCTGTGGGGCGGCACGATCAACGCCGACAAGAAGCACGGCACCTTCACCGCCACCGACGGCGGCGACGAGCGCCGCAAGTTCCTGCCCTGGGAGTCGTACGCCGAGACGCTCCAGAAGGCCGGCGTCAGCTGGCGGGTCTACCAGTGCGCCGACGACTACGGCGACAACGGGCTGGAGTACTTCGACACCTTCGCCAAGCTCGACCCCACCCAGGGCGGCACTGCCGCGCCGGGCAACGTCTACTACGACAACGGTGTCAAGAACGTCCCCGAGCCGGCCACCGGACTCGCGGGCAACGCCGACAACATCAACGCCGCGATCCGCGCCGACGTGCTGAACGGCACGCTGCCGCAGGTCACCTGGGTCGTCAACAACCAGTTCTTCTCCGAGCACCCGGTCACCTCGCCGAACAACGGTGCGTACTTCCTCCGCGGCGTCCTCGAGGCCCTCAACGCCGACCCGGACGTCTTCAACTCGACCCTAGTGATCATCAACTACGACGAGAACGACGGCCAGTTCGACCACGTCCCGCCGCCCATGCCAGCGGCGGGCGAGGCGGACGAGTTCGTCTCCGGCACCATGAGCCAGTACGGCGTCACCGCACCCCTCCCGGTCGGCCTCGGATTCCGTGTGCCGCTGCTCCTCATCTCGCCCTGGACCCGCGGCGGCTGGGTGACCTCCGAGGTCTCCGACCACACCTCAGTCATCCAGTTCGTCGAGAAGTGGACCACCGCGCTCGGCAAGCCGGCCATCTGCCCCAACATCAGCACCTGGCGCCGCAAGGTCTGTGGTGACCTCACCGGCGCCTTCGACTTCACCTCGCCGGTCTACGGGCTGCCCGACCTGCCGGACACCGGGAATCTGATCCCCGAGACGCGGTACACCCCGCTGCCGGGCGACAACACGATGCCCACCCAGGAGAGCGGTACCAAGCCGGCCCGTCCGCTGCCGTACCAGCCCAACGCCAACCTGACCGGGTTCGCCGACGGTGCGGCGAAGCTGGAGTTCAGCAACGAGGCCCCGTTCGTCACCAAGGCGAGCCACTTCGCCGTCTACAACAACCGGGGCGGCTTCCCGACGCTGGCGCAGTACCCGGCCAGGTTCCCGGGCCAGTACACCGTCGCCGCCAAGGACACGGCCACCGGCGCCGGCCCCGTCGGCTCCTCGGACGGCGACACCGCCTACGACCTGACCGTCACCGGGCCGAACCGGTTCCTGCGCCGCTTCATCGGCGACGTCGCCACCGCCGGCAAGGACCTCGTCGTCGAAGCGAGCTACTACGACGGCAAGTCGACGGCACTTCCGAAGTTGAAGCTGTGGCTGCGGAACAACGGGGACTCACCCGTGGAGTTCACTATCACGCACAACCAGTACATCTCCGGCGCCCCGCAACGGGTGAAGGTCGCCGCGCACAGCAAGGAGGCGTGGGTGGTCAGCCCGCTGGAGGTCAGCGGCGGCTGGTACGACGTGACCGTCACGGCGGACCGCGACCACGCCTGGTCGCAGCGGTTCACCGGCCACCTCGAGACCGGCCAGGCCAGCATCACCGGCTGACCCCGGCCCGCACCGACGGCTGGCCCTTCCGACCGGGTCCGGAACGCGAGTACATTGCGCTCCATTGCGGTGGGGAGGGCTGTGCCGGGCTGCAACGAAGGAGCACGGCCGGCCGGGCATGAACCACAAGACGGTCCCGACCGGCCGGCGTCCTGCGATGGAACAACTTCCGGGGCCGCGCCCCAGGATGCGATGGCACTGAAGTGCTGCTGCTGGCCGAACGTCAGGTGCTGGTGTCGTCGTCGGACATGCACAGCACTGCTGTGTGGGTGCGGATGCGCAGGTACTTCTGCGCGGCGCTGTGCCCGTCCCAGCGGGCGCGGGCGTCGCCCGCGGGGACCCGCTGCACGTGGTCGAACAGCGCCAGGTCGGCGGGGACATCGCGGTCACCGGCCGACGTGTCCTCGTCCTCGGCAAGGGAAACCCCGCACGCGAGACGGATGACAACCTTGTCAAGAATGCCGCCGTGATCCACCTGACGGGACTCGGAACCCACGAGCGCGGGATGGTGAGGCGGCCGTGGTGTTCTGCGCGAGGGACTTCGAGGCCGCCGCCCGCGACCGGATCGACCCCGCTCACGCCGACTTCATCGCGGGCGGCGCCCGGGACGAGGTCACCCTGCGGGCCAACGAGGAGGCGTTCGGCCGGCTGCGGCTCATGCCCCGTGTGCTGCGCGGGCGCGCGGCGCCGGACCTGGACATCGCCCTGTTCGGCGGGCGCGCCCGGCTGCCCGTGGTGCTCTCGCCGACCACCTTCCACAAACTCCTCGACCCGGCGGGCGAGTTGGCGACCGCCCGGGCAGCGGCCGCCGCCGGCGCCATCATGATCGCGAGCATGGCGTCGACCGTCGCCGTCGGCGCGGTCGCCGACGCGGTCCGCACCGCGGCACCGTCCGGCCACCCCGTACCGCTGTGGTTCCAGCTCTATCTCCAGCCCGACCCGGGGATCACCGAGGCCCTGGTGCGCCGCGCCACCGACGCGGGCTGCACCGCGCTCGTGGTCACCGTCGACTCGCCGGTGCCGGGCGCGGGCGAACGCGAGCGGCGCAACGGCTTCCACGACCTGCCGGAGGGACTGCGTTGCGAGAACATGGTCGATCTGCGCCGCGGTGAAAGCGGCCACGTGCGCCGGATCGCCATGTCCGCGGAGTTCTCCTGGGATCACATCACCTGGCTGCGTACGATCACGGACCTGCCGGTCCTGCTCAAGGGCGTACGGCATCCCGAGGACGCCCGGCTCGCCGTACGCCACGGTGTGGACGGACTGCTGCTGTCCAACCACGGCGGCCGTCAACTCGACACCGTCCCGGCAACGTTGGAGCTGCTGCCCGAGATGCAGGCCGCGGTGGCCGGTCGCATCCCCGTCCTGCTGGACGGCGGAGTCCGGCGCGGCACCGATGTCGTCAAGGCCCTGGCACTCGGCGCCTGGGCGGTGGGCATCGGCCGGCCCGTGATGTGGGCGCTGGCCGCCGACGGGGAGCAGGGCGTACGACGGCTGCTGGAGCTGCTGGGCGAGGAGATCACGGACGCGCTGACCCTGTGCGGGGCCGCCGGACTGGACGAACTCACCCCGGATCTGGTCCGCCCCGCGTGGACGGGACCGCAGTTCGGCGGGGGGCGGTCATGAGTGCCCCCCGCGGACACCTGCTCGTGACACCGGCCGGTCGACAGGCGGGCCGGTGTCACGCACCCCGCGTCAGGCTGTCCGCGCGGTCGCCTGCCGGAACGCGGGGACCAGGCTCGGGTCGTTGAACGCGGTGATACGGGCGATCCGCGGTCCGGTGAGGGTGAGGACCTGGACGCCGTGCGGCTCGTACCGCCCGCCGCCCAGGTGCTCGTCGGCGATCACGGCGGGCTGACCGTTCGCGAACGTGGGTGTCAGCCGCCATCTGCCCTTCCGCAGGACCCGTACGGCGAGGAACCCGACGACGGCGGACCGGCCGGTGAACCAGGTCGGCTGCGGCGGCATTTCGAGCTCGACGTCGGCCCGCAGCAGATCCACCAGTGCGTCCGGATCGGCACCGGTGAGGGCGTCGACATAGCGGTCGAGCAGGGCCCGCCGGCTGTCCTGGTCGGGTTCGGCGAGTTCCTCCTGCACGGGTCCAGCCTCGGCGAGTCGGGTGCGGGCGCGGCGCAGGGCGCTGTCCACGGCGGCGATCGTGGTGTCCAGGATCTCCGCGACCTCCGCCGTCCGGAAGGCGAGGACGTCCCGCAGGGTCAGCACGGCCCGCTGCCGGGCGGGCAGCAGCTGGAGCGCGGCGATGAAGGCGAGCCGCACGCCGCTGCGCGCGGCCACGACGGTCGCCGGGTCGTCGCCGTCGAGCAGCGCGTCCGGGACCGGCTGGAGCCAGGACACCGACGGCTCGGCACCGGCCAGGACCACGCGATGGTCGTCCGAGGGCGCCCCCAGCCCCGACGGGAGCGGCCGCCGGGACCGGCTCTCGAGCGCGGTCAGACAGGCCCTGGTGGCGATCCGGTACAGCCACCGGCGCACCGACGAACGGCCCTCGAAGCGGTCGTACGCACGCCAGGCCCGCAGATAGGTCTCCTGGACGAGGTCCTCGGCATCGTGGATGGAGCCCAGCATGCGGTAGCAGTGCGCGAGGAGTTCCGGCCGCAGCGGTGCGGTGACCGCGGTGAACTCGGTGTCGGCCGGCATGGTGGCTTCCTTCACGGGCGCGCTTGTCTTCACGATAGGCGCCCCTTCAGCCGACCGGGCGCAGTCCGGCGCCGCCGACCTGGTACTCCGGGGCACTGTCGGGGTCGGCGGCGATGTCCAGGACGGCCTTGGCGACCTGGTCGGGGGTGAGGACCGGCTGGATCGACGCCACGAAGGTGTCGGGGTCGACGCCCTGGCGGGCGGCGTACCCGGCGACGCCGACCGTGCCGAGGGCGGTGATGGGAGTGAGCTGGGGGAGTAGCGCGGTGAAGCGGATGCCGAGGCCGGCGCGCTGAGCCTCGTCGGCGGCGTACCCGCGGATGTAGCGGATGGCCTGCTTGGCGCTGGCGTATCCGCCGCTGAGCGGGGATCCGACGAGGGCGGCGCCGCTGGAGACGGCGACGACCGCGCTGCCCGGTGCCAGGGGTGCCAGCAGAGCGGCTCGGGTCCAGGCGAAGACGTGCCGGGTGTCGGTGTGCCAGTTGCGGCTGAACGTCTCCCAGGTCTGCTCCTGCAGGGGAGCCATGAGCGGGGTGGTTCCGGCGTTGAGAACGAGCAGGCCGGGACGGTGGTCGCGGATCACATCGTGGGCGAGGCCGTCGCTCGTGGCGTCGGCGGCGAGCGGTGTGAAGGCGTCGCCGAGCTCGTCGTGGACGGTCTGCAGTGCCTGTGCGTCGCGGGCGATCCCGACGACATGGGTGCCACCGGCGACGAGCGCGGCGGCGATGGCGTGCCCGAAGCCACGGCTGGCTCCGGTGACGACGGCGGTGCGGAAGAGAGCGGACATCGGTTTCTCCACCTGGGACGGTCGGATCGGGTTTCCCCTTCTTGACCACCCGGGGCGCGGAAAACCGTCGCTCCTGCCGACCCGATTTCCGTCACCGCGCCGGGGCGGCGGCGCGAAGTCGGCCGAGCGACCAGTCGAGGACCGCGCGGAGGTGGGTGGACTCGCCGGTGGAGATGAGGATCGCCACGCCGCCCTGCAGACCGGCGAGCATCGCGGCCGCCGTCTCGTCCGCATCCAATCCGCCGGACACGTGCCCGCCCTGCTGCATGGCGCGGACGCCTGCGGCCAGGCTCTCCTGCCAGCGGTTCATCAGCGCGACCACCACCGCGCGGGCGCCCGGTGTGGACCGGCCGATCTGCAGGAACAGCGAGCCCAGCGGACAGTGGTCGCCCTGCTCCTCGTAGCGCCGTACGACGGCGTCGCGCCACCGCTCCCACGCGTCCCAGGAGTCCAGGCACCCCAGGTAGGGCTGCTGGTCCTCCAGCACCTGCTCGGCCTCGAACTCCGCGACCGCGAGCAGCAGTTCGTCCTTGCCGCCGGGGAAGTAGTGGAACAGCTGGCTCTTGCTCGTGTGCGTCTGCGCCATCACGTCGTCGAGCGTCGCCGCCGCGACGCCCTTCTCGCGGAGCACCTCGGCCGCGCCGTGGACGATCCGCGCCCGCGTGGCCCGCCCCTTGGCCGTCAGCGTGCCCGGCATGGAACGCACCTCCTCACCTGAGTTGGACCGGTCGGTCCAGCCTAGCGAACCAGCGGTGGCGCGCGACCTCGATTTGGACTTGCTAGTCCATTTTTTGCGACGCAGGGTGGAGGGCGTTTCAACGGCACCGAAGGAGTTTCCAGATCATGACCGCACGTCTGCAGCACAAGACCGCCCTGGTCACCGGGGCCACCAGCAACATCGGCCGGGCGATCGCCGTGGCCTTCGCAGCGGAGGGCGCCCACGTCGCCGTCTCCGGGCGCAGCCGCGAACGGGGCGAGGCGGTCGTGGCCGAGATCCGCGCCAAGGGCGGCTCCGCCGACTTCGTCCCGGCGGAGCTGGACGGCAGCGCCGCCGCCTCCCGGCGACTGGCGGACGAGGCCCGCCGCGCACTCGGGGGACGCATCGACATCCTGGTCAACAACGCGGGAATCTATCCCGGCCCCACCACGCCCGAGACCGACGAGGAGACCTTCGACCGTGTCGTCGCCGTCAACGTCAAGGCCCCGTTCTTCCTGACGGCGGAGGTGGCCCCGGCCATGGCCGAAGCCGGTGGGGGCGCGATCGTCAACCTCGGGTCGTGGATCGCCCGGCTCGGCGTTCCGATCGGCGCGCTCTACAGCTCCACCAAGGGCGCGGTGGAGACGCTGACGCGTGCCTGGGCCGCCGAGTTCGGCCCGCGTGGGGTACGCGTCAACGCCATCTCCCCGGGTGTGATCCACGAGCGGGCGCCGGGCGACGAGGAGAGCCACCCCGCCGAGGCGATGATGCACGGCACCCCGGCCGGAACCACCGGCTCACCCGAGGCGATCGCGCTGGCCGCCGTCTATCTGGCCTCGGACGAGTCCGAGTTCGTGCACGGGATCACCCTCGACGTGGACGGCGGCCGTACGACGGCGGCGGTGATCGCCGCCTGAACACCCGCACCCGTCCGCTGCCGGGGGCACCCGCACCGATCGCTTGGTTCTCGCGGATCAGCTTCGTGGAGAGCTGGTGGTGGAACTCGCGGCGCGCATCGGCCACTTGTGCGTGGGCGCGGGCGACCTTCAGGCGGGCTTTCTCCCGGTTTTTCGACCCCTTCTGCTTACGGGACAGGTCCCGCTGGGCCTTCTTCAGCTTCTTCTCCGCGCGGCGTAGGAACCGCGGGGAGTCGATCACTCGGCCGTCCGAGAGGACCGCGAAATGCGTCAGGCCCAGGTCGATGCCGACCATCTGGTCACTGTCGGGCATCGCGGTGGCGTCGGCGGCCGGGTCCGTGTCGATGACAAAGGACGCGAAGTATCGTCCGGCCGCGTCTTTGATCACGGTGACGGAGGAGGGGGCGGTGGGCAGGGTCCGGGACCACTTCACCTTCACCGCACCGATCTTCGGCAGGTTCAGCCGCCCGCTACCGGTGATCGACCAGCGGGCATTGGCCGTGAACCGGATCGACTGCCGGTTGTCCTTGCGGGACTTGAACCGGGGCGCCCCCACCCGCGCACCCTTACGGGTCCCCTTGAGGGAGGCGAAGAAGTTGCGGTAGGCGGCCTCGGCGTCGCGCAGAGCCTGCTGGAGCACCACGACGGAGACCTCTCTCAGCCAGCACCGCTCCGCGGTCTGCCTGGCCCGGGTGATCAGCTTCTTGGACAGCTCACCGGCCGTCGGGAATGCCCCGCCCGCTGTGCGGGCGTCCTCACGGGCGCGCACCGCGTCGTTGAACACGACGCGGGCGCACCCGAACGCCTGGGCCAGCGCGGTGCGTTGGCCGGTGTCCGGGTACAGGTCGGGTAGCCGGGATGTGTCGCCACATCCAGGCCCCCTCAGAACCGTGCGTGCACCTTTCAATGCACACGGCTCAAGCTCGCCCCATGGGCCAGCGCATTTCAGTTGGCCCGCTTGCCATCTTGAGCATGTAGCTGTCGATGGCATGCGGAGTGCACGAGGCGGAGGTTGGTTCTCTCGTCGGAGCCGCCTTCTCTCCGGTAAACGAAGTGATGCTTGTTCAGCATCTTCTTCGACGCCGCGAACCAGTTGATCCACTCGCGTGGACTGTCCGGCTCGTACTCGGCCCCGGCGATAAGCGCCTGATTGCAGAGCGGGCACAGCCCCTTCTGCTTGTACGCCAAGGACAGGCTTACTTTGTCCATAGGCGGTGGCGTCTTCTTCCGGCGACGTCCTTGCCAGTACTCGTTCAGGGATGGGTCGTCAGGAGACGCCGCACCCTTCACTTGTACGTGACGGACGATTTTCGTCCATTTGAACTGGGGAAGATAGGCACCGCTGTTGTGGTCCCCGAAGACCCATCTGTCATTTCTGGACTCGTTGAACCTGCCGAAGTGTCTGTTGGCAACCCAGACTCTCGACTTCCTCGGGTGGCTTCTTCGGGCCCATTCCCACAGCAATTTCCACAAGTAGTGGTCGAGGCTGGAGAATGTTCGCGAGGAGACCGCCTTCCGGTAGTATGCCGACCACCCTCGGATGATGGGGGTCAGCGCCCTCAACACACCTGCCGTGTTGGAGCCGTAGAGCCCCTTCACTTCGGTGCGCAGGGTCTGCCGGATCCTCTTGACGGCGTCGGCGCTCGGTTTGATAAGTAGCTTTCCGTCGTAGCGACGGATGTTGAAGCCGAGGAAGTCAAACCCGTTCTCCACGTGGGTGATCCGGGTCTTTTCTTCGTTGAACCGTAGTCCTCTCGGCTCCAGCCACTCCGACAGTTTCTCCTTGACCTGTTCCGCCTCCGACTTGCTGTGGCACATGACCACGAAATCGTCTGCGTACCGGATCAGGATCGGTGTCCTGGGGGCTGCTTTCGGCTCGTATGACTTCGCCTCGGTTCCCCAGTACCGGCACCCTGCCGCCTCTTCCATCCCGTGGAGTGCCACGTTCATCAGCAGTGGGCTGATCACTCCGCCTTGCGGAGTTCCCTCCTCGGTCGGCGTGAACCGCCCTTGTTCGACCACACCGGCTTTCAGCCACGCCCGGACGAGACTCCGGCCGGGGAATCTTCCGACGGCGTCCATCAGTCGTGGGTGGTCGATGCGGTCGAATGCCGCTGATAGATCCGCATCCAGGACCCAGAGGCGTTTGGCGTTCTTGCGTGCCGCCGCCCCGAAAATGGCCTCGATGGCGTCGTGGCAACCCCTTCCCGGTCGAAAACCGTACGACCGGGGTTCGAAACGAGCCTCCCACTCGGGTTCCAGCGCATTCTTGACACGAGCCTGCATGGCCCGATCTCGAATGGTAGGAATCCCCAGCGGTCGTTGTTTCCCGTTGCTCTTCGGGATGTACACCCGCTTGACCGGCATGGCTTGCCATGGCTTTTCTGCCTGATGGACCTCTGTTGCAAGGTTCCATCGGGCCCCGGGCGTGACAGCCTTCTTCCTGTCGACGCCGGCGGTCTTGCGGCCAGTGCTCAGCTGAGTCACTCGTCTCACGCTGATGAGTGTGTTGGAGTGGCTCCGTAGCATGAGCTTCTGAAGATTCCTGACCTTGGGCCAGTCCTCTTCCTGCGCGGCCTTGAAGATCCGCTGTCTCAGTCGCCGTACCTCTCCCTCGCACTGGCTCCAGTCGATCTGATGCCACAGCGTGGAAGCGTCCTCTGGTCCGTTCGCCGGGGTGAGTGGCAGAGCAGGCATGTCCACCGTCCTCCCGGTGTCTAACTTGTCCGTCGGTTCGGGCTTCTTCTCAGTTCACTTCAAAGGCTTACCTGGTCCACGTCTGCTCCTTTTCAGGCCGGGGACGACCCCGTATCCGGCAGGTTATACAGGCGCATTCGCCCGCTTTCCCTCTCCCTTTCGGGGACCGGCATTCGCTTCTTGGACCATCCTGTCCGGCTGAGGAATTCTGCTTCCCTTGCGGTCGGCCTACCAGATCGCTCTGGACCTCAACCGGGTTTCCACGTTCCGCACCACCAAGATGCGTTCGGGGAGGGTGCCCCCTATTGCCCCGCGGCCAGCGGTGTTCACGAGCCTCAGGTCCGAACCTTCGGCCCCGCTCGATGCCTCCCAGCATCCGGGCCGTAACCGCCGCTCCTGCTCAGCATCGGGCGGGCTACTTTGACGAGGCTTTGACAGGGGTTCACTTTCGTTCACCCTTCCGAACTGCCCCTCGGCCTGTGGCGCCAGATGCCTTGGCACCCTTGGGCCTTGAGCGCTCAGCTTCACACCCCGCCGTTGCCAGCGACGCATGTGAGCGTGGGGCCAGACCTCAGAACACTGGTCTGGGACAGTCCAGTTGAGACCGGATTGCCCACTTGAATGGTGCGACCTCGTGTCGCACGCGGAAGCTGTACCGAAGCTGCATGGCGGCCACGATACATACTTGGGTTATGGGTGAGATGCAGAAGATCAGAACTGGCCGGCACTGTGTTTTCGTGATGCATGTGCACTTGGTCTTCGTGACCAAGTTCCGGCACAAAGTGTTCACGGACGCTCATCTGGTGCGTATGGAGGAGATCATGCGGTCGGTGTGCGCGGACTTCGAGTGTGAACTGGTGGAGTTCAACGGCGAGAACAACCACGTCCACCTCCTGGTGAACTTCCCGCCCAAGGTCGCCGTCACCAAGCTCGTCAACTCCCTCAAGGGTGTCTCCTCCCGCCGCCTGCGCCAGGAGTTCCCCGACCTGGTACGGCACTACTGGCGGGCCAACAAGCTCTGGTCCGGTTCCTACTTTGCAGGAACCGTCGGCGGCGCCCCACTCTCCGTGGTCAAGCAGTACATCGAGCAACAGAACCGGCCGGCGTGAGCATGAACGAGCCGTACTCCTCGGCATGGTGAGCCGTCGCCGACTCCTGGTCGCAAGGCCAGGGGCGGGGGCCAACTTCCCTCGTTCTGCGTTCACTTGTTGACCGCGGGAACCGGCGGGAGTACAACCCTGGGAGAGCGCTCTCAAGCACTGCCGCCCCTCCATCCCCACAGGCCGCCCGGCTTCGGAGACCCCCATGCAGCCAACCTTCAGCGCGCCCACGGCAAGACCGTCGACCAGCGCCACGCGTTCCCGAACGGCTCTGTGCTTGATCCTCACTCTGCTCGCCGCCTGCTTCGTCGCCCTGGCGCCGTCGCCCGCTCGAGCGGCCGACGTCGTGCTCTCCCGCGGACGGCCCGCCACGGCCTCCTCGACCGAGAACGCCGTGTTCCCGGCGTCCGCGGCGGTCGACGGAGACCCCGGTACCCGCTGGTCCTCGGCCTTCGCCGATCCGCAGTGGCTCCAGGTCGACCTGGGCTCGGTCCAGCAGCTCACCGGCGTCACCCTGAACTGGGAGGCCGCGTACGGCAGATCGTTCCAGATCCAGACATCCGCCAATGCCCAGGACTGGACGACGATCTACTCCACCACCGCAGCCATCGGCGGCACCCAGAACCTCACCGTCAGCGGCAGCGGCCGCTACGTACGCCTCTACGGCACCGAGCGGGGCACGCCGTACGGCTACTCCCTCTGGGAGTTCGAGGTCCGCGGACCCGGCGGCAGCACCCCGCCGCCGGACGACTTCTGGGGCAGCACCAGTGACATTCCGCCGGCCCGCAACGTCGTCGAGGTGAAGATCCTCAACCGCACCAACGGCAAGTACCCCGACAGTCAGGTGTACTGGAGCTTCAACGGCCAGGTGCACTCCATCGCCGAGCAGCCCTATCTGGACATGCCGGCGAACTCCGCGGGGCGCATGTACTTCTACCTCGGCTCGCCGAACGGCCCCTACTACGACTTCATCGAGTTCACCGTCGGCGACAACGTCTTCAACGGCAACACCACCCGCGTCGACGCCTTCGGTCTCAAGCTCGCCATGCGGCTGCACACCAAGGACGGCTACGACGTCGAGGTCGGCGAGAACCGAAGCACGTTCGCCGAGGACCGCGCCACCACCTTCCAGCGGTTCACCGACTACGTGCCGGCCGAGTTCAAGGTGCTCGCCCAGACCCAGGCCCCGTACCGCATCATCGCCCCCGGCAGCGACCCGAGCTTCCGCGCGGGCGGCGCCAACGCCGGCTACTTCACCGCCTACGCCCAGTCGGTCGGCGTCAACGCGGCCACCTCGGACATCTTCGGCTGCGCCGCGTCCCTGGCCGCCAACCCCGACATGTGCGCCGCGCTCAACCGCCACGTCGCGACACTCCCGGCGAACCAGCAGGGCGACCCGAGCCAGTACTACAAGGCCGCGCCTGCCAACTACTACGCGAAGTTCTGGCACGACAACGCCATCAACCGCCTCGCCTACGGATTCCCCTACGACGATGTGGCCGGCCAGTCCTCCTTCGTCTCCCACGCCAATCCGCAGTGGCTGCTGGTCGCCGTGGGCTGGTAGAAACCGAACACCGTCCGGGCCCGCCCCGCACCCGGCGTGGCGGGCCCACGTCTCCCGGGCGCGGGCGGCCACGTTCCCGCCTCGGGGTTGTACTCCGGCGGGATGTTCTCGGCCGCCCTGCCGGGGGTGATCCTCGTTGCCGTCGCCGGCCTGCCGCTCGGCGCCACGCTCGGTCCGGATGCCCCGCTGATCGCGCTGGGTGGCGGCCTGGCACTGCTCCTCGCGGGGCTGGCCCGTGCCCCCGTGACCGCGCGGAGCTCGGCACTTCTGGGCGCGGCCGGTGCGGCGGCGGCGCTGTCCGCGATCTTCGGCAATCCGCTGGTCGGGGCCGTGTTCCTCATCGAGGTGGCCGGAGTGGGCGGCACTCAACTCTTCGCCATCATGCTCCCGGCGCTCGTGTCCAGCGGGATCGGGTCGCTGGTCTTCACGGGGTTCGGCCGCTGGACCGGACTGTCGACGGGGCAGAGCAAGCTGACCCGCACGGCCGGTGCCGTCAGAGCGCCACCGACACCGGATCGCCGGCGCCCTCCGCGCTCTCGGGGCAGGGAGGAACAGTCAGTTCGAACCAGGTGGTCTTGCCCGTCCCCGTCTCGTAGCTGCCCCAGCCGTCGCTGAGCAGATCGACGAGCTCCGTGCCACGACCGCCCTCGGCGTCGTGGTCGGCGCCGCGCCTCACCGGGACGGCGACGTGGGTGTCCTCGACCTCGCAGCGCAGACAGCTGTCGGTCACTCGCAGGTTGAGCCGTACGGGCCCGGGCGCGTACCGCAGGGCGTTGGTGACCAGCTCGCTGACCAGCAGCTCGGCGCTGTCGGTCAGATGGTCCAGGTTCCATTCGCGAAGCCGCCCGGTCACCGCTCGCCGCGCGACGCCCGCCGACCGTAGGTCTCGCGCCAGGGGCCAGGACGCCTGCAGGGCTGTGACCCGCGCGGCGGGGGCGTCCAGCGGACGCAGCGGCGCCAGTGTGCGTGCCCACAGCCCGCGATGCCGCGCGAGCCAGGACGTCGAGGAGTCCTTCGCCACCCATCCCTGCCGTTGTGCACCGGTCGGGCGGGCCATGGTGAATCAATCCCTTCGGCGATCTCGTGCAGCCCGGTTGCCTTGCATGTAGCGAGTGCTACATGAATAGAATACATGTAGCGAGTGCTACGGTAAAGAGGTAAAGCGCAATAAGATAGACATAAGGGGTCGCCTGTCCGTGACCCCGCCTCAGGAGGCGTCCATGCCACGCCCGGCCGATCCGGCCAAGCGCCGGGAACTACTGGACCGCGTCCGCGCGTACGTGCTCCGCAACGGCCTCGCCGACCTGTCCCTGCGTCCCCTGGCACGGTCCCTGGGCACCAGCGACCGCATGCTCCTGTACTACTTCGGGACCAAGGAGCGGATGGTCTCGGAGGCCCTCGCCATCGACGAGAGACGACCGCTCCTCAGGGTCCGCGAAGACCTGGCCGCGGCCGGTCCACCGCGGGACACCGCGGCCCTGCGCCGCCTGCTGGACGAGCTGTGGCTGCGGTTCGACACCCCCGACATCCATGCCACGCTCCCGCTGTACCTCGAGATGATGACCACCAGCCTGCTGCACCCCGACCGCTACGGGCCGCTGATGCGTGATCTGCTCAGCGAGTGGACGGACCTGATGGCCACCCTCTACAGCGGCCTGGGCATGCCCGAAGCGCGCGCCCGGCACGAGGCCACGCTCCTCGTCGACACCGTCTTCGGCCTCCTCTTCGCCCCCCTGGCCACCGGCGACTGGGCACGGGCCACCACGGCCTTCCGCCTGCTCCTCGACCGCCTGGAGCCCGGGTGGCGGACGACGTCCGAGGACCCCGGGATGCGTAGCGGCCGACGGAGGTCGACATTGGAACCAGAGCCCCGAGCCGACGAGGAGGAGCTCACGTGACGGTTCGTACGAACAGGGCCGAGCCGACGCTCCGTCTCCCGGGGCGGTGAACCATGACTTCCCGCCCGGTCAGGCCATCGGTCACCATGAGCACGCACCACCATCCCGCCCTCTCGCACCCGGCGACACCGCACTGGATGTCCGGGGCGGACTTCCTGTCCCTGTACCGCCGGCTGCGCGAGCAGGCCCCGCGCGGCACGGACGAGCGGCCTGGAGCGCTGGCTCATCTGACGCCCGAGCGTGTCGTGGCCGCCGCCGCCGGGGTACGGCGCGGACGCAGCGTGTCGCTCGCCGCCCCCATCGAGACCGAGCCGGGTCCGGACAACCCCGAGCCCGCGTCCCACCGGATGACCGCACCCACCGGACACGAGGCCGAGGCGCCCGGACTGCACTTCGCCCGCGACCGGTTCGCGATGAACGTGCACGGGGAAGTCGACAGTCACCTCGACGCGCTGTGCCACGTGATCTTCGACGGCGAACTCCACGGCGGTGTCCCGGCGAGCAGCGTGACACCGGACGGTGCCGACGCGCTCACCCTGGCCCTGGTGCGGGACGGCATCGTCGGCCGCGGTGTTCTCCTGGACATCCCGCGCCTGCGGGGCGAGCCATGGCTGGATCCCGGCGACTTCGTGACGGCCGACGACCTCCTGGCCGCGGAGACCGCCCAGGACGTCACGGTCGGACCGGGCGATCTGCTGTTCGTGCGCGTCGGGCACCGCCATCGGCGCCGGAGCCTCGGCCCCTGGAATGCCGCACAGGCGCGGGCGGGACTGCACCCCGCGGCGATGTCCTTCCTGGTCGAACGCCGCGTGGCCGCCCTCGGGTCGGACGGCAACAACGACACGGCTCCCAGCGCGGTGGCCGAGGTCCCCTTCCCCGTCCACGTACTCGCCGTGAACGCCCTGGGGTTGCACCTCATGGACTACCTGGACTTCGAGGAACTGCTCCCGGTCTGCGAACAACTCGGCCGCTGGAGCTTCCTGTGCGTCGTCGCGCCCCTCAGACTGCCCGCGGCCACCGGTTCTCCGGTGAACCCGATCGCCGTCCTGTGAGCGGCCGGGACGCGCGTTGTTCCAGGTGTCGTACGGCCACGGGACGCGTACGTTCGACAGCACCGTTACGATAATCGCCCCTCACTGTCGTCACGCGACCCGTGAGTCCCACTGTGCGCACACTCCGGCGTCCCCGCACGCGGGCGTCCGCGAGCGGGGACACCGAACGAGTGAGGGGCGCCGGCGTGCGGGCGGAGTCCGGGGGGTCAACCCGCTGCGATGCGCAGGCGGATCGTGCGGGATTCGGGACGAAGCGAGAACTCGGGCCGGACATCCGGACCGCAGGCCCGGGAGCCGAGCCCGTGCTGGGCGGCGTCGATGATCAGGTGGCTCGTCGTCGAGTCCGGGAGCTCGAACGGGTGGGCCGCTCGTGCGATCTGCTGGGGGCTGTGGCGGCTGAGGGTGAAGCCGGGGAGCCGTCCACGTGTGTCGGGGAGTGCCGCGACGCGCAGTACCTCGGTGCCGCCGCTCGTCAGTGAGAGCTGTCGCAGCCGGGAGCGGTGTCCGCTCTCCTGGGGGCGCGCGTACTCCACGGAGAGATCGTGGATGCCCGAGGCGAAGCGGCCTATGCGTGCCGCGCGGAGACTGTCCGGGTAGGACTCGTGCGGGCCGAGGCCGAACCACTCGGCGCCGTCGACCGGAGCAGCGCCATCGGGCAGGTCGAAGCGGATCCCGATGCGCGGCCACACCGTCCGCCAGCCGCTCGACGGCTCGATCTCCACACGCAGTTCCAGTGCGTCGGCCTCGATCGACCAGACGGTCTCCACCATCACGGACAGGGCCGAGTTCGCCGCGGAGACCTTGGCGAGGGTGCGCAGGGCGTCCGCGGTGCGTTCGACGGACAGCCGGCGCGTGGTCAGCCGGTCGAGACCGTCGCGACGCCACAGTTCGGCGTTGGACACCCCGGGGATGTCGGCGTCGCTCTCCTCGACCTCCTCGGACGCGCTCTCGTCGTTGTCGGTCGGGGCACGGAACAGCTCCAGCCGCGGGCCCGCCACAGTGCGACCGGCGAGGCGTACGACGGAGCCTTCGACGAACTCGCCGATTCCCAGCACCTGAGTCCCGTCGGCACGGCGCCACCCGGTCCGGCGCCGGACGCCGGGTGCGGGACGGCGCGGCGTAAGGTCCAGCTGAGCGGAGGCGATCACATGGCCTTCGTGCGCCCAGGCGGTTTTGGCCGCCAGCACCGCGTCGAGCGAGACCCACGTCTCCGCGTCCTCCGCCACAGGTGTCCGGGGCAACGACACGCGCGCCGACTCGCCCGCCGCGACGACGGGAATCGTCAAGTCCCTTGAATCCACGGGAGTTCCGTCGTGCTCAACGCGCAGGCGGAATCGCAGGTCGGACGTGTCGGCCGAGTGCCGGAGGTTCGTGATCACCACGTCGTCACCGGTGAAGGTGAAGCGGACCGGCTGTACGACGGCCTTGAACTCGTGGAGGCTGGGCGTCGGGACGTCGTTGCTCAGCAGCATTCCGTCCATCACGAAGTTGCCGTCGTGGACGGCCTCCGAGAAGTCGCCGCCGTACGCGTAGTAGGGCGTACCGTCCGGGGCCGTCGCCAGGATGCCGTGATCGCGCCACTCCCAGACGAAGCCGCCGTGCAGCCGCGGATACCGGTGCACGAGCGCCTCGTACTGGTCGAGTCCGCCGGGCCCATTGCCCATCGCGTGGGCGTATTCGCACAGCAGGAACGGCTTGGTGCGCTGCCTGGCGCTCTGCGAGGGCGTGCAGTTCAGCAGCGTCGAGTCCGAGTCGTCGCTCCCGATCCGCTCCGTCTCCGGCACCGACGCGTACATGCGCGAGTAGACGTCGGTGTAGTCGCCGGCGTGGTCACCTTCGTAGTGCACGGGCCGGCCGGCGTCGCGGGCGTGCACCCACGCCGACATCGCGGCGAGGTTGCTGCCCGTTCCCGCCTCGTTGCCGAGCGACCAGATCACGATGCTGGGATGGTTCTTGTCCCGCTCGACGGTGCGCCGGATCCGGTCGAGGTACGCCTCGCGCCACGCCGGGTCGTCGCTCGGATTGCCGACCCAGTCCGTCGTGTCGAAGCCGTGCGTCTCGAGATCGCATTCGAGGACGACCCAGAACCCGAGTTCGTCGGCGAGGTCGAGCAGCCGTGGATGCGGCGGGTAGTGACTGGTGCGGATCGCGTTCACGTTGAACCGCTTCATGCGGGCCAGGTCCTCGCGTGCGTGCGCCTCGTCGAAGACCCGGCCGCGCTCGGGGTGGGTCTCGTGGCGGTTGACCCCGTGGAAGACGACGCGGCGGCCGTTGACCAGGAACCGGTCGCCCCGGATCTCGACCGTACGGAAACCCACCCGCAGGGCGATGCTCTCCGCGGCCGTCGACACGGTGACGTCGTACAGCCGAGGCCGCTCGGCCGACCACGGCTCCACGCCGCCGACGTCGAGCGGGGCCACCTCGGACGCGGTGCCCCAGACGTGCTCGATGCCGAGTTCGGGGATGCGCAGGGTGACGGGGAACGCGGCCGCATCGGCCGTCACCTCCGGCTCGACCTGGCCGCGCCCGTCCTCGAACCCGGTCCGTAGCCAGACGTCCTCGATGCCCCCGGCCGGCCGCGCGAGCAGGGTGACGTCACGGAAGATGCCGGGCAGCCACCACTGGTCCTGGTCCTCGAGGTAGCTGCTCGCCGACCACTGGTGCACCCGTACGGCGATGACGTTGCCGCCGGGGCGTACGGATGACGTCACGTCGAACTCGTGGGCGAGCCGGCTGCCGGCGGCGCTGCCGATCTCGACGCCGTTCACCCACACCCTGAAGAACGACTCGACACCGTCGAACCGCAGCACCACGCGCTCGGCCTCCGCCCAGTCGGGCGACAGGTCGAAGTGGCGGCGATAGTCGCCGGTGGGGTTCTCGTCCGGCACATGGGGCGGGTCTATCGGGAACGGGAACTGCACGTTCGTATAGATCGGCCGGCCGTAGGCACCGTCGCCCCGGAGCACCCAGTGGGAGGGCACCGGGATGTCGTCCCAGCCGCTGTCGTCGAAGCCTTCGGCCGCGAAGTCCTCCGCCACCGACGGCGTCGGCGACAGCCGGAAATGCCAATCCCCGTTCAGCGAACGGGTGGGGGCGTCGGAGTGCAGCCACGAGCGCGCCGGGCGCAGCGCGCCACGCCCTGGCGCGATGTCGGACACATACGCGGAAAGCTCGGGGAGCAAGAGGTCACGACTCTTTCTTGGGTAGCAGGCGGGGGGATGCGAAGGCCGGCTGAGGATCCCTAGCGGACCACGACCGTGCGGATCTCCCAGGGGCCGAGGGCGAGTTCGAGCCCGTCCGCGACCGGCGCCGGCGCGAGGGGGCGGCCGAGCAGATCGACCGTGGTGGCCTTGGTGAACGCGCCGGACACGCGGACGGTCGACTCCGTGTCGTTCATCGCGGCCAGCCGGATCTCGGTGCCGGCGCCGCGATCGCCGTCGTCGACACGGCGGATGCTCGACACGAGGACGTCCGCACCGTCCACCTGCAAGCCGACTACGTCGGGCGGCAGTTGGCCGGCGCCCGGCGCGGTCCCGCGGACGACCAGCACGTCGTTCCGGAACTCCTCGGCGAGAGCGACCACGCCGGCGCCGCGCCAGCCGCTCGCCGAAGGCACGACGGCCAGGCGGTTCTCGACGCGCGTCCCGAGGTCCTGCGCACCCGGAACGGGAATCTCGCTCGCCGCGGGTTCGTCACGGAGGGGATGGATGTTCACGCTGATCGAGCCGATCGCGCGCAGCACGGTGATGGCGAGTTCGCGGCCGTCGTCGACGAGTTCGTACTCGCTGGAGTGGTCGAGCAGGACGTTGGCTGCGTCGGCCGACACGAACGAACTCGCGGGGAACGTGGCCAGCGGGTACTCGCCCCAGCCGCCCTCCGCGGTGAGCCCTCGCTCGGTGACGGCGAACTGCCCGGCGGACGCAGACCCGGCCACCGGCTCGGGCAGCGGCACATGGAAGCGCAGCCTGTGGTCGGCGGACTGGTTCAGGAACGACGTGGACACACGCACGAACGGCTCACCCGCGCGCACTTCCACGAGCGTCTCCACCGGCGTCGGCCCGGTCGGGCCGCTGCGCACGTCGCGGTCGGAGGAAAGGGCGGCGGGCCACTCGTAGACGCGGGTGACGCGCAGCGTGGAACGCAGCGGGCCGCTCTCCAGGAGTTCGACGGCGATCTCCGTCGGCTCCGACACGAGCACGTCCCGGGCCGGGGGAGCGTAGTTGTAGCTGTCGCCGCGGTCGCCGCCGTCGACGAGACGGCCGACTCCGCGCAGTACGGTGCCGTCGGCGCCGGTCACGTCCAGAGTGCCGTCGGCGGCGACCGCGACCTCGACGAGCCCGTTCGAGAGCGCTCGAGCCGTCGCCGTCGCGGGTGCGAAGTCCGTCGGCAGCGAGACAGCCCGGTGACCCGGACCGACCCGGAAACTCGCGAGCCCGGAGGCCGGCACCCGCACCGGCACCAGCGCGGTCGCCCGTGCCTCCGTCAGCGTCAGCACCCGCCACTCACCCGGATGTGCGGCAGCCGCGGCGGCGACCTCGCGGCGCAGGATCAGCAGGTCGAACGGTGCGTCTGCCGGTACCTCGGCGAGGTGGAAGACGAGCGAGCCCGGGGTGAGTTCGTAGTGGTCGATCAGCCGGCCGAAGAGCTCGCGGCGGTGGATGCGGCGCAGTACCCGTTCGAGCTGCGAGGCGTCCATGCGCTCGTCGCTGAGCACGGTCGGGGCCTCGGAGACCAGCTGCACCGGATGCGCCGAGCCGTCGGCGGCCGTCGCGACCAGGACCGCTCCTTCGGAGGAGGCCGCGACATCCACCTCGACCAGAGCCGTACGGGCAAACGGCAGAGGGTTGGCGATCAGGTATCCGTCGCTCGGCACCAGGGCGGCCGGCTCGGCGAGGGCCGCGTCCCGCACGGCGCGCGCGGTCTGGGCGGCTTCGGCGAGCCGTGCCTCGACCTGCTCGCAGGTCTCGTCGGTGCCGGAGCCGACCACCGAATCGTGCGCGGTCGACTCGATGATCTTGCGCCACGCGAGCGTGAGGAACGGAGAGTCGTCGCGCCGGGACCACAGGGCGTTCATCCGCTCGGCGTGGTCGACGGTGCGCTCGGCGACGGCCATCGCCTGCTTGAGCCCGAGCCGCACGGAGAGCACACCCGGGAGAATGTTGCCCCGCACATGGCTGCGCAGTTCACCGGTGACGCAGCTGGACACCTCGTCGCGCACGTGTTCACGGATGTACTCGTCGAGTGTCGCGAGGGTGATGGGGCGCTCCGGGCTCGACGCGCGCCGCAGCCAGTCCGCGAGGCGCGGGTCGGGTGCGCTGTGGTCGGTTCCGGCCATCGCCAGCACCGGGTCGCCGCCCCACCGTTCGGCCGTCATCTCGGCGTACTCGCCGAGCGCGCGCCCGATCTGGTCGGGCACCAGCAGGACGTCGAGGCCGTTGTCGTAGCCGTCGAAGAGGAACTCGGTGCGTACTTCGGAGCCGTCGGGAGCGCGCCAGCGGAAGGCGTGACCGGAGACGGAGCCGGGCACACCGCGCCACAGGGCCGCGTGCTCGATGCCGGCGCGCGCCAGGATCTGCGGCATCTGCGCGATGTGGCCGAACATGTCCGGCAGATAGCCGACGGGCATCGAGCCGCCGAGCCGTGCCGCGGCCGCCCATCCCATCTGCAGGTTGCGGACGATGGTCTCACCGGAGCAGAGGAACTCGTCCAGCAGGATGAGCCACGGTCCGATGGCGAGTTGGCCGCCGGTGACCAGGGCCACGACACGGTCGCGGTTCTCCGGTCGCATCTCCAGGTAGTCCTCGATCGCGGCCATCTGCCCGTCGACGGTGAACCGGAAGTCGGGGTTCGACTCGGCCGTCTCCAGCACGGTGTCGAGGGCGGTGACGAGCCGGTGCCGGAACACCTGGAAAGGCTCGTACCACTCCCGGTCCCAGTGGAAGTGGGGCACGAAGACGGCGGAGTTCTGCATGGCGAGAGGGACCGTTCTGTATTGGCGGGGGGGTGCGGTGTTACTTGAGGGAGCCGGAGGCGAGCCCGGTGCGCCAGAACCGCTGGAGCAGGATGAACACGATGATCACGGGCACGATCGAGACCAGCGAGCCGGTGATCACGGATTCCTGGAGGAGCGGGACACGGGAGGTCTGACCGTTCCACTCGTAGAGGCCGAGCGTGATCGGGAAGAGCGACTCCTTCTGCAGCATCACCATCGGCAGGAAGAAGTTGTTCCAGATGGCGACGAACTGGAACAGGAAGATGGTCACCAGCGACGGCGCCATCAGCTTCAGCGCCACCGAGAAGAACGTGCGGAACTCGTCGGCGCCGTCCAGGCGCGCCGCCTCGAGGAGTTCCTCGGGTACGGCGGCGGCAGCGAAGATGCGGGCGAGGTAGACGCCGAACGGGCTGACGATGCTGGGCAGGAACACCGCGAGGTAGGTGTTGACGATCCCGGTCGCCGAGAACAGAAGGAACAGCGGGAGCGCGAGCGCGGTGGTGGGAACGAGGACGCCGCCGAGGATGACGGAGAACAGGAACTCGCGGCCCCGGAACTCGAACTTGGCGAGCGCGTAGCCACACAGCGCGGAGAGCAGGGTTCCGACGACCGCGCCCAGCACCGCGTAAATCACGCTGTTCACAGCCCACTGCACGAAGATGCCGTTGCTCTGGCTGAACAGGGTGCTCAGGTTCTTGAACAGGTTGAAGTGCGAGAACGCCAGTCCGTTGGTGGAGGCGAGGTCGCCCTGCGGTTTCGTCGCCGCGACGATCAGGAAGTAGATCGGCAGCAGGAAGTAGATCGCCAGGAGGAACATCAGAGCCATGACAGCCGTGCGGCTGACGCGGCTTTCGCGAATCAGGGGCTGGTTGCTCACAGTCCGGCCCTCTTCGAGGTCAGTCGCATGAATCCGAAGCTCAAGACGAAGGTGATGAGGGCGATGACCACGGAGATCGCTGCTGCTTGCTGGTAGTTGTTTCCGGAGGCCACCGCATACGCGAGCATGTTCGGTGTGAACGTGCTCGAGATGTTCGAGGAGATCTGGCGCAGCACGGCCGGCTCGGCGTAGAGCTGCAGCGTGCCGATGATCGAGAACACCGTGGTGAGGATGATCGACGGGGAGATGATCGGGACTTTGATCTTCCACGCGATCGCCCAGTTGCTCGCACCGTCGAGCTTGGCGGCTTCGTAGAGCTCCTGCGGGATCGACTGCAGTGCCGAGAACATGATCAGCATGTTGTAGCCGGTCCAGAGCCAGGTCGAGACGTTCGCCGCCGACCACAGCACGGCGCCCGGACCGAGGAAGTCGGGCTGGAGTCCGATGGCTTTCAGCAGGTCGATGACGGGGCTGAGCTGCGGCGAGTAGAGGAACGACCACATGATCGCGGCGATGACGCCGGGCACGGCATACGGCATGAACGCCGTGATGCGGAAGAACGACTTGAGCTTCAGCAGGGGAGTGTCGAGCAGCAGCGCCATGACCAGCGCGACGAACAGCATGACCGGCACCTGCACGATGCCGAACAGTCCGATGCGCCCGATGCTGTTCCAGAACTCGTTGTTCTGGAACACCTGCACGTACTGTTCGAAGCCGCCGAAGGTCGTGTACGACGTGCCGTACTGGCCGCCGGTGCGGCGCACGACGAGGAAGCTCTGCCAGATCGCGTAGCCGATCGGCACCAGGTAGAACAGCACGAACGGGAGGAAGAACGGAGTAAGGAACGCCGCGATGGTGCCCGCCCGGGGGCCGCCGCCGTTGTGACGCCGGCGGCCCCGGTTCGCAGCCACCACGCGGGTCGCGCGGGTTGCGGTGTCAGTCATGCTGCGGTCACTTGCCCGCCGCAGCCGGGATCGCGAGATCCTTCATCGACTTCAGTGCGCTCGCCTGGGCGGCCGAGAGTGCGTCGGTGAGCGTGCCGCTGCCGGCTGCCGCCTTGGCCATCGCATCCTGAAGCGCCAGGTTCACCGTCTTCTGGGTGGGACCCCAGGAGAAGTTGGTGTCGATCTTCTTGGACGCATCGGCGAAGACGTTGAAGATCTTCTCGTTGTTGTAGTACGGGACGCCCTGCGAGAGTGCGGGAAGCTTCGAACCGGCGGTGGCCGCCGGGTAGAGGCCGCCCAGCTTGTTCTCCAGCGCGAGGGCTTCCGGGTCGGTGTTCAGCCAGGTGTTGAACTTGACCGACTCGTACAGGTGCGTGCTGCCCTTCATGAACGCGACGGTGGATCCGCCCCAGTCGCCGGATGCGGCGCTCGAGCCCCATGTCGGCATCGGGACGATCGACCACTTGCCGGCCTGCTTGGGCAGGTTGTCACGCATCAGGCTGTAGCCCCAGGCGGCGCCGACGTAGGTGGCGATCTGGTTCTTCTGGTACGCGGCGTACATCTGGGTCGAACCGTTGGCGAGGTCGGTGCGCACGAGCTTGGCGTCGATCAGCTTCTGCCAGTAGTCGGCGACCTGCTTGCTCTGGTCGGATGCGACGGTGACCTGCCACTTGTTGCCGGAGTAGTTGTACATCTCGGCGTTGTTCTGCCAGAGGAGTCCGTTGAACCACTCGGCGTTGTTCGGGTCGAAGAACGTGATGTCGAGGTTGGGGTCCGCCTTGTGCAGCTTCTGCGCATCCGCTGCGTACTCGTCCCAGGTCTTCGGGATCGTGAGGCCGTGCTGCTTGAAGAGGTCGCTGCGCACGTAGAGGGCCATCGGGCCGGTGTCCTGCGGGAAGGCGAACACGCCGGTGCCGCCGAAGCTGGTCTGCGACCAGGTCCACGGCACGAACTGCGACTTGGCCGCGGTGGCTGCCGAGCAGGCTGAGGCGTCCACGAACGCGTTCTGGGTGCGCAGGTTGGGGAGCTCGTCGTAACCGACCTGAGCGAGGTCCGGCGCCTTGCCCGCCTTGAGGGCGTTGCCGAGAGTTCCGTACTGGTCGTTGGAGATGTTCTTCGTCTGCACCTGGATGTTCGGGTTCTTCTCGTTCCACAGGGCGACGACCTTGTCCATCCCCGGAACGGTGTTCCAGTACTGCAGGGTGACCTTGCCCTTCGCGGGCGTGCAGGAGGCCGCGGATGCCTTGTCCGACGGCGCTGGCGACGAGCATCCGGCGAGTACGGCGACACCGGCCGCGGCGGCGACAGTGGCGAGGCGGATGCGCGTGACTGTGTTGCTCATATCTTCCGTTCCAGAGAGCGACTAGCGAGGGCGCTAGACGGGTCGACGTTGACACCTCGGGCGGCTTACCGGCAACGATCGTTCAGCCGCCCGTGAGCGTTCACGTGAGCGTTCACGTGAACGCTCACGGATGGCGTTGCGAAGTGTTCGGAAGTGTGCGCTCCGGTGCAGTCGAGTGTCAAGGCTGCGCTTCGCAGGCGAGTCAGGAAGGTTAAGCTGACCCGCTCAATCGCAACTCGGCCCGCACGACGAGGTCGTCGGCCCCGAGCGGGTCCACGCAGGTCAGCAGCCGTGCGACCTGGTCGATGGCGAGCGCGCCGAGTCTGCGCGTGTCCAGGGCGACGCTGGAGAGCGGGGGTTCGATGAGCGCGCCGAGCTGCAGACCGTCGAAGCCGATCACGGCCAGGTCCCGCGGGACGCTCCGGCCGAGCCGGCGCGCCTCGCGCAGGGCGCCGATCGCGATGATGTCGTTGAAGGTGAAGACCGCGGTGACGTCCGGGTGGGCGGCGAGCAGGTTCTTGAGGGCCGCGCCGCCGCCGTCGGCGGACTGGTCGGCGGCGACCACCATACGGGCGTCGAGCCCGTGGGACGACGCCGCAGTGGTGAACCACTCGTGCCGGACGCTCGGCTCGGCACGGCCGGAGTGGTCCAGCATCCCGATCCGCGTGTGGCCCTGCGCGACCAGGTACGCGACCGCGGCGCGGACGCCTTCCCCGCCGTCGATCCGGATCGAACTGAACCGCGCGGAGTGGTGCTCACGGCCGATGAGCACCACCGGCATGCCCCGGGTGAACAGCTCCAGCTCGTCCTCGGAGCAGCTGAAGTAACCAACGACCGCGTCCACTTGCGAGCTGATCACCTGGAGCGTGCCGAGCTCCTCCTCGGCCCTGTCCGCGGTGTCGTATACGACGACGTGCCAGCCGCGGGCCCGGGCCGCTTCCAGCGCGGCCGCGGCGACCTCGGTGAAGAACGGGTTGAGCAGGTCGGGGATGACCAGCCCGATGGTGGTGGTGTCCTGCCGCACCAGTCCGCGGGCGAACCGGCTCGGCCGGTAGCCCAGCGCGCGGGCGGCGTCGAGGACGCGCTGCTTGGTGGAGCCGTCGATCTCGCCCTTGTCGTTCAGCGCCCGCGACACGGTCTGACGTGACACTCCGGCGGACCGGGCGACGTCATGGATCGTGACTTTCCGGGGCTCCGTCCCCGACACCGACGACGACACCATCGCCCACCTCCTGGTTCTCACGGACACCGGCGCGCCCGCAGGGCCCGAGTATGCCTGTGCCGTTCGCGGCCGCGCGAGGAGAGTCCCGGCATCCCGGCCGATGAAACATGACATTGCGGGCGATTCTGATGGAACTGGAACTGTCTCCCAAATTCCTGCCTTCTACAGCATCTTGCGCATTCTCGCGATCTCGCTGGTCTGCTGGGCGATCACATCGTCGGCCATCTCCTCGATCCGGATGTTGTTGCCCTGTGCCTTCACGTCGGTTGCCATGGTGATCGCCCCCTCGTGATGCGTGATCATCAGCGTGAGGAAGAGCCGGTCGAAGGCCTTCCCCTCGGCCGCGCGCAGTCGCTTCAGCTGTGCCTCGGTCGCCATTCCGGGCATCGCGGTGTGCGCGTGACCGCCGGGCTTCTCCGGCTTGCCGTACGACGTCAGCCAGCCCCGCATGGCCTTGATCTCCGGCCCTTGGGCGGCGGCGATCCGCTCGGCGAGCCGTTCGACCTGTGTGGAATCGGCGTGCTTCGGGGCGAGTTCGGTCATGTCCAGCGCCTGCGCGTGGTGCTCGATCATCATCTGCGCGTAGGAGACGTCCGCGGAGTTGGGGGAGTCGTCCTCCGCCCGCTGCTCGGCGGCATCCTCGGCGGACAGGGTCCGGTTCGCCTCTCCGGGCTCGCCCGGCACGATCACCGAAGGGCCGTTGACCGCGGCGGGCTTCGCCGTCGTACCGGAATCGCACCCCCCACTGCCGAGCACGGCCACGACGGACAGTGCGATCGCGACGAGTGACGTGCGGCGGAGCTGCACAACGACCTCCTGTGACAGGCGGGTTGAGGGACACCTCGTGAGTGTGGTGACTGTCCTTGCAGGCTTCCGCGCGTTACCGATCGAAAACCTTCATTACAAGTACGTTGCCCTCTATTGGTATGTGCATGATGAAGACGATACTGCGGGATGCGTGAACCGTTCTGAGGCGAACGGCACAAGGGAGGAAACAGTGATCCTGTTGAACGACCCTCTAACGCGACGCAGACGCCTGGGAGTTGCCGCGGCGGCCGCTGGACTGCTGGCCGCCCTCGTGACGGCAGCTCCGGCCACCGCGACCCCCGACCCAGGGGACGCTCCGGCCACGGGCACGGCGGTCTCCCGCAGCGCGCAGGCCGAGGCGCGGGAGGCCATCGCGAGCGGCGAGATACCCGGCCAGGACGAGATCGTCCACTCCACCAACATCGAACACCTCGTCAACGTCCCCAAGGACGCCCTCCTCGGGCTCAATTCGGACCTGGCCTTCCAGGGCAGATACGCCTTCGCGGGCAACTACGACGGCTTCCGTATCTTCGACATCGGCAATCCGAGCTCCCCGAAGACGGTCGCCCAGGTCCTGTGCCCGGGCTCACAGAACGACGTGTCCGTCTCCGGCGACCTGCTGTTCCTTTCCACCGACTCCTCGCGCAGCGACAGCAGTTGCAACAGCACCACGCAGCCGGCGACCGAGAAGTCCTCGTGGGAGGGCATGAAGGTCTTCGACATCAGCGACAAGACCAACCCGAAGTACGTCGCCGCCGTCGAGACCAACTGCGGCTCGCACACGCACACGCTGGTGCCCGAGCGCGGGAACGTCTACATCTACGTGGCCTCGTACTCGCCGAGCGCCACCTACCCCGACTGCCGGCCGCCGCACGACGGTATCTCCGTCATCAAGGTCCCGCGCAACGCCCCGGAGAAGGCGGCGGTCGTCGACTTCCCGGTGCTGTTCCCTGGTGAGGGCCCGGACGGCGGCGGCAACCCGGGTGCACCCACCAACCCCGGCGTCTCCAAGACCACCGGCTGCCACGACATCACGGTCCTGCCGTCCAAGGACCTGGCCGCGGGCGCCTGCATGGGTGACGGCATCCTGCTGTCCATCAAGGACCCGGCACACCCGAAGGTCATCGACCAGGTCCAGGACAACGTCAACTTCGCGTTCTGGCATTCGGCGACCTTCAACCAGAAGGCCGACAAGGTCGTCTTCACCGACGAACTGGGCGGCGGCGGTGCGGCCACCTGCAACGCGGCCATCGGACCGAACCGCGGGGCCGACGGCATCTACGACATCGTCGGCAAGGGCGATGGGCGCAAGCTCGTCTTCCGCAGCTACTACAAGATCCCCCGCCACCAGGCGGACACCGAGAACTGCGTGGCCCACAACGGCTCACTGATCCCGGTCAAGGGCAGGGATCTCATGGTGCAGGCCTGGTACCAGGGCGGCGTCTCCGTCTGGGACTTCACCGACTCCACCGCGCCGAAGGAGATCGGCTACTTCGAACGCGGTCCGCTGACCACCGACCAGCTCTCGATCGGCGGCTCATGGTCGGCGTACTACTACAACGGCTACATCTACTCCAACGACATCGCCAAGGGCTTCGACGTCCTGAAGATCAGCGACCGGCGGACGGATCCTGCGAAGGGGATCCACCTGGGTGAGCTGAACGTGCAGACGCAGCCCGACTACTTCGACTGACAGAGCGAGGCGGCGAGCCCCGGGCGGTCGGCGCCCGGGGCTCGCGGCGGTGTCAGGCCGTCAGCGGACGCCCGCGCCCCGGGTGAACGGTTCGAAGGTGTGGCTGAAGTACCAGGTGTCCTGGTCGATCCCGGAGCAGGAGTTGGCCCCGGCGGTTCCGGCGCAGCCCCCGTTGTCACGCTGGAGCGCCCAGAAGGAGAGGGTGTTGATCTTCTTGGCCTCGGCCCACTTCTCGACGGTGACCGCGTCCTGCGTCGTGAAGGTTTCCTCGGGGCCGAAGTCGTCGATGCCGGGCATCTCGGTGACGCCGATCATGCGCCAGAGCTTCTCCGCGCTCTTCTTCGGGTAGAGGGCGGCCAGTTGGCCGTGCAGGCCGGCCGCGGCGGTTTCCGTGTCGGCCGCCATGTCGTGCGTGGCGCCGTCCCAGTAGTCGAACGTCATGATGTTGACGACGTCCACGCGGGCGCCGTTGTCGACCGCGTTGCGCAGCAGGGCGACCCCGCTCGGCGCGAGACCGGTGGTCGTCGACGGCAGGGTGTAGGAGAACTCCACGCTGTGCCCGGTGCGTTCGGCCCAGCGCTGGACCTCGGCGATGGCCTTGTTGCGGCGGTCGATGCCGGCGGCGTTGTTGATCGAGTCGGCCTCGATGTCGAGGTCGATGCGCGTGACGCCGTACGTCTTGACCAGGCTCTCGTACACCGAGGCTATTGCGTGGACGTCGGCGCAGCTGTCGGCCAGTTCGGTGCCGGTGGTGTCGGCGCTGTATCCGCCGAAGGACGGGATGACGTTGCCGCCGCGGGCCTGGATCGCGGCGATGTCGGCACCGAAGGCGGTCTTCGAGATCGGCTGGCTGGTGTCGGCGTTCCAGTACGCGGTGCACGAACCGGCCTGGTCCGTCTGGAGGAAGGCCATCGTGAGGTACTTGTTGCCCGACTCGGCGGCGAGCCGGGCCGGACTGTCACCGGTCCAGGCCTCGAAGTACGGCGCCGCCACATGTGCGGGCATGGGTCTGCCGGCGTACGAGTGCGCACGCGACGAGGCGTCCGCGCCGGTTCCCGCCAGGCAGATCAGCGCGGTGGACAGTGCGGTGACGGTCACACCGGACAGCAGTGTGCGAACAGGGCCAGATCGTCTCATGGACGCTCCCAGAGTGAAATGAGCAGGCAATTGCGTACGCGAGGACAGCCATGTTTGGACTAGACCAATCGTCTGTCAAGGTTCTTTACGATGAACTGACCTCGCCGACCGGGCAGTTGATGTGGCGACCCTCCACTTCTTGAATACGCGGGCCCGTGGTAGGCGCGCATCGGCGGCAAGAAGTTGAAAGATTCCTGTGTCCCGGGGCTTGCCTGCCCCGACGACTCATCAGTTAAATCAAGTCGTGAACTAAGCGAATCCATGGGCCTGTTCGGCCCTCACGTCGATCGGGGCACATGGCAGGGCCGCACTTCACCGCCACCGCTCGTCGTGACCACCGACACTTCGCACCCGCAGGGGAACCCCACATGAAGCTGAGATCCCTGGGTGTCGCGCTGGCTGCCATGGCAGCGCTGATCACCCTGCCCGTCGCCCACACACCGGCCGCGGCGGCCGACACTCTGCTGTCCCAGGGCAGAACGGCCACCTCGTCCTCCGACGAGAACGCCGGAACCCCGGCCGCCGGTGCCGTGGACGGCAACACCGGTACGCGCTGGTCCTCGGCCGCCAGTGACACTCAGTGGCTCCAGGTCGACCTCGGCACCACGGCCTCGGTCACCCAGGTCGTCCTCAACTGGGAGACCGCCTACGGCAGCGACTACAAGATCCAGGTCTCCCAGGACGGCAGCAGCTGGACCGACCTGAAGTCCGTCACCGGCGGCGACGGCGGCGTCGACACGCTCGACGTCTCGGGCCAGGGCCGCTACGTCAGGATGTACGGCGTTCACCGGGCCACCCAATGGGGCTATTCGCTCTGGGAGTTCCAGGTCTTCGGAACCACCGGTGGCGGCACCGCGCCGTCCTGCGGCACGGCCAACGCCGCGCAGGGCAAGACGGCCACGGCGTCCTCGACGGAGAACGCGGGCACTCCCGCGTCCGCCGCCTTCGACGGCGACACCGGCACCCGCTGGTCCAGCCAGGCGTCCGACCCGCAGTGGGTGCGCGTCGACCTGGGATCGGTCCAGGACGTCTGCAAGGTGGACCTCAACTGGGAGGCGGCGTACGCCAAGGAGTTCCAGATCCAGGCGTCCACCGACGGCCAGAACTGGACCACCCTCAAGAGCGTCACGGGCGCGACCGGCGGCACCGCGTCCTACGACGTCAGCGGTTCGGGCCGCTACGTCCGCATCAACGGCACCGTACGCGGGACGGGTTACGGGTACTCCCTGTGGGAGGTCGCCGTCCACACGGGATCGACCGGCACGCCTCCCGTCCAGGGCGGCGGCGACCTCGGTCCCAACGTCATCGTCGTGGACCCCTCGACGCCCAACCTCCAGCAGAAGTTCGACCAGGTCTTCGCGCAGCAGGAGTCCAGCCAGTTCGGCAGCGGCCGCTACCAGTTCCTCCTGAAGCCGGGCACCTACAACGGCATCAACGCCCAACTCGGCTTCTAC
Organism: Streptomyces sp. NPDC002619; assembly: GCF_042889305.1. Taxonomy (NCBI): domain Bacteria; kingdom Bacillati; phylum Actinomycetota; class Actinomycetes; order Kitasatosporales; family Streptomycetaceae; genus Streptomyces; species Streptomyces sp. NPDC002619. Next base: position 118,406 of record NZ_JBIAQV010000015.1, on the reverse strand, counting down.
ACCTCGATCTCCGGCCTGGGCCTCAACCCCGACGACACCCAGATCAACGGTGACATCACCGTCGACGCGGGCTGGTTCAACGGCAATGCGACGCAGAACTTCTGGCGTTCGGCGGAGAACCTCGCCATCCGTCCCGTCAGCGGCGACGACCGCTGGGCCGTCGCCCAGGCCGCGCCGTTCCGCCGTATCCACGTCCAGGGCGGCCTCAACCTCGCCCCGAACGGCTACGGCTGGGCCTCCGGCGGCTACATCGCCGACTCGAAGATCGACGGTACGGTCGGGCCGTACTCCCAGCAGCAGTGGTACACCCGCGACAGCTCGGTGGGCGGCTGGACCAACGGCGTGTGGAACATGACGTTCTCCGGCGTCCAGGGCGCCCCGGCGACCAACTTCGACAGCGGTCCGTACACCACGCTGGACACCACCCCCGTCTCGCGTGAGAAGCCGTTCCTCTACCTCGACGGCAGCGCCTACAAGGTCTTCGTCCCGGCCAAGCGCACGAACGCGCGGGGCGTGTCCTGGCCCGCCAACGCCGGCACCTCGATCCCGCTGGACCAGTTCTACGTGGTCAAGCCCGGCGCAACCGCGACGACGATCAACGCCGCGCTGGCCCAGGGCCTCAACCTGCTGTTCACGCCCGGTGTCTACCACCTGAACCAGACCCTGAACGTGACGCGGGCCAACACGGTCGTGCTCGGCCTCGGCCTGGCCACCCTCGTCCCGGACAACGGCGTCGACGCCATGCACGTGGCGGACGTCGACGGAGTCAGGCTCGCGGGCTTCCTGATCGACGCCGGTTCCGCCAACTCCGACACGCTCCTGCAGATCGGCCCGTCCGGCTCGGCGGCCGACCACTCCGCCAACCCCACCACCATGCAGGACGTGTTCATCCGCATCGGCGGCGCGGGCCCGGGCCTGGCCACCAACTCCGTCGTCGTCAACAGCGACGACGTGGTCATCGATCACACCTGGATCTGGCGTGCCGACCACGGCGAGGGCGTCGGCTGGGACACCAACCGAGCCGACTACGGACTGCGCGTCAACGGCGACGACGTCCTGGCCACCGGCCTGTTCGTCGAGCACTTCAACAAGTACGACGTGCTGTGGAGCGGCGAGCGCGGGCGCACGATCTTCTTCCAGAACGAGAAGGCCTACGACGCCCCGAACGCCGCCGCCATCACCCACGACGGCATCGTGGGCTACGCGGCCTACAAGGTCGCCGACACCGTCAACGACCACGAGGCGTGGGGCTTGGGCAGCTACTGCAACTACACGTCCGACCCGTCGATCGTCCAGGCCCACGGCTTCCAGGTGCCCGTCAAGACGGGCATCAAGATGCACGACATCCTGGTGATCTCCCTGGGCGGCAAGGGCCAGTACGCCCATGTCATCAACAACACGGGCGCCCCGACGTCGGGAACGGACACCGTCCCGTCGAAGCTCACCCAGTTCCCGTGACACCTAGCGCCTGAACGCGCACGGGCACGGTACGACGAAGCGGCACCGCCTGGGGCACAGCCTCCAGCGGTGCCGCCGCGCAGCGGCGTTGGGGCGGGACCGCTCAGGTGGTTGCCACGAACGCGTCGACGCCGGTGAGTTCGGCCGACAGCGCCCACAGCCGCGCCGCCTGTACGGGATCCCTCGCCTCCCAGCCGGGGCCGACCCGGGTCTCCGGGCAGGCCATGATCCCGGCGTTGTTGATCACCAGATCGACACGGCGACCGGAGGCGAGAAAGCGCTCCGCGAAGCTCCGGACGCTGTCGAGGTCGGCCAGATCCAGCTCATCGACCACCGCGCCCTCGATGCCGGCCACCGCCTCCCGCGCGACTGCGGGACGCCGGGCCGGGACCACGACGCGGGCACCCGCGTCGGCGAGTGCCCGCGTCGTCTCCAGGCCCAGGCCCGCGTAGCCGCCGGTGACGGCCGCGAGTCTTCCGGTGAGGTCGATTCCGCGCACGACCGCCCCGGGCGGTGCTGTGCGCCCCGAAGCCCGACTCGATGCTGTGCTGAGGTGTTGTCATGCCGTCACGCTACGAATTGAAGCGGACTTCAAGGCAAGCTTTCGCCTCGAGCCGTTCGAGTGAGTCGGCGGAGCGGGTTGATCCGCCGGGCGGGAGGGCGGTGCAGCCCTGGCCGTCCTCATCGCCTGCGTTCTTCTGCGCTGACCGGCACCCTCGTCGTCCCGGCCTGGCGAGGAAGCCAGACCGAGCCGGCCGGCTCGCCGTCGCTCGGCGGACCCCCGGGGCCGTACGCCACGTACAGGCGCACCGAGTCGTACAACCGGTAGCGCACCCGATCGTTGCCACAGGACTTGCTGACATAGGTGACCTGGCGGTCCAGCAACTCGTCGAGGAGGTCCACCGCGACCTCCCTCGAAGGAGCCGCACGCGCCACCACGTCGTCGATGCCGAAGTCACCGCGCAACGCGCCGAGTTGCCGCAGCGCGGCGGTGACAGAGGCCGGCAGGACCTGATGCCGGGCCGCCACGCTCGCCTGCAACGACAGATCCCCCAGCCGCAGGAACGGAAGGCGGTCCCGCTCGTCCACCAGACGGCCGGCGAGGTCCCGCAGGGCACGGTGCGGTCGTGCCGAGAGCCACAGCCCGGCGATGTGCAGAGCCAGAGGCAGCCGCCCGCAGGACTGTACGATGCTCATCGCGGCCGACGGCTCCGCCCGGCTGCGTACGGCCCCCACCAGATCCTCCAGGATCTTGTGGGACTCGATCGGGTCGAGACCACCGATCCGGTGCCGGAACTGCCCGGGAAGGGCGGCGAGTTCGCGCCGCGCGGCCACGAGGACGGCGCTTCGGGCGTCGTCGACGAGCAGCGGCCGTACCTGTGCCTCACTGTCGACGTTGTCGAGAACGACGAGGACCTGTCTCCTGCTCAGCGCGTCCCGCAATCGGGCGCCGGCCTCCTCCGGATTCTCGGCGGCGGCTGCGCCGCCGAGCGAACGGAGAATGCGGCGCACGAGCATGTCGGGTGTGAGCGGGTCGCCGGAGGCCGGATGCAGGTCGACGAAGACCTGTCCCTCGGGGAACCGGTCGCGTACGCCGTGCGCGACCTGGAGCACGAGCGACGTCTTGCCCGCGCCAGGAGGGCCGACGACGACGGCCGGCCGTCCGCGATCCCGGAGCTCCCGCGTTGCGAGATGGGCGCGAAGGGAGTCGATGAGCCGCTCTCGCCCGACCAGACGATCGCGGGGGGCCGCGGGCAGTTCGGCGGGCAGGAACCTGGGCGGCCGTTCGGTCCGGTTCGCCTCCCGGGGTGTGCGAAGTAACCGGCCGACCTCGGCGGGTGGCAGCCCGAGCGCCTTGCCGAGCAGGAGCAGTGACTGCTTTCGGGGCCGCAAGGTGTGACCGGTTTCGAGATTGCGGATGGCCCGCACGCTGAGCCCCGACCTCTCCGCGAGGTCCTCCTGGGTGAGACAGGCCGCCTCGCGCGCGTTGACCAGTGCCGCCGCAAGCGTGTTCAACGTGGATGTATCGCTCACATCACGCCCATTTCGTCGTTCGGTGCTGTCCCGATGTCCGGACGCCGGGACGGTGGTGAGCCTGCGGGAGCGACAGAGGAAGCTCGCCGCGGGGAGGAGGAGGGAGGAGTTGTGCTCCGTACGGCCGTCTCGGGAGCGGGGGAGGGGGAAGCGGGGCGGGGTCAGTCCGCCGGGCGCATCAGGGTCACCGTGAACTTGTAGCGGGAGCCGCGGTACACCGAGCGCACCCACTCCACGGGTGTGCCCTGTGCGTCGCGCGAGTGGCGGGACAGCAGCAGCATCGGCAGGCCCACGTCGGTGGCGAGGAGGGCGGCCTCGCGGGGAGTGGCGAGTGATGTCTCGATGGCCTCCTCGGCCTCCGTCAGATGCACGCCGTACACCTCGGCGAGTGCCGTGTAGAGCGAGCTGTAGGTGGCCAACGACTGCCGTAGCCGGGGGAATCGCCGGGTGGACAGGTGGGTCGTCTCGATGGCCATGGGCTCGCCGCTGGCCAGCCGCAGCCGTTCGATGCGCAGCACGCTCTCGCCGACGGCGATGCCGAGCAGGCCGGCCAGTTTCCCGTCCGCTTCGATCTGGCCCATTTCCAGGACCTGGGAGGCTGGTTCGAGGCCCTGGGCCTTCATGTCCTCGGTGTGGGAGGTGAGCAGGAGGGTGCGGTAGAGCTTGGGCCGGGCGACGAACGTGCCCTTGCCCTGAATCCGGTCCAGGCGGCCTTCACCGACGAGTTCCTGCAACGCCTGCCGGACGGTGGTGCGTGAGGTGTCGAGCTGGACGGCGAGTAATCGCTCGGCCGGCATGCGGGAACCGGGCGTCAGCGCATCCGTCATCTCGAGGACCTGTTGCTTGACTTGGTAGTACTTCGGCACTCGCGCTGTGCGGCCGGACGCCGCCCCGTGCTGCTGGGCGCTGCTGACGTCGGTGGTCATTGCCTGCCTTCCCGGCTCTCTCGCCGGACCCCGTTATAGCGGCCAACCTGTCTTTGGTCTAGTCCAACCGGTGAATGCGCTGCGCGGCCGGATATCGCGGGACGTTCTTCGCGTAAGTGTCGAGATCGGTCACTTCTGCGGCCTTGACGCTGCCCAAAAGTCTAGGCCAAGCTCCCTCGTGCAGGTCTACACCACTTGGCGCGCCGGGCCCCGCCCGCGTGCGGTGGCGGCGTGCTCGGAACATCGCCGGGGGCGAGTCGTGGCAGTTCGTGAAGGAGGTGGAGGCGTGGTGCGGCCCGGCACTCGTGGTGGTGCGCCTTGATGCTGTCCGGCTTTCCCCTCGTGCCCCCTTTCGATCACTTTCCACCTCAGTAACACGCGGTTGCGCGCGGCCTCGCCGACGGCGCCGTGAAGGGATGACGTCACCGATGACCACTATCGCCACCGGCAACGAGACCCTCACCCGGGACGCCCTCGCGGTGCTGCAACCGGGGTTCGCCGGCACCACCGCACCGGACTGGGTGCGCCGCCGCGTCGGTGAAGGTCTCGCCTCCGTGGCCCTGTTCGGCCGCAATGTCGTCACCCAGGAACAAGTCGCCTCCCTGACCCAGCAGTTGAGGGCAGAACGGGACGATCTGCTGGTGGCCATCGACGAGGAGAGCGGCGACGTCACGCGCCTGGACGTCCACACGGGCTCCGCGTTTCCCGGCAATCACGCGCTCGGAGCCGTCGACGACCCCGATCTCACCCGGCGCGTCGCACGCGAGCTGGGCCGTCGCCTCGCGGAATGCGGCGTGAGCCTCAACTGGGCGCCGTCAGCGGACGTCAACGCCAACCCCGACAACCCGGTCATCGGGGTGCGCGCCTTCGGTTCCGACACCGATCTGGTGGCGCGGCACACGGCGGCGTACGTCCAGGGCATGCAGTCCAGCGGCGTCGCCGCGTGCACCAAGCACTTCCCCGGACACGGCGACACCAACGTGGACTCGCACCATGCCGTGCCGCGCATCGACGTCGACGAAGTGACGCTGCGCGAGCGGGAGTTGGTGCCGTTCCGCGCGGCCATCGAGGCCGGCACGCAGGCCATCATGAGCGCCCACATCCTCGTCCCCGCGCTGGACCCGGAGCGCCCCGGCACCCTCTCGCGCCGTGTCCTCACCGACCTGCTGCGCGGCGAGTTGGGCTACGACGGGCTGATCGTCACCGACGGCATGGAGATGCGGGCCATCGCCGGGGCGTACGGCTTGGAGCGCGGGGTCGTCATGGCGATCGCTGCGGGCGCCGACGCCATCTGCGTGGGCGGCGGGCTGTGCGACGAGGAGACGGTGCTGAGTCTCAGGGACGCGCTCGTGGCAGCCGTACACAGCGGGGAGATGCCGCAGGAGCGACTGGCCGACGCCGCTGCCCGCGTGCGGCGGCTGGCTCGGTGGACCGTCGAGACGCGACGGCACGCGGCGGCGGATGCGGCGCCCGACCCGGAGATCGGCCTGGTGGCGGCCCGCCGTGCGCTTGCCGTACGGCGCCAGGGACCCGCGGCGCCGGTGGACGGGCCGGTGTACGTCGCGACCTTCAACCCCGTTCCGAACATCGCGGTGGGGGACGTGACTCCGTGGGGCGTCGGACCGGAGCTGGAGCGGCTGCTGCCGGGCACGACGACCGGGACCTTCACGGGGCCGGACGCGGGCACCGAGGCCCTGGCCGCGGCGGGCGCCCGCCGTATCGTCGCGGTGGTCCGCGACGAGCACCGGCACGCGTGGATGAGGTCGGCCCTGGACGTGCTCCTCGCCGCCCGCCCGGACACGATCGTCGTCGAGATGGGCATACCGCAGTCCCCTCCGCGAGGCGCCGTACACATCGCTACGCACGGTGCAGCCCGTGTCTGTGGAGTGGCCGCGGCGGAGGCGATCGTCACGGGCTGACACCGAGCGCCGTACGACACCAGGGCCTCCGGGGCGTGGCTGCGCCGGGGGCCTCGGCATGTTCCTGTTGCGGGACCGTGAATCGGGATGGGACTCCAACTACCGGCACTTCGAGGGCACTTGGCGGCAACTTCGGGCGGATCGCGTTGACATCGGCAAGTGGTCTAGTCCAGGTTGAGTGAACCTCAGTTCGATGATCGCGGCCGTCGGGGATTCAGCCACACGGCCGCCGAAGAACTCGATCCCTGGAGTGATCGCATGCCCACGCATGCCCCCTACCTGCACCGCGCCGCTTCGGAGCGCCCCTACTTCAGCGCGGACGGCGAGACGTACCTCGCGCAGACACCACTGCGACACATCGACAAGTCCCGCCCCCTCCGTGTGCTGTCCGAGGAGGAGTTCGCCTTCTGGCAGACGTACGGGTACGTCGTCGTCCGGAATGCCATCACGCCCGGCGAGGCCAAGAGCCTCCTGGAATTCGCCTGGGAATTCCAGGGGTTGGACCCCGATCGCCCCGAAACCTGGTATCAGGAGCGCACGTTCCGCTCCGACCTGGACCGCGATCTGCACGTCTACGGCTTCGTCGAGGCCTACCACCACCAGCTCATCTGGGACAGCCGGCAGTCGCAGCGCGTCTACGACGCCTTCGTGGACGTCTGGGACTGCGAGGAGCTGTGGGTCACGCTCGACCGGCTCAACCTCAACCCGCCCAACAGGGGCACCCGTTCCCGCTCCCTCATCGAACCGACCGACACGGGCTTCGACATCGAGCTCCACTGGGACGTCGACACCACCCTCGGCGTGCTGCCCCAGCGCGTGCAGGGCATCATCGCCCTCAACGACACCCAGCCCGAGCTCGGGGGCTTCCAGTGCGCGCCCGAACTGTTCCGGCAGTTCGAGGAGTGGCGGATCACCCAGCCCGCGGACCGCGACCCGATCAGGCCCGCGATCGACCGCTCCGAGTTCCCCGTGGTACGTCCTGACCTCCAGGCCGGCGACCTGCTGATCTTCAACGGGCTGCTGGCGCACGGCGTGGCGCCCAACCTCTCCGACAACGGTGTCCGGGCCGTCCAGTACCTCTCGATGATGCCCGCGCTGGAGGAGCACGAGGAACTCCGGCGCTCCCGCGTCGAGTCGTGGCGCACGCTCAGCACCCCTGACTGGAACGCGACGCTGCTCGGCGACGCCACGAAGCCCGAATCGGAAAGGTACGGCGCCGCCACGCTCAACGGCCTGGGCTGCAACCTGCTGGGACTGCACCCCTGGAGCGGACGCGCGTGAGCCGAGTGAACCACGGGGCCGGGCCCGCCCGGATCTGCCTCGCCCTCCCCACGAACCGGTCCTGCCCGGCCACCATTTCCGCCATCGGTGAGGAAGCGGCATACGCGGCCCGCCACTTCGACGTCGAGGTACGGCTGCTGATCCTCGACTCCTCCGACGACGCCTCCATCTCCGCACACGCCCGCGCGGTCGCGGAACTCCCCGCCGCAGCGAACGTGACCGTGCACCACCTCGACGAGGCGGCCCAGCGGGACTTCCTGCGAGACATCGTCCGGCGGGCCGGTGTCGCAGAGCCCGACACGGTGCTCCGTCTGCTCCTGCCGGCCGATGTCTCCTACGGCGCCTGCACGAACCGCGCCTTCCTGATCGCCGCCGCGCTCGGCTGCCGATCCATGCACCGCAGGGACTCCGACAGCGCCTACCAGGTCCTCGACGGAGCCCCGGTCTTTCCCGTCCACCACGAACTGACGTCGCTGGGCAAGCCCGCCGCCGAAGCGTCCGCGGGCGTGACCGAGACGGTGCTCGACCCGGCCCACACCGACCGGCCCGTGTCGCTGGTCGGTTCCTCCTTCATCGGCGAACTGTCCGTCGACATAGCCGAGATCAACCGCCTGGACCAGGGCGTCTACCACGACGTCGTGAGCCTGTGGGCGCCCGTTGGTTGGTCGGACGAGGACAAGCGGTATCTGGTCGACGAGTCCTTCAAGGGCGCCGGTACCGCTCCGTTCACCGCGGACCACTCGACGCTCACCCTGGTCGACCCCATGCGGGTGGACATGTGCAACATCAGCTTCGACCACGCGGTGTACGAGCGCGTTCCGCTGCCGCCCGCGACCAGCACCATCGGCAGCGACTACTTCCTCATCCACCTGGTCCACGACGCCACGCTCCCCGGCGTCCTCCACAACCGCAACATCGAGAACTTCTACACCCCGGAACGGCGCACCGACGCCGGGTTCCTCTCCTACCAGACGCGGTTCGTGAAGTTCCTCCTGTCCATGCTCTACTTCAACTCCGTCTACGCCAGGATGTCGGCGGCGGGCGCCGAACTGCTCGACGACCAGCAGCACGTGCGGGCCGATACGATCGCGGGCTTCCTGCGCGAGAGCGCCGGCCTGGACCGCAGCGAGAACGTGTGGCGGCTGGACCGCATCGACATCGCGTACCGCAAACTGGGCGGCAGATACGAGACGTTCGCCGACCAACTCGCGGGCCGGCGCGAGCAGTTGCTCGACGAGGCCGAGCGGGACATCGCGGACTTCGCCCTGCTCACCGACGCCTGGGCACCGCTGATGCGCGCGGCCAGGGAGCTCGGGTTCGGGAGGACGGGCGGGTGAGCGCGGCCCTCTCCGCACGGCTGTCGTCCGCCCTGGCCGCCGCGTCCTCGGACCGCATCGTCTTCGACCTCACCGGGATCGAGGACCAGTACGAGCAACTCCTCGCCGAACTCCCCGGAATCTCGGTCCGGTTCGCCATGAAGGCCTGCCCCATCCCGGAAGTCCTGACGTGCCTCGCCGACCGCGGCGCCGGCTTCGACGCGGCGAGCCCCGCCGAGATCGCCCAGGCCCTGGCGACGGGCGTGCCCGCGGACCGTATCCACTACGGAAACACCGTCAAGTCCGACGCGAACATCGCCGAGGCCCACCGGCTCGGCGTACGGACCTTCGCCACCGACAGCGTGCAGGACGTCGAGGCGATCGCCGCGCACGCCCCTGGATCCCGGGTGTTCTGCCGGCTCGCCACCAGCGGCGAAGGAGCGCTGTGGGGCCTCAGCCGGAAGTTCGGTTGCTCGCAGGATGACGCCGTGCGGGTGCTGGCCGAGGCACGGGCCGCCGGACTGACCCCGGCAGGACTGTCGGTGCACGTCGGCTCGCAGCAGATGACCGCCGACGCCTGGCGGCAGACGTTCGACTCTCTCTGCGACACGATCACCGCGCTGCATCACGGCGGCATCGTGCCGGACCACGTCAATCTCGGCGGAGGCCTTCCCGCGCTCGGCTACCTCGACCGGCACGGCCGCCGACTCGAACCACCGCTGGACAAGATCTTCGCCGTCATCCGCGACGGCATGGACCAGTTGAGGAACGCCAACGGTGCGGCACTCGACTTCGTCATGGAGCCCGGCCGCCATCTGGTGGCCGACCATGGAGCGATCCGGGCGCACGTCTACCGGCTGACGGCCCGCGAACAGCCCGACGGGGAAGTGACGCACTGGCTGTACCTCAGCTGCGGCAAGTTCAACGGGCTTTATGAAACGGACCAGTTGCAATACCGGCTGGTCTTCCCGGGCCACTTCGACACGCCGCGCGTGACGGCTGTGGTCGCGGGTCCCACGTGCGACAGCGACGACGCCTACGCCACTCCCGGGCCCGGCACGCGCGTGCCCGCCGGAGTCGTCTCGGGCGACCCGGTCTGGATCCTGTCCGCCGGCGCCTACGCCACCAGCTATACGACGCGAGGGTTCAACGGCTTCAGCCCACTGCCGTACACCTGCACGCGCGACGGGCGCGGCGGTCCGGCCGAGACGGTGAAGGGGACGGACTGACATGGGGCACCTGCTGCGCATACGGGCCATCGCCGACTCCGACTGGCCGGACGTCGCGGCTCTGGAGGCCGAGGCGTACGCGGACAGTTCGCTCTCGGAGGGCCGGGCCGCGCTGGAGTCCAGGGGGCGGGCCTCGCCGGGTACCTGCTTCGTGCTCGACCTCGACGACCGGATCGTGGGCTACGTACTCGCCCTGCCCTACCCGATGTTCCGCTACCCCGATCTGACCCGGCCGGAGGAGCTGACCTTCCACTCGCGCAATCTCCACCTTCACGACCTCGTCGTGACCGAGCGGTTGCGCGGCAGGGGACTGGGGCGTCGGCTCCTGCGCCACCTCATGACCGCCGCGGCGGCGAGGACGTACGAACACATCTCACTGATCGCGGTCGGCGACAAGGAGGGCTTCTGGCGAGCGCACGGCTACCGCACGCATCACGAGGTCCAGGTCCCGCCCGGCTACGGCCCGAACGCCGTTTACATGTCGACAAAGGTGCATGCGAGCCGGCCCCACCAAGTGGAAGAAGCGGGTTGATGAACCAAGAGGGAGAAGCGGGTTGATGAACGTGAACCGCGTCCGCGACGAGTCGCAACGCGCGAAGTGGGCCATCGCGGCTCTCTTCTGCTTTCTCGGCTTTCAGTACGCCACCTGGGCCTCCCGTCTCCCGACGCTGAAGACCCGGCTCGACCTGTCCGAGGAAGAACTGGGCCTGCTGCTGATGGCCTGCGGCGCCGGGGCGGCGGCCTCCTTCCCGCTCGTCGCGTACCTCATGCGACGACTGGGCTCCCGTCAACTCGCCCTGATCTCGGCCCTGTGCCTCGCAGCCCTGCTGGCGGCCTTGTCGGTGACGCCGAACTACGTCGTCACCCTACTGATCATCTGCTGCGACGGCGTCGCCGTGGGCGCGCTGAACGTGGCCATGAACGCACAGGGCGCCGCGCTCGAGACGAAATTCCAACGCACGGCCATGTCCCAACTGCACGCGACGTTCAGCGCCGGCCTGCTCGGCGCCGCGTTGCTCGCGTCCGGAGTGAACCTCGTGACGTCGGCCGTCACGGCGCACTTCGCCGCGGCGGTCGTCCTGCTGATGCTGCTGCTGGCGTACGCCCGGCCAGGACTGCTCACGGAGGTCGGCCACGCGCAGGGAGAGGAGGACCGGAAGGAGGCAGAGGAGACGAAGAACCGTCGTACGGCACTGACGATCCCCTCGCGCATGACGCTGTGGATGGGGTGCGCCATGGCGTTCGGCACGGTGACCGAAGGGGCGATGAACGACTGGTCGGCGCTCTACATGAAGGATGTCGCCAAGGCATCGGCATCGGTCGCGCCGATGGGCATCGCCGTCGTCTCGGTCATGATGCTGCTGGCCCGGATCTTCGCCGATCGCTGGCGCAGCCGCTGGGGCGACGGGCACGTCGTGCGGGTGGGCAGCGCGGTGGCGGGCATCGGTCTGGCGCTCGCACTCCTGGCCGGTGGGGTGGTGCCCGCGCTGGTCGGCTTCGCCTGCGTGGGCCTCGGCGCGGCCGCGATCACGCCCTGCGTGTACGTGGCCGCTGCCGCCAAGGGCTCCGACGCCCTGGCCCTGGTCGCCGCGATGGGAACCACCGGACTGCTCGTCGGCCCGGCGGTGATCGGCTTCATCGCGGGCGCAGCGGGACTGGTACCGGGCATGGCGGCGGTGGCGGTGTCGGCGCTGATCGTATGCCTGGCGGCCACCCGGATCCGCTGGGGGTCACTGGTCCCCGCTACGGCGGAGTGACGGGCGCGGGGCGCGGCAGGAGCCCGTCGTGTGCTCAGTGATCGACGCCCGGCAGCGGGTTGGCGGCCGTGCCCTCGGTGCTCAGCAGCACGACCACCGAGGACGGGCCGAGCCCCAGCGCCGTACGGCGTTCCTCGGTGCTCCCGCCGGTGAGCACCGCGCGAAGGCCGGCGAGTGTCGCGGCCCCGCACGGACCCGAGGAGACACCCAGAGCGGCGAGGCGGGCGGCCGCGCGGGCGCTGTCCGAGTCGGGGACGGCGACCGCGGCGTCCAGCCCGCCGCGCAGATGGGGCCAGGCGATGCTGGACGGGGTGCCGCAGTTCAGCCCGGCCATGGTGGTGTGGCCGGTGGTGACGCTGACGGGTTCGCCCAGGGTGAGGCTCTGGAGCACGCAGGCCGCGGCTTCCGGCTCCACCGCCAACAGCGCCGGAGCCCACCCGGACGGGCGGCTGCGGTAGTGCGTGAGGACGGCCTGGGCCAGTGAGCCCACACCCACCGGTATGGATACGAGGTCGGGTCCCCCGACGACCCCTTCGTTTGCCAACTGCCGGTCGATCTCGGCGCAGAGGGTGGAGTAGCCCTCGACGATCCACCCCGGGATCTGCTCATAGCCCGCCCAGGCCGTGTCCTGGACCAGGACCCCGTCGGGTGCGGCGGCCGCCTCGGCGGCCTGGCGTACGGCTTCGTCGTACGGCCCGCAGACCTCGGTGACCTTCGCCTGCTCGGCGACGATCGCGGCCACGGCCTGCGGATGTACACCTTGGGGAACGAACACGTGGGCGTGCTGTCCGAGCAGGCGTGCCGTGCGGGCGACGGCGCGGCCGTGGTTGCCGTCGGTGGCGGTCACCAGGGTGACCGGGCCCGGCTCGTCGTTGCTCGTTGCCCGCTCCGCAAGGACGCGGTGGACCGCCCAGGACGCGCCCAGCGCCTTGAACGCGGGCAGCCCCAGACGGCACGACTCGTCCTTGACGAAGACTCGGCCGACCCTCAACTCCGCGGCGAGCGGCGGGAGTTCGGTGAGCGGAGTGGGGACGTAGCCGGGCAGCGAGGAGTGGAAGGCCCACACCTCGGCGGGTGCGGGTTCACACCGCCAGGCACGGGCACTGGGCTGACCGAACCACGGCAGCAGAGGGAGAGCGGGAGGGTTCTGGGACACATGGCCAGCATGCGGCTCCCTCCTGTGATCGGTCCAGCGAATGCTTTCGACCTCACCGCGCCGCGGGGACACCGAACCGCGTCAACTGCGCGACGGCGGAACCCGGTACAGAGGAAGTCGATCCTTTCGCTGCGACCGGCATGACGGGTGGGTGAGGATTGTGGTCATGGGTTTGTCGACGGCGTTCACAGAACTGTTCGATGTCGAGCATCCGATTGCCCTGGCCCCGATGGGCGGGTCGGCCGGTGGCGCCCTGACGGCGGCGGTCTCGCGCGGCGGCGGGCTCGGACTGCTGGGCAGCGGGAACGGGGATCAGGACTGGCTGGCCCGCGAACTGCCCCTCGTGGCCGCCGAGGGCGCGGGGAAGCCCTGGGGCATCGGCTTTCTGACGTGGCAGATCGACGTCGACGCGGTGGCGCGGGCGCTGGAGCACAGACCCACGGCGGTGATGCTGTCGTTCGGCGACCCCGGTCCGTACGTGGAGCGCATCCGCAGCGCGGGCACGGCGCTGATCATTCAGGTCACCGACCTGGAGGAGGCCCGCAGGGCAGTGGATCTGGGCGCCGATGTGATCGTGGCGCAGGGCACCGAAGCTGGCGGCCATGGCGCCCGGCACGGGCGGTCCACGCTGCCGTTCGTACCCGTCGTGGTGGACCTGGCCGCGCCCGTGCCGGTCCTGGCGGCCGGCGGGATCGCCGACGGGCGCGGCGTGGCGGCCGCCCTGGCGCTGGGGGCCGCCGGCGCGTTGCTCGGCACCCGTTTCCAGGCCACGACCGAGGCCTTGGTCGACCCCGCGACCGCCAAGGCGATCGTCGAGGCACAGAGTGAGGACACCGAGCGAAACAGGGTGCTGGACATCGCGCGCGGCTCGCGGTGGCCGGCGCGGTACACCGCTCGCACCCTCGCCCACCCGTTCCTCGATCGCTGGCGGGGCCGGGAGGACGAACTCGCGGCTGCCCCTGATGCCCAGCGGGAGTACTGGGACGCCATGGCACAAGGCACGATCCCCGCACTGCCGGAGTGGGCCGGCGAGGCCGTCGACCTCATCGACGACCTGCCCTCCGCGGCCGATCTGGTCGCCACCCTGGCCGCCCAGGCCGAGGATGCGCTGGCCCGCGCGGGGCGGCGCTGACGGCGATTGCCGTAAGCGGCGATCACGAAGAACTGCTGCGCGACCCGGGCCGGGACGTCCTCACTCAGGGCGCCGCGGTGGCTGCTCCGGGATGGCCGGGGGTGTGTCCTCGCCTCCGTCGGACAGGGGCGGCGGTGGCGAGGGTTTCGTGCCGAAGAGGTGTTCCTCGAACAGGTCCATCGCGATCAACAACGCGAGCATCAGTACCGGAACAACCAGGGCCAGAACCATGGTCGCCTCCCTGTACGGCTTGCCGTATCGCGCGGTCACCACGCGATACGGCGGAACCAGGCACGCAGGGCAAAGAGGTCGGCGAGCGTCCGACCGCCGCCTCCGTGCAGTCATCGTCACCCGGATGCCCGAGGTCCGAAAGCGCACATCGACGGCACGAGCGCCTCCCTGACACACGTCGACGACGTCATCGGCCTTGGCGGAGCGCTGTGCCCGGGTACGGCACCCCGTGCGGAGCAATCACCCGGGCTGGGCCAGTCGGGTGAACGGGCGCCCCGTCTCGGCGCGCAGATGCAGGGCCGTGGCTGCTGCGGAAGGATCGGCAGAGGTGGTGTCTGCCCTGCGGACTGTGCGGGGATTGCCGTCGGCCGGTGTCTCGGCGTCTGTCCGAGCTGGGGGTATTGCCTGTCCCGGCCTTTGTTCCGGAGTATCGACATGCATGCCAAACATATTTTGTCCCGTTATTTGACCACTGTTGGATCGCCGGCGGGCGACTCGGCAGCGCCGCTGGCGTCCGCTGCCGACTGGGGCCTGTTGCTCATCAGACTGACGTTCGGCCTGCTCATGGCCGCGCACGGCGCTCAGAAACTGTTCGGATCGTTCGGCGGCCCCGGCCTCACGGCGACCGGCAAGGGGTTCGCCGCTCTCGGTTACCGCCCGGGAAAGTTCTTCGCGGTGATCGGCGGCCTGTCCGAGTTCCTCGGCGGTCTCGGTCTGGCCGCCGGGCTGCTCACTCCACTCGCGGCCGCCGCCCTGATCGGCGTGATGATCAATGCCATGGCGACCGTCACCGGCGCGCATGGTCTGTGGAATGGGGACGGCGGGGTGGAGTACAGCGTGTGCATCACCGTCGTTGCCCTGGCCGTTGCGGCCATCGGCCCGGGAAGGCTCGCCGTCGACCGGTACTTCCGCTGGGGCCAGGGTGGCTGGAGAGAGGCGGCGACTGCCCTCGGCCTGGGCGGGGGCGCCGCCGCGCTCACACTGGGCCTGTGACCTCTCAGGGTGTAGGATATTCATCAGGCGATGAATTATTGCTCTACTCAGAGGTGGAGCCGTGATGGAGCGGACGACGTGTTGCGTGGTGGGGGGTGGGCCGGCGGGGATGGTGCTGGCTCTGTTGCTGGCGCGGGCCGGGGTCGCCGTCACCGTGCTGGAGAAGCACGGTGACTTCCTGCGTGATTTTCGCGGCGACACGGTGCATCCCTCGACGCTGGTACTGCTGGACGACCTGGGCCTGGCGGAGGGTTTCGCCCGACTCCCGCAACGACGGGTGCGTACCGTTCAGCTCCCGGTCGGGGCCGACCGATCACCGGTCACGGTCGCCGATCTCGGCGTGCTCCACGGGCCGTACAACTATGTGGCGATGGTGCCCCAGTGGGACCTGCTGGACTTCCTGGCGGACGAAGCACGGCGAGAGCCGTCCTTCGAGCTCCGGATGAGCACCGAAGCCACTTCCTTCCTCGTCGAAGGAGGACGGGTGACGGGCGTGCGCTACCGAACCGCCGACGGCCGGGTCGGCGAGTTGCACGCCCTCCTCACGGTCGCCTGCGACGGCCGAGGATCACTGGCGCGCACTCGGCCCGAACTGGGCCTGCGGCGTTTCAGCTGCCCGATGGACGCCTGGTGGTTCCGCCTGCCCCGGCGTGACGGGGACCCGCGAGGTCTCGTGGGTGGCGCCGGAGACCGTTTCCTGACCGCGATGATCGACCGCGGGGACTACTGGCAGTGTGCGGCGCTGATCCCCAAGGGCACCGACACCGAGCGCCGCGCCGCCGGTCTCGACCGCTTCCGGGCCCAGTACGCCGCCGCCGTCCCCTGGATCGCGGACCGCACGCAGCACCTGCGTTCCTGGGACGAGGTCAAGCTCCTCGACGTACGTCTCGATCGGCTGCGGCGCTGGCACCGACCCGGCCTGCTCTGCATCGGCGACGCTGCGCACGCGATGTCGCCCGTCTTCGGCATCGGCATCAACCTCGCTGTCGAGGACGCCGTGGCCACCGCCCGCTATCTGACCGGGCCGCTGAGCCGGGGGAGCGTTGGGCTGCGTGACGTGCGTGGTGTGCAGCGCCGCCGCCGACCCACCACGGTCGTCACGCAGACCCTGCAGCGGATGGCCCACGCCGGCTTCATCGCTCCCGTCCTGCAGGGGCGACCGCCCCTGGGGAACGTGGACAGGGCCCGACGCCTGGCGACTCTCCCGGCCGGGGCGCGGTGGATACGCCGTCTGCCCGCGTACTTCATCGGATACGGCGCGCTCCGAGAGCGTCCCCCGGCCGCGGCCGTCCGCCAGAACCCGCCCGCGGGACTGCGCAAGGCCGACGCTGCCGAGCATGGCCAGTAGGGCCTGCACGAGTCCGCGGCAGCCGGAAAGGAATGGCGGATACTGGGCCCCGTGTTGCTCTTGTGAACGACATCGAGCATCGGAGCGTGACATGAGCGCTGCGACCATGACGACAGCTGTGTCGGAGAACGTGCGGGCATTGCGCCGGACGGTACCGCCGCCGCTGTTGCTATCCGCTTGCCGAACGCGCCCTTGCCTGCGCGGACCTGGCGCCCGGGTCCCTGGTCCCTGGTCCCTGGTCCGAAAGATCGCCGCGGATGTACGGGAGTACGTGGGCGGCCGGCGGAACGACGACTTGGCCATGATCGTCGTACGACGTGACGCGGCTCCGTCGGCCTGAGCGTCGGCCGTGTCGCCGGCTTGTCGGATTCAGGACCAGTTGATCGCGCCGCTGCGGTCGATGAAGCGGCCCGAGCCGGCGCCGGGCTTCTCGGTCGCCAGGCGGACGATCGCGTCGGTGCCTTCGGCGACGCCCGGCAGCGCGGACGAGGCCAAGTTCAGCTTGATCTAGCGCGGAACCCCGGGCGTTCACGACTCCGTTGGGAAAGGGACGAACCGCCAGCCGTGGTGGTCACTTTGGCTCACGGACCCGCAGGTCAAGTGATCCACTCCCAGCCAGAGTGCGAGCCGGGATGCCCGCCCTGTCCTTTTGCCAACGGAGTCGTTCACGCCCGGGAGGAAGCGCTTCTCTGGATTGCTCTGACCCGCAGGTTTCCACGGGTCCGCACTGTTGACCTCAGCCGGGACGCTTCTGGTTCTCGATGTACTCCTTGATGATCGACAGCGGGGCGCCGCCGCAGGAGGCAGCGAAGTAGGACGGGGACCAGAAGTGATGGCCCCACAGGTACGTGCGGATGTGCCCGGGAAACTCTCCCCCAGTCTTCGACCGGGAGGTACCCCAGCCGGAGCCTGCGGGCGGAGACACCTTTGAGGGAGCCGACCAGCCGGGACAGGGAGACCTTCGGCGGGTAGTGCACCAGGAGATGCACGTGGTCGGTCTCGCCGTTGAACTCGACCAGCTCCGTTTCGAAGTCGGCGCAGACGGCGCGCATGACTTCCTCGCAGCGTCGAAGGATCTCGTCCGTGAACGGCCCGCGCCGGTACTTGGGTGTGAAGACCAAGTGTGCGTGGAGGGTGTAGACGACCGTACGGCCCCTGCGGATATGGGGGTTTGACTCCCAGCGTGGTGACATAGAGCAATGATATGATCACGGTCGTGAAGATCGTCGTGCAAGTGAAGCTGATACCGGAGGCCGACCAGGCCACCGCGCTTCTCGCGACCCTGCACACGGCCAACGAGGCCGCGAACTGGGTGTCGGCAGTCGCGTTCGAACGCGGTGTTCCGCGTGAATACGAGCTGCGCAGGCACACCTACGCCGAACTTCGGGCGCGGGGGCTGGGAGCGCAGGCCGCCCAGCACATCATCAAGAAGACACGCGACGCCTACACCACACTCAAGGCCAACATCCGCGCCGGGAACCTCGGCAAGCCTGGATCGAAGCGTCGCGTCAAGGCCGAGACGAAGCCCATCACCTTCCGGCGCGAGGCCGCGCAACCGTATGACGAGCGGTGTTTGAGCTGGCAGTACGACGCGCAGACCGTTTCGATCTGGACGACCGCCGGGCGTGTCAAGAACGTCCGCTTCGCCTGTTCCCCGGATGCCCTCAAGATGCTCCGGGAGCACCGGCAGGGCGAGTCTGATCTGATCGAGCGTGACGGCGTGTTCTACCTGATCGCGACCTGCGACGTTCCCGAGGCCGAGCAGTACGAGCCCGACCACTTCAACGGCGTAGACCTTGGAATCGTCAACATCGCCACCACGTCCACCGGCTACCAGGCCGCCGGGCGTGGCCTGAACCGGCACCGCAAGCGGCAACTCGACCTGCGCCGCAAGCTGCAGGCCAAGGGCACCAAGTCCGCCAAGCGGCTGTTGAAGAAGCGCAACCGGCGCGAACAGCGGCACGCCGCCAACACCAACCACATCATCGCCAAGACGATCGTGACCGAGGCTGAACGCACCTCGGCCGGACTCTCCCTGGAAGAACTCAAGGGAATCCGGCAGAGGGTACGGCTCCGCAAGCCCCAACGGGTCGCACTGCACTCCTGGGCCTTCGCCCAGCTCGCAGACTTCATCGTCTACAAGGCCCGCAGGGCCGGCGTGCCCGTGGTCTTCGTTGATCCCGCCTACACCTCGCAGCAGTGCTGCGAGTGCGGCCACATCGACAAGAAGAACCGGCCAAGCCAGGCCCGCTTCACCTGCCGGAACTGCGGGGTCGTTGCCCACGCAGACCGGAACGCTTCCCACAACATCGCCCGCAAGGGCGAGGCTGTGTGGACCGCGGGGCGTGAGTCACGCGTCCCTGCCACCCCATAAGGGTGTCTGGACGGAGGAGCCCACCCAGCAGCCAGTTGGGCGCTACCTCCAAGCCCGGTCCCTTAGGGCCGGGTCAAGTTGACACTCGCCATGACTGCCGATGCCGACAGCACGCCCGCAGCCGCTTTCTGACCGCAGGGCGAGTGAGAGAAGTGGTGGATATCATCACACAACGATCGCGCGCACGAGCATGGCGTAATGGTCACTCGGGATGTCCGGATCGGGTGGGCGCGTGGGGTCCGGCTCCAACGTCGCTATGTCGCCGCCTTCGCGCACGACCGCGTCGATGATCCTGCCCAGAATGCGATCGGCCTGGCGCAGGTGCTCTTCAGGAGTCCGCACGCTCTGCCGTGCCATGGTCTCGATGCCATGACGCGGTCGCCTGCCAGGCCTGTCGAGCGCCTAGACGCGCTCGGGCACCCCGTAGTTCAAGCCTTTGAGGGACTGCTCGCCCTCGCCGCCGGCGGGCGCACCATGAAGACGTCGACGGGGTCCTCGGTTTCTATGACGAATCCGTGGCGCTCGTAGAGCCGGCGGGCGGCACTGCCCTGAAGGACGTTCAGGCCCACGGTCATGCCCTGTGCGTCGGTCCCCTCCAGCACCGTACGCAGGACAGCGGATCCCAGCCCTTGGCCCTGGCGGTGCGGGGCAAGGTAGAAGTGCTCCAGCCACTGCCTGTCCTCGGCGGGCCGGACGGTGACGCAGCCGACGAGTTCGCGGTCGATCACGATGATCGACGTGTGCTGCGGGGAGAAGCTGTCCCGCAGCCGCTGCCGCACCCGGTGCTCGTCGTAGCGCCCGAGGCGTTCCAGGTCCGCACGCATCACCGTGGCCCGCAACTCCGCGATCACCTCGATGTCCGCCGTCCCCGCGGAACGCAAAGCCCAGCCCGCGGCATGCCCCGGCGCGGCCCTTGCAGGCACCACCCCATCCGGTCGCGCCCCGATCCCCACCACCCCAGCACCCATGGCCGGATTATCTCAGTCCGGTCCCGGCGGAGACCGGACTCGATGATCCACCACGGGCCGCCGAGCTGTGCTACGGTTTCTGTGTTGCAGTTGTGGTACCCATGAACCTATGTGCGCCTGACGGGAATGTTTCTCCTTCAGGCGCATTATTTGTTTTACCGGCATCTCCGGATGGGGCCTCTGCCGGACCAGAAGGAGCAGGACATGGCACAGGGAACCGTCAAGTGGTTCAACGCCGAAAAGGGTTTCGGCTTCATCCAGCAGGACGGCGGCGGCCCCGACGTCTTCGCTCACTACTCGAACATCGCGACCCAGGGCTTCCGTGAGCTGCAGGAGGGCCAGCGGGTCTCCTTCGACGTCACGCAGGGCCAGAAGGGCCCGCAGGCGGAGAACATCGTCCCCGCCTGATCGCCGGACGCGTATCCACTCACCGGGGTCCGCACCGTCATGGTGCGGACCCCGGTTTGTGCTGTTTCCAGGAAGGCAGATAACTGCATGTCCCGCAGGTCCCAGAAGCCGTACCGGCGCGCCTCGTCACCCACACCCTCCCCGTCGTCGCCAAGGGAATTCCGGCTGCCGGAAAACACGACACCCGCCCTTCCCGCCGTCGAGGACTTCGCCGGTATGGACATGCCCGCGGGGCTGCTGAAGACCCTCACCGCGCAAGGCGTCACCACCCCCTTTCCGATCCAGGCCGCCACGCTGCCCAATTCGCTGGCCGGACGTGACTTGCTGGGCCGGGGACGCACCGGCTCCGGAAAGACGCTCGCGTTCGGGCTCGCGCTCCTGGCCCGTACGGCCGGACTGCGCGCGGAGCCCAAGGCACCGCTCGCCCTCGTGCTGGTGCCCACCCGTGAACTCGCCCAGCAGGTGACCGACGCGCTGACCCCCTACGCGACGGCGGTGAACCTGCGGCTGGCCACGGTGGTCGGCGGCCTGTCCATCACCAAGCAGGCCAATGCGCTCCGGCGTGGCGCCGAGGTGGTCGTGGCGAGTCCCGGCAGGCTCAACGACCTCGTGGAGCGCGGTGACTGCGTGCTCGGCAGCGTACGCATCACGGTGCTGGACGAAGCCGACCAGATGACCGACATGGGCTTCCTGCCGCAGATCACCAAGCTGATCCAGCAGGTACGGCCCGACGGACAGCGCATGCTCTTCTCGGCCACCCTGGACCACAACATCGACCGCCTGGTGCAGCGGTTCCTGACCGACCCCGTGGTGCACTCCGTGGACCCGTCCGCGGGAGCGGTGACCACCATGGAGCACCATGTGCTCCACGTCCAGGACGAGACCGACAAGAAGGCCGTCACCACGCGTATCGCGGCCCGTGACGGTCGGGTCATCCTCTTCCTCGACACCAAGCGGTCCGCGGACCGGCTCACCAAGCGGCTCCTGGCCGTCGGCGTCCGCGCGGCGGCACTGCACGGAGGCCGCTCCCAGCCGCAGCGCAACCGCACCCTGGAACAGTTCAAGAACGGCCAGGTCACCGCGCTGGTGGCGACGAACGTCGCGGCCCGGGGCATACACATCGACGACCTCGACCTGGTCGTCAACGTCGATCCGCCCGCCGACCACAAGGACTACCTCCACCGCGGCGGCCGTACGGCCCGCGCCGGCGGCTCCGGCAGCGTGGTCACGCTGGTCCTGCCCGAACAGAAGCGAGACATCACCCGGCTCATGTCGGACGCGGGCATCCGCCCCCGGACGGCCCGCATCACGTCGAGCGACGTGGAACTGGCCACCATCACCGGTGCCCGTGAGCCATCCGGCGTGCCCGTCATCATCGAGGTCCCCGTGCCGCCGGCCCCGGCGGCGTCCCGCGGGGGCAGGAAGCCCGGCTCTGAGCCCGGCAAGCGGCCCGCCCGCCGACGTAACGGCGACAGGGCAGGGGCGGCGACAGGTGCCGCGAACGGGACGGGCGGCCGGAACGCGGAGCGCCGCGGCGCGGGCGCGGCGGCGGCTGGTGGCGGTACGTCCGCGACCGGCCGACGCGGTTCCACGCGCCGGGCGGGAGTAGAGGGAGCCACGGGTGGCGCCGCCGCGGCAGGAGGCCGCAGCGCCGACCGCCGGAGCACGGCCCGTGGGGCGAACGGCGCCGGGACGGACAATGCCGTCCGCGGATCCGGCCGACGAGCGGCGGCCGGCAGGGCCACGGGCGGCGCTGCCGGCGCGGGCGGTCGCGGCACCGATCGCCGAGGCACCGGCCGCTCCTAGGGCCTGTTGCGAAAGTCCCGTCGTCCGCCCGGAGGGCGGGCCCGGCGGCGTCAGGTGCGTGCTCTCGGCGTGCCGGGTGCAGGCCCTCGTACTGGACGTACTTGGGTCTGTGCCCGGTGCGGCGAGAGTGCGTGCATGGCGTCGCGGGGCAGGCGGGACTTTCGCAACAGGCCCTGGACCTGGCGTGGCCTCGGCCCACGCTCACGCGGAGCCGGCGGCGCCAGACGTGTGTGGGGTGCGTGCACAGAGCGCACGCACGCCACACAGGCCGCAGGAAGGGCGGATCACCAGGAGCGAGGCGTCACTTGAAGCGGACCACCTGCGGGTCGTGGTCGCTCGTCTGGTCGTGGAACTCGGAGTTGATGTGGACGACCTCGTAGTCGGGCTTCTTGACGGCGGGGGAGACCAGGATGTGGTCGAGGGTCTGCGAGTTGCCGTCGTACACGTAGCTGTACCGCTCGTTCACCGGCAGGGTGTTGATCAGGTCGGTGAGGATTCCACCGGCGGTCAGCTTGGCCAGGGGGTTGGAGTACTGGTAGTCGTTCAGGTCCCCGAGGACGACGACCTTGGCCTTCGCGTCCTTGGCGAGCAGGTCGGAGACGAACGCGTGGACTTCTTCGGCCTGGGCCGTGCGCTGGGTCTCGGAGCTGAGCGTCGGCGGCTGGAAGGCTCCGTGAACCGGCTGGTCGCCACCCTTGGAGTTGAAGTGGTTGCCGACGACGAAGACCTGCTCGCCGCGGAAGGTGAACTCACCGACCAGCGGCTTGCGGCTGCTGTGCCACGCGTCCGAGGTCGGGTCGATCCTGCCCGGGGAGACCGAGAGCCGGACACCCTTCTCACCGTCACTGACGGCCTCGACTCCCGTGGTGGAGTCGCCGCCCGACCGGTCCACGAAGCTGACGCGCTGCGGGTTGAACAGGAACACCGTGCGGATGTTGCCGCCGGGCTCGCCGCCGTCGGAGTCGTTGACCGGGTCGATCGACCGCCAGTCGTACGCCGGGCCGCCGGCCGCCTTGATGGCGTCGATGAACTGGGTGATGGTCGCGTCGGCCGCGACGGTGCCGTCGTCCTTGGCGCCGTTGTTGTCCTGGATCTCCTCGAGGCTCACGATGTCCGGAGACGCGAGGTTCGTGACGACACCCTGGGCGAGCCGGTCGAACTTGCTCTGCGGGTCCGTCGGGTCGAGGTTCTCAACGTTGTACGTGGCGACGGAGAGCTCGTTGGACTTGCCGTGCTCCGCCACGTCCGGGGTCAGCCCACCCGGCACGATGGTGCCGAGCGCGGTCGCCTGGATGTTGTAACCGCCGAAGTCGGCGTAGTCCACGGGGCCCGTGGTCGTGCCCGAGAGCGTGTCTCCGACGTCGGCCTGCAGCTTGTCACCGGTGAGCGAAGTGACGAGCAGACGGCCCGAGTTGGGGTTGTCGTACCCGGTGACGACGGTGCCGCCGCGGGGCGTCGGGTTCTGCTCGGGCTTGGTGGTGATCCACGTCTCGTCGTACTGATTGGTGGCGCCCACCACGCGGGAGTCACCGATCCGCACCAGCATGCCCTCGCGGGACTCCAGCCAGTCCAACGCGTAGGCGTCGGGCTTCAGTTCCAGGGACTCGATGCTCCCGCCCTGGGCCTGCGGGGCGTAGGCGTCCGGCAGCGTGGCCGAGTCGATGACCTCCGCCGCCGGCAGCGCGTTTCCGGAGGACAGCACGATGGCCTTCGGGCCGGTCAGTTCGGTCACGGACTGCGTGCCGCTGCTCTGGCCCCCCGGGTAGTACTCGCTGACCTTGCCCGAGACCAGCACCGAGTCGCCGATCTTGACGACCGGGGTGGCGGAGCCCGTGTAGACGAAGATGCCCTCGCTGGTGGCGGCGTTCCCGTCCGTCTCGGGGTCCTGGATCCAGTAGCCCTTCGATCCGCTGCTGCGGACACCGGTCACCACGCCAGGCACGTTGGTGACGGTCTTGCCGCTCTGCGGGGAGATCCGGGTGCTGCCCTGGATGTCGTGGATGCGTACGCTTCCCGGCGTGGTGTCGGTGGGCGACGGCGTGGGGGTCGGCGAGGGGTCCCCGGAGCCGCCACCGGTGCTGTTGCGCGGGCTCGGCGTGGAGCCCGTGAAGTCGGCGGAGTTGTCGTCCGTGTCGGCGAGGCCGGCGCCGCGCGAGACGGAGGCGGTGTTGCTCGCCCCGGTCGCGGGACTGCCCTCACGCACCACGGCGGTGCCGAAGCCGACCAGGTCCTTGACGGTGCCGTCCGCCACACAGTCGGCGGCGGTCAGACAGGTGAGCGCGGTGGTGGAGTGCACCAGCGCCACGGTGCCGCTGGTCGCCGACATCGGGATGGCGCCGGTGGCGTCGGCAGCGGGCAGAGCGGTGTCGCCCGCGGTGCCCTTGGCCTCCTGGACCAGGTAGTTGCCGCCCGCGGGAACGGCTCCCGTGAGCGGTGTGACCTGCCACTTGCTGTTGGCGGTGGGTGAACCGCTGAGGTACTGCACCGACCAACCGCTCAGGTCGAACGGCGCGGAGCCCGCGTTGCCGAGTTCGATGAAGTCGTTGGTCAGGGAGGCGCCGGAGTTGCCACCGCCGCCGTACACCTCGGAGATGACCGCGTCCGGCGACGGCGCCGCCTGGGCCGCGATGGGAAGGGCGATCAGCGAACCGGCGATGCCGAGGGGGAGCGCTATGAGGCCGGCCTTGGCACCTCTGCCGCGCAGGGCCGGCGGTATGCGTGAAGACACGTGAGGCTCTTTCGTGCAGGAGTCGATGAGAGAACGACGCGATTGAACCGTGGGAGGTGGCAGGCGAGTTGTGGACCCGGAGAGAAGATACGCGCGTAGATTGCGGGCAACAAGAAGTTGGGCCTGCTGAGGGGGAAGCGTTTCCCCGACTGTTCGATGGATGTAACCGAAAGGCCCGCAGATCTACGTGAGGGGGCAGGTGGCCCAGCGCCGCGCCGGGCCCGATCGTGTTCGTCGCGCGAGGAGCCGTCGTCGCGGGCTCGCGTCAGCGACCTTGCGGAGGCAGCGATTTCGCGGAATTCCAGAAGCTCGACGCGCCGCATCAGGCGTGGGGCGTAACCGGTCCGGGACCACGTCGTTGACCAAGCGGTGCCACCTCTCAAGGCTGTGACGTTGCCTGGCCGTATGCCGCGCAGCCCACGGCTGTTGCGGACAGACAGACTCCGGACATACCGCATCGATCACCGTTCCCACGGTGTGGCCTTGCCGCCCGCAATGCCGAACCGGGGGAACAGCAGGAGCGATCCGCCATGACGCAACACTCGCGCAAGCGCCGTGCGCTACGTAGTGAGGAACCCGGCGAGCCTTCGCCGTCCGAAGATGGCCTGCAGCAGATCCGGGACGCACTGCCGCCGGCCCGCCACGCCCGTACCGCCGTGCCGGCCCCACGCCGTGTGGATGCCGCGGTTCCCGAGGAGCTGATGGCCGCCGTCGTCTATCACTGCGGCTACATCAGCAAGCACCTCGCCAAGGCCCAGCACCTCGGCTCCCAGCACAAGACCAGCATGGACGAGTGGCAACGCCTGGTCCTGTACGCCCTCACCGACGCTCTGGCCCACAACCAGCTGCTGGTCGGCGCGCTGGCCGCGTACCTTCAGCGGCAGGAGGTCGACGACAACCTCGTACGCCGCTACCTGCAGACCCCGGACCCCGACCGCTATGTCACACGCCACGCCATTGACCACCTCGACGGACTGACCGGCTCCCGGCCCGAGACCCCGGACGAACCGGCGTGGACCCACGTGGGCCGGTTGATCGCGCGCAACGCGCATGAGGCAGAAGCCGCCGGGCCGGACAAAAAGCCGCGCAGGTGACTGCGGGACGGCGCCGGCCCGCTCGTGCCAGGAAGCGTGTACGTACGCTTCCAGGCTGATCCAGCCGTACTTCGCCGCGGTCTCGGCGTCGACGACGCTGCCGTCGCCCGAGGCGCCTGGGTCCGGCGCATGAACGACTTCCTGTCCGAGGGGGAAAACTGTGGCCGCGCGCCAAGCAGGTGGCCGAGAGCGTCCACCTGCTCGACCACATGCGCCAGGTCCTCGCCACCACCCGCGAGGCCGGCATCCGCAGCTTCTTCGTCCCCCACCGCCGCACCGCCCCCGGTGACTACACCGACTGGGCCCACCTGTCCGCCTCCCAGGCCAGGACCGCGAAGACGAAGCTCTTCGAGAAGGGAACCCGGGGCGGCACGTTCCACCCCGACTTCCAGCCACAGGAGGGCGAGATCGTCGTGGCCGAGCACTGGTCCTCCAGCGGCTTCGCCAGCACCGACCTCGACCTGCTGCTCTCACAGCACCGCATCTCTTGGATCGTCCTGATCGGCATGCGCGCCAACACCTGCATCGACACCACCGCCCGCTTCGGCCAGGAACTCGGCTACCACGTCACCCTCGTCCGCGACGCCATCGCCGCCTTCAGGCCGGAAGAGATGCAGGCGACGTTCGAACTCAACGCCCCCACCTACGCCCACGCCATCCTCACCACCGACGAATTCGTCAAAGCCCTTCCACCAAACGCATCCTGACGGGCTGTCACCAAGGCCATCGACTCGGGGATGTTGCGCCGTCGTTCAGGTGCCGGGTCCGTGGGAGGTGCGGGTGCGGGCGAGGAGCAGGGTGACGTCGTCCGTCGGTGGGGCGGTGCGGTGGCTGTCGACGGCCGCCGAGCACAGCTCGTGCAGGGTCGTTGCCGGGTGGCTGAGGGCGGCGGCGAGGCGGTGGATCCCGGAGTCGATGTCCTGGGCGGGGGATTCGACCAGTCCGTCCGTGTACAGCGCGATCAGGGTTCCGTCGGGGATCTCCAGCCGGGCGGGTTCGAAGAGCGCCAGGCCCAGGCCGATGGGGACCCCGGAGGGGATCCTGGGCACGTGCGCCTCGCCGGCAGGACTGACGATGATGGGCGGGGGATGTCCGGCAGCGGCCATGTCGAGGAGCCGACCAGCGGGGTCGTAGACGGCGTACAGGCAGGTCGCGCCCAGTAGGTGGGGCTTGATGGCGAGGGAGTCCGTCTCCTCCTGCGCCATGCGGGCGACCGCGTGGTCCAGCCGGGTCAGAAGCTCGGCAGGCGGCAGATCCAGCTCCGCGAGGGTGCGCAGTGCGGTGCGGAGCGTGCCCATGGTCGCCGCCGCTTGAATGCCGTGGCCGACCACGTCGCCGACGACCAGGGCCACCCGGGCGCCGGGCAGCCGGATCACGTCGTACCAGTCGCCTCCCACACCGTGGTGGATGTCCGCGGGGCGGTAGCAGGCGGACACCTCGAGGGCCGGACCGCCGTACAGGCGGGACGGGAGGAGGTCGCGCTGCAGGGCCAGGGCCGCGGTGTGCTCGCGGGTGTAGCGGTGGGCGTTGTCTAGGCTCAACGCGGCGCGGTCGACCAGCTCCTGCGCGAGGACCAGGTCGTCCTCCTCGAAGGGGGCGGGATTGTCGGTCCGGGCGAACACCGCGATACCGAGCACGGTGCCGCGCGCCTGGATCGGCACCATCATCACGGTGTGCATATTGGTCTCGCAGATGACCTCGGCCCGCTGCGGATCATCCCGCAGCCAGGAGCTGAGGGCTGTGTCCATCATCGGCTCGAGGTACGACTCGCCCGAGGTCAGGACATGGGTGAACGGTGAGGACGGCGGGACGAAGACCGGCTGGCCGCGTTCCCACAACGACTCCGGAATGGCCTCATGGATCGACGCCACTCCCGCCCGGCGGAAAACGGGGATGCGCCCGGCGTCCGTCCCCAGCCGCGCCAGGGGCTCCTCGCCGAGTGAGACGGACTCCGCCAGATCCACGGTGACGTAGTCGGCCAGGCGCGGGACGGCGTAATCGGCCAGCTCCTGGCCGGTGTGCATGACGTCCAGGGTGGTGCCGATCCGGGTGCCGGCCTCGCTCAGCAGCGCGAGCCGCGGGCTTTCTGCCTGCCGGCGGGCGGCCGGGTCGGCGTCGATCGAGGCCAGCCAACGTGTGGTGCCGTCCCGTACGGACAACCGGGAGATGCGCAGGTGCACCTCCAGCCGATGGCCGCCCCGGTGACGCAGGTGTGCCGTACCGGACCAGTCCGCCGCACCGGCGGGAACGCGCAGGCCCGCGAACGACCGGCCCAGTACCTCCTCGGCGGCGTAGCCCAGGAGACGGTGGGCGTCCTGCGTCCAGCCGACGACCGTCCCGTCGGCGTCGATCACTGCCGCCGCCGTACCCTGACCCTCCACAGTCGTGCCACTCCTTGAGGGCGGGCCGTCGGGCGCGGGTCCCGAAGGGTTACTCACGGCACGCACATGCTCACGAGCCGGGGCTCGCCTACGGGCAGCGTACGGTGATCACGGGGTGAGACCGAGCTGCCGCAGCATGCCGAGCTCATCGCTGCTGCCCCAGCGCTCGACCATTTTCCCGTCCGCGAACCGGCTGATCTGCATACCCCGATAATGCACCGTCTTGCCCGTCGGACCGTGCCCCATCAATTCACCGAGATGCGTGCCCGTGATGGTGTAGGCGAACGCAATTTCGTCGTCGGTCGCCATGACGTGCTCGACCTCGACGTGCATATCGGGGAATGCACGCCTCATCGTGCCGAACATTTCCTCATAACCCTCGGGGCCCGGAACCTGTCCCGGGGCCGGGTCGTGGTCGACCGAATCGGGCGCGACGTATGCGTCGAGCTCGTCGAGCCGGTCATTGTTCACCGCTGATCCGAAGCTTTCCAAGACGGCAAAGTTGCTGTTGCGCGACATGACGCGGTCCTGACGTCGCAGTCCTGGGCGCGCACATCCACGACGGTGCACTCACCCCTTCTCATCATCCACGGTAGGTCTCGCGGCTGCAGGTGGCCTGCTGGTGGCGGGCAGGAAGGAGCCGACACCGCCGGCCGGTCCGCGCCTGTGCCCGCCGGGGACGCCGAACTCGTTCAACTAATCTGACCGTATGATCACGCTCGCTCAGCTGGCCGAGGACCCCCATCCACGACTGGCCCGGCTCAGAGCCACCGCCCCGGTGGCGTGGCTTTCGGCCCTGGGCGGATGGATGGTCACCTCCCGGGCCCTGGCGCTCGCCGTGATGCGGGACGCCGAGACATTCACCGTGGACGACCCCCGGTTCACGACCGCGCAGGTGACCGGACCCAGCATGCTCTCCCTCGACGGGCCCGAACACGCCCGCCACCGCGCACCCTTCACCGACCCCTTCCGTCCCGGCGCCGTACACGGCTCCTTCGCGGACACCGTCCAACATGAGGCGGGCCGCCTGCTGGACGGTCTCGCGGGACGCCAGAAGGCAGAGATACGGCGGGAGTTCGCAGGACCGCTCGCCGCCACGACGATGACGGACGCGCTGGGCCTGGACGGTGTCCCGGCCGATCAGGTCCTGCGCTGGTACGACGCCATCGTTCACTCCGTGCACGAGCTCACCGAGGGACGTCCGGCCGGATCCGAAGGCCCCGCTGCCTACGCGGCGCTGCGTGAAGCCGTCGCCCGCACGGTGGACTCCGCGGCGTCCCGATCCCTGCTGGCCGCCGCCGCGCAGGCGCTGGAGCTGCCGGACCTGACGGCCAACGCAGCCGTCCTCCTCTTCGGCGGGATCGAGACGACCGAGGCGATGATCACCAACCTGCTCTTCCATCTCCTGTGCTCACCGGAGCAGTTGAGGGAACTTCAGACGGAGCCGGAACTGCTGGACAACGCCATCGAGGAGTCTCTACGGCTCGAACCGGCCGCCGCCGTCGTCGACCGCTACGCCACGCGAGACGTGCGCCTGGCCGACACGGAGATTCGGAAGGGTGACCTGGTCACCGTCTCGCTCGCCGCCGCCAACCGCGATCCCGCCGTCTTCCCCGACCCCGACCGCTTCGACGTGCGCCGCCCCAACTCCCGTCAACAGCTCGCTTTCGCGCACGGTCCGCATTACTGCCTGGGAGCCCACCTGGCCCGGCTGGAGACCCGCATCGCGCTCCGTTCCTGCCTCGACCGTCTCGACGGCCTGCGACTCGACCCCTCTCGACCGGCCGCGGTCCGGGGCTTGGTCTTTCGCAAACCCCCTGGCCTGTGGGTCCATTGGGACCGCTGACGGGATGGCCCGCGCTCCAGCCTCCGTCCGCAGCGGACGACAAAAGGCAAAGGCAAGGAGGTTACCCACTCCTTGCCGCTCCCAAGGTATAGCGCACAGGGGGCCTTGCGGCAAGGCCCGGGTAGTGCCGCAGAATGGTCGACCAGGGCCAGAACCTACGGAAATGACAGATTCACGAAGTGCATGTGTTGTTGTCGATGTATGGATTGCGCGGAAAAGTCGAGTCGCCGGACTGCGCGGGCCGAAATCCAATCGCGTGGAATGGGCGTTTGATGATTGACGTGATCGTGGTCGGCGGCGGACCGACCGGCTTGATGTTGGCCTGCGAGTTGCGGTTGCACGGCGTGCACGTGGTCGTGCTGGAGAAGCTGACCGAGCCGACCGACCAGTCCCGCGGACAAGGCCTGCACGCGCGCAGCGTCGAGATGATGGACCAGCGCCTGCTGGACCGGTTCGTCGCAGTCAGTGAGAAGTTCCAGGTCGGCGGTTTCTTCGGCGGCATCATGAAGCCGTGGCCGGACCGGCTGGACACGGCTCACCCGTACGGCCTCGCCACCCCCCAGCCGGTCACCGAGCGGCTGTTCAACGAGCGTGCCCTCGAACTCGGTGCCGAGATCCGGCGTGGCTGCGAACTGATCGGGCTGAGCCAGGACGAACACGGCGTGACCGCCGAACTGGCCGACGGCACTCACCTGCGTTCGCGCTACCTCGTCGGCTGCGACGGCGGCCGCAGTACGGTGCGCAAGCAACTCGGCGTCGGCTTCCCCGGCGAGCCCGCCAAGGTCGAGACGCTGCTGGGCGACATGGAACTGACCGAGGATCCGGCGACGATCGACACCATCGTCGCGGAAGTTCGCAAGACCCAACTCCGGTTCGGCGTGATCCCCCGAAAGGGCGGGAACTACCGCCTCGTCGTGCCCGCCGACGGGGTGGCCGAGGACCGTACGACCGCGCCGACGCTCGAGGAGTTCAAGCAGCAGCTGCGGGCCACCGCGGGCACCGACTTCGGCGCGCACTCGCCGCGCTGGCTCTCCCGGTTCGGCGACGCCACCCGGCAGGCCGAGCGCTACCGGGTCGGCCGGGTGCTGCTGGCCGGCGACGCCGCGCACATCCACCCACCGACCGGCGGGCAGGGCCTCAACCTCGGCATCCAGGACGCGTTCAACCTCGGCTGGAAACTGGCCGCCGCGGTGGGCGGCTGGGCACCGGAGGCGCTGCTCGACAGCTACCACACCGAACGCCACCCGGTGGGCGCCCGCGTGCTCGACAACACCCGCGCGCAGATCACGCTGCTGGGGACCGATCCGGGTGCGACCGCGCTGCGGGAGCTGTTCTCGAAGCTGATGGACTTCGAGGAGGTGAACCGGTACGTGACCGAGATGATCTCCGCGGTCGGGGTCCGCTACGACTTCGGCGAGGGCCACGAACTGCTCGGTCGGCGGCTGCGGGACGTGGTGCTGAAGCGGGGCCGCCTCTACGAGCTGATGCACAGCGGCCGCGGACTGCTGCTCGACCAGACCGGCCGGCTTTCTGTGACGGGCTGGGCAGATCGGGTCGACCACGTCGTCGACGTCAGCGAGGAACTGGACGTGCCCGCGGTACTGCTGCGGCCGGACGGCCACGTGGTATGGGTCGGTGAAGATCAGCAGGATCTGCTCGGCCGGCTTCCCAAGTGGTTCGGCGCTGCCGCCGGCTGAGCGCGGAGTTACGGCACGAAAGGGGACCCATCTCCGGCCGGGCTCGGCGGGTCCGGCGCCGTACCCCGCCGGCTCGAAGCCCCCACTCCGATGCCCTCTTACAGGGTGCTTCTCAGGGGGCGCAGTACGGTGGCGCCGACGCGTACGAGCGCGGACACCGGTGGTCCCAGCCACCGGGTCAGATCGCGCGGCAAGGCGGCGTCGAGCTCGATCGTCACGCGGACGTATCGGGTGTGCACCTCGGTCACCCTGACGGGACGGGGTGCGGCGGGGGCCGGCTCGCGCTGCAACGCGGCTCGGTAGGTGTCTTTGCGCTGATTCACGCGTGGTCCTGACGCTTGGTGAGTTCGTCCACGAGGTCCATGTAGGCCGAGCCTTTGACCTCGACCGGGCTGCCGAATGACTGGGCGTACAAGTCGAGTCGCGGAATATGGGTGGTCAGCACGTCGAAGCCCCGTTCGGTGAGCGCCTCGCGTGCGTCGGCATCGGGACCGGTGCGGGTGGCGTCGGGTCGATTGGTGCGGTTCAGCAGGACGGCGGCACGCGCCGGCTTGGCGCGCAGGGACTGCAGGTCGGCCATCTCGCCGTCGATCGGTGCCATGCGGCGTCGTCCACGTTCCCCGACGCCCTCTTGCACTTCGAGGACTTCGGTCCCAGCAACGCGCGACGGATCCTGGAGCAGTACGGCGGCCGCTACCGGATCTTCAACGACGACATGCAGGGCACCGGAGCCATCACGCTGGCCGCCGCCCTGTCCGCCGTCAAGGTCAGCGGTGTACGGATGCGGGACCAGAAGCTGGTCGTCTTCGGCGCCGGGACCGCCGGGGTGGGCATCGCCGACCAGCTGCGCGACGCGATGATCCGCGACGGCGCGGATCCGGAGCAGGCCGCCGCCCAGGTATGGCTGGTCGACAAACAGGGGCTGCTCACCCGGGACATGACCGACCTGCGCGACTTCCAGCAGACCTACGCGCGCGATCCGGCCGAGGCCGCAGACTGGGCGAGGCGCGATGGCGCGATCTCACTGCTGGAAACGGTTCGTCGGGTCAAGCCGACGATCCTGCTGGGCACCTCCACCGCGCACGGCGCGTTCACGCGCGAGGTCGTCGAGGCCATGTCCGAGGGCACCGAGCGGCCGATCATCTTCCCGATCTCCAATCCCACCTCGCGGATCGAGGCCATGCCCGCCGACGTCATCGCCTGGTCCAGGGGCAAGGCGCTCGTCGCGACCGGCATCCCCGTCCCGCCCGTGGAGTACGACGGCGTGACCTACCAGATCGGGCAGGCCAACAACGCGCTGCTGTACCCGGGTTTGGGCCTGGGGACGATCGTTTCCGGTGCGTCCCAGGTGACCGCGGGCATGCTGCTCGCGGCCGCGCAGGCTGTTGCGGACCAGGTCGACCCATCGGGGCCGGGCGCCTCCCTGCTGCCGCCCGTGGACAACCTTCGGGAGTCCTCTGCGATCACTGCGACTGCGGTGGTCAAGGCGGCGCTCGACGACGGTGTGGCCACCGCCAAGCCGGTCGACATCGCAGAGGCTGTCCGGGAAGCGATGTGGCAGCCGGTCTACGCCGACGGAGCCGCAGTATGAACACACGACACTCCGCCGCCGACAGGGGCGGGTCGGCCGGCCAGGACAAAGCCCCGAAGATCCTCGACGTCCCCATCGGAGTGCACGCGATCGGCACCCGGCGGGAGACCGACTCCATGGGAGCCGTCGATGTCCCCGCGGACCGCTATTGGGGCGCCCAGACACAACGGTCCCTGATCCACTTCTCCATCGGGAACGACCGGATGCCCAAAGCGGTCTACCACGCCTATGGCTACGTCAAGAAGGCCGCCGCCTCCGTCAACGGGCGCGCCGGGCGGCTGCCGGCCTGGAAGGCCGGCCTGATCCAGCGGGTGGCCGACGAAGTCATCGCGGGCGAGCTGGACGATCACTTCCCGCTGTACGTGTGGCAGACAGGGTCCGGTACCCAGTCCAACATGAACACCAACGAGGTGATCAGCAATCGCGCCATCCAACTGGTCGGCGCAGAACTGGGCAGCAAATCCCCGATCCATCCCAACGACCACGTCAACATGGGGCAGTCCTCCAACGACACCTTCCCCACCGCCATGCACATCGCCGCGGTCAAGGAGATCCACGAGCACCTGCTGCCCAGCGTCCAGGCGCTGCAGCGCGCCATCGAGACCAAGGCACAGCAGTGGCACGACGTGGTGAAGATCGGCCGCACCCACCTGGAGGACGCCGTCCCACTCACCGTGGGGCAGGAATGGTCCGGCTACGCCCACCAGTTGCAACAAGCCATCGACCGGGTCACCAGATCCGCCGAGGGCCTGTACGAACTCGCGATGGGCGGCACCGCGGTAGGCACGGGGCTCAATGCCCCACCAGGATTCGGCGAGCAGGTCGCAGCCGAAATCGCCGACGCGACCGGCTATCCGTTCACCACCGCGCAGAACAAGTTCGCCGCCCAGGGCGGCCTGGACGCCATGGCCGGTGCCTCCGCCGGGCTGCGGGCCCTGGCCGTGCCGCTGATGAAGATCGCCAACGACATCCGCTGGCTGGCCTCCGGACCTCGCTGCGGACTTGACGAACTCATCCTTCCGGCGAACGAGCCCGGCTCCTCGATCATGCCCGGCAAGGTCAACCCGACCCAGTGCGAGGCGATGGTCATGGTCTGCATCCAGGTGCTGTCCGAGGACGAGGCCATCGCCTTCGCCGGCACACAGGGCAACTTCGAACTCAACGCCATGCGCCCGGTCATCATCAACAACTTCCTGCACGCGGCGACCATCCTCGCCGACGCCTGCACCAAGATGCGCGAATACTGCATCGAGGGCGCCCAGCTCAACCGGGACCAGATCGACAGCTACGTCGACCGGTCCCTCATGCTGGTCACCGCACTATCGCCCGTGATCGGCTACGACAAGGCCTCCGCGATCGCCCACAAGGCCAACGACGAGGACACCACCCTGCGCGCAGCAGCGCTGGCCTCCGGCTACATCAGCGCCGAGGACTTCGACCGCATCGTCCGACCCGCCGCCATGGTCGGTCAGACGTAGGTCGCGCGTGAGTTGGCCGAGGAAGAAATCCATCGCCCAGCCCCCGCGAAGCCACACCTCCACACCGAGCGTGCCGGCGATCTCCACTCCGGTGAGCTGGTAAATGCTCTTCCCCATGAGCCAGAAACCCAGCAACAGGCACCCGACCTCGATCGCTCGGCCGCGAGGACAGCTGTCGAGGGCGCAGATTTCGGCGCCGACGGGTGCCCACCGGTCAGGGCGAGGATGATCGCCAGCACCGCGACGAGACACGCCAGCCAGCCCAGGATGAAGGTCAACCCCTTCCACACGCCCTGCGCCGAAACCAACATCACATCTCGTGATCCGTGCCGTCCTCGGTCGGCGGGATGTGCCTGCCGTGCCGCGAAACGCCCCGTCCGCCACCCTGGTGGCAGGAAGGAGCGACGCCATGCCGAGTACCGAAAGGGTGCCGTCAGCGGGCAGGCTCCGTTCGCGCCGCATCGTCGGCGCGTCTCGGTGGCGGGAGCGGACTCGTCGACTGGTCGCCTCCGTCCATTCCGCCCACACACGGGCGGAGACCCGGTTTCCGGTGATCACCCACCTCGCGGACCGGATGGTGTCCGTCGGGTAGTCGCCGAGGACCTCGGCAACCATGCGCACCGCACGGCGACGCAGCTCAAGCGGGTAGGAGAGGGTCGTGCCATGACTCGACTCCACCCAACGTGGGACCGTCAGGAGTCTCTACCGAACCCGGGACGGTTCACGTAGACTCCGGGAGGAGCACTAAGAAGCGCGGAGGTTGGGCGATGTCGGAACGCTTGGCCTGGGGTGCTGGGACAGGAGTCTGCTCCGCCGGACATCCTCGAAGTTGCTCCGATGGTTGAATCCGAGCCCGGTCGATCGAGCGGGCCGAAGACACCAGGTCGTCACCGCCGCACGATCATCCGACGGAAACTCGCAATCCCCGAGCCTGCGAAAGAGGTTGTCTACCGCCAGAGGCTCAGCCGACGCATACACGAGCTCTTTGACCGCCACACGGTGGTGAAAGTCTTTGCGACTGCCGGTGCTGGCAAGACAACCGCGGTCGTTCAGGCACTTCGCGACCTCGATAGGCCTGTTGCCTGGGTGTCGCTCGACGGGACGGAGCAGGCGGCGGGGCGGCTGCTCGTCTATATCGAGGCGGCTGTCGAGGACATAGTCTCCAGTGCAGCGGATGTCGCCTCGGATGCTCTGAGCAGCAACCTTCAGATCGGTGAGGCAGCTGGACTGCTTGCCGAAAGCCTGCAGGGCAGTCGGCTCATTGTGGTCTGCGACAACGTGGAGCGAATCGCTTCCGATGAGAGCTGCACCGCGGTGCTGTCCTCCTTCGCCCGCTACCTGCCGTCCGACGCGAACCTCGTACTGATCTCGCGCGTCGACGTCCAGCTCGACTTGGGCTCGACCAGCGAGCGCGACCGGGTCGGCGAGCTGGTCGAGACCGACCTTGCCTTCGACGTCCAGGAGGCGAGCGCGGCACTTCGAACAGTCGGTGACGTCGACGTGGACCCCGCGCAGGCAGTAGCCGCGACGGAGGGATGGGTAACCGGCGTCTTGTTCAAGGGGTGGCGCCACGCCCGGTCTCGCGAGATGGATCCTGACTCACTACACTCCTACGTCGCCGCAAACATATTCAACTCGCTTTCCCTGGCTGAACGAACGTTCCTGCTTCATACGAGCCCGTTGGGCGAGATATCGGTCGACGGAGCCCGGGCGCTGGGCCAGGAGAATGCAGCGCACATCATGGCCGACCTCCGGGGCCGATATCTTCCGGTGACGTGGTCCGCCGATGGTTCGCGCATGACGCCCCACCCCATGTTCCGCGACTTCCTACAGGTGACTCTCGAACGGGAGGACGCCAAGACGATCGGCGAGGTGCGTCGCAGACACACAGAAGTCCTGATCGCCAACGGCGCGCACGAGGAAGCCGTCGATGAGCTGCTTCGGCTCGGCGATGTGGAGGCGGCTGGGCGGTTGGCCGCCGCCGCCCTCCCAAGCCTGGTTGCGCGGATGGACTTCGCCCTGGCGGCACGTTGGCTCGATGCACTGGGTGCGTCGGTCCGGACCCCGACTCCGGAGATCGGATCCGTCGTCTTGCACGTTGCCTTTGCACTGGAGCAATGGGGTCGCGGAGTTGAGTTCATCGATCGGCACGGCTATGACTGGCTTCCAGAGCTGGGGGCTCCCAACTCCGAGGAGGCCCGCGTCCTAGCTTGTTGGTCCCTTTGGCACTCCGGACGGATCGACGAGGCCCGATCCGTCGGCGACCAGCTGCCACCTGGTCGGAACCGGCGCATCGCCGACACGTTGATCGCGGGCGCAACCGGCGAGGAGCCGCCACCCTTCCCGGAATTCTCAACGATGCCCTCCGGCCCACTCGACGGTTTGCTGATGCGCCTGGCCTTCATCCGCGGTCGCCTTGACGGACTCGACGACCCAGGCACGTTCGACCCGTGGCGCACTATCCTCGGGGGTCCCTGGGTCGTCGCTGCATTGCGCGCCACAGGGCGCTTGGAAGCCGCGATGGCCATGTACGAGCCTCGTCGCGGTTCGTCGCAGCCGGTTTGGTTGCAGGGCGTCGACGCCGTCGATCTCATGCTGGACCTTGGCCGCGGAGAAGAAGCCTGGTCCTTGCTTAAGCGGGGGCGGGACCTCATTGCGTCAACAGGCTCGAAGGTGTACTGGAACATGAGCCTTCTCGCTGAAGCCAAGCTGTGGCTGCGCCTCGAAGGCAACAGGCAACGTGCCGACCGCGTGCTAGCGGCGGCGGCTGCCAACGGCGCCTCGGACTATGCCCTGACGCGCGAGACGTGGCAGCTTTGGACGGGTCTTTCCATGCTGCTGCAAGGCAGAGATGCTGAGGCGCAGGAGCATCTCTCGGCATGCCTGCTGAGTATGCAGAGAGGAGACCGCCAGCTCGATCTCCCGACGGCTGCGGTGTACCTGGCCGAGGCGCAATGGCGGCTCGGCCTCGAGGATGAGTCCGACGCCACGGCAGAGCTGGCCATCGTCTCTGCCTCGACCCACGGGACTCATCACTTGCTGCTGACAGCGTTGGCGGACATGCCATCGGTTGCGTTCAGGGCGGCGGACACCAAGCCCAGTCGCATGTCGAGCTATCACGAGGTCCTCGCCGCGCTCTCGGGCCGGCACCCCGTGCGCGTGAATGTGAGTGCCCCACGTCTCGTCCTCGAGGAGTTCGGAGAGCCGATTCTCACGGTCGACGGGAATGTGGTCCAGCCCCGCCTGACGAAGAGTGTGGAGCTGCTCAGCTATCTGCTCGCAAGCCCTGACCGGAGGGCTACACGCGATGAGCTTCTCGGCGCGCTCTTCGACGGCCGCAACGATGCTGCCGGCCGAAGCTACCTGCGCCAGGCCCTCTTCCGGCTTCGCCAGGCGCTCCCCGCAGACCTTGGGCCGTCGCAGGATGGGGATGTCTTCAGTTTGGTTGGCCCGGAGCTGGCGATGGGCTCGGCCCAGCGAGCTGTTGACATTGTCGCGCAAGCCGGAAGGCAACACGGAGAGGTTCGACTCCAGACGCTCTTGCACGCCCTCAGCAGTGCAGAGAGGGGCGCATTTCTGGCAACGGTGTCAGACACATGGGCCGCGGAGCGTCGCGTGGCTCTGACCGAGATCTTGCTGTCGGCCAGAGTCGACGCAGCCAAGTTGGCCTATCGATTGAACCGTCTTCGTGAGGCGAAGGGTCTGGTCGACTCTGTGCTCCGCGACGATCCCTACCGCGAGCAGGCCTGGCAGCTCGCGATTCAACTTGAGTATGCCAGCGGCAGCGATGACGCAGTGTTGGCGCTTTATCAGCGGTACGTCGCACGGATGGGGGAGCTCGGCGTCGCGCCGTCCAACGAGGTTCGCCGACTTGTCACCCAACTGCGCCGATAAGGACTCGCGCAGTTAGGCGCGATGGGATACCTCGGTAGTAGAACAGGCACAGGGCCTGTTGATCATGGAGTTGCGACGCTCTGTGATCACCGGGAGACCTGTGCCTGCCCTGCCATCCTGGCTGACCGAACCCCTCTGGGACCAATTCGCGGCGCTGCTGCCGCAGCGGCCGGTCTACGATCGGCCCATCCGCTGGGCTGCCACCGCCCGCGGATCAGCGACCGGGTCGTGTTCGACAAGCTGCTCCAGCTCCTGCGCTTCGGCTGCTCCTACCAGGCGATCGCCGACACGACCTGCTCGGCCACCACGATCCGCAACCGCCGTGACGAGTTGATCCGACTGGGCGTCTTGCCCCAGCTCCAGCTCCGGGATCCGGGGGCACGTGACGCGGCCGTTCTTCACGCTTCGAGTTGTCGAGTAACGAAGTGCGAAGGAACGGCCGCTGCGTATGAGTCTTCCCGTTGCTGGGTCCGCAGGCGAGGCATTGAACGTGTTGTCCCGCTTGCGGGTCGAGTTCTACGACTGTCTGTACAGCCGTGCCGATGCGCTCTTCGAGCTCACCGACGCAGTCTTGTGCGAGGAAGGGCCGGTGAAGACCCTTGTCGTACTCGGTCGGCATGACCATCACCGAGCAGATCCACCAGGCAGTGCTGCGGGTTCCCGCCTCGGCGTGGACGCCGGCCGTCGAGCCCGGCGGCGAGATCCGTGACGGTGCCCGGGTCGCCGAACTCGCCGGAGATGTCCTGGACGGCTGCGCCGGGCATGCAGCTGATCGTCCGCAAGGAACGCCCGCATCCAGTTGCGTTTCACCGACGCCGACGGCATGCGCCTGACGGCGTTCGCCACCAACACCAAGGACGCCACGATCGCCGCGCTGGAACTGCGCCACCGCCAGCGGGCCCGCGCCGAGGACCGTATCCGCACCGCCCGCTCAACCGGCCTTACCAACCTGCCTCTCCACGACACCGCGCAGAACCAGGTCTGGCTGGAGATCGTCCAGATCGCCCTCGACCTGCTGGCCTGGATGCCGATGCTGTCCCTGACCGGCCCCGCCCAGCTGAGGGAACCCAAGCGCCTGAGGCTGCGGCTGTTCTCCGCCGCCGCCCAACTCGTCACCACCGGTCGGCGCCACATCCTCCGCCTCGCGAAGCACTGGCCCTGGACAACAGTGATCAGCGATGGCCTGCCGGGCCTCGCAGCGCTTCCACGAACCCCGGCTGACCAGCAGCTTCCCGCCCTTACGAGCAGCACCACCCCAACCGGAGCCGTGGAACCCGGCGCCCACCCGACGCGACAGCAGGGCCATCAACCTGCCCACAAGCTGAAATCTCCGCTCCCAACAAGCAGAAAGGGTCCGTCAGCGAGCTGACGGACTCTCATGCAAGATCGACGGTTAAACACCGAGCTAACACCCTGTTCGCGGTTTGGTTAACACCTTAACCGCGACGATGAGCCGCATCCCTGGAGAGCTGGAGGCATGACCATGAGGACCGGTGCAGAGTACCTGGAATCTCTACGTGACGGGCGTAACGTCATCATCGACGGTGAGCGCATCGAGGATGTGACAAAGCATCCTCTGACCCGTGGCTACGCCGCGCAGGCCGCGCGTTTCTATGACCTGCATCACGAGCGCGAAAACCAGGACTCCCTGACCTTCGTCGACGAGGACGGCACGCGACGCCCGATCGGCTGGTTGTATCCGCGAAGCCAGCACGACCTCGAACGACGGCGCGACTACGCCGACTCGGTGATCCGCAGCTTTGGCGGCGGCGCGTTCGGCCGCCTCCCCCAGAGCAACAACGGCAACTGGTACGCCCTCGTGGACGACACCGCCCCTTGGGCTGAGCTGTCCAAGGACACGCCCGCGACCGTCGACCTCGCCCGCAACATCATCGCGGACTTCGAGGCCAACCGCGACGCGGACCTCTGGACGGTACCCCTGCTCAACGACGTGCAGCGGGACCGCTCGGACCCCGGGG
The DNA here is from genome assembly GCF_042889305.1 of Streptomyces sp. NPDC002619. Taxonomy (NCBI): domain Bacteria; kingdom Bacillati; phylum Actinomycetota; class Actinomycetes; order Kitasatosporales; family Streptomycetaceae; genus Streptomyces; species Streptomyces sp. NPDC002619. The sequence goes on along the minus strand of NZ_JBIAQV010000015.1, from coordinate 77,382 downwards.
CGGCCGCACGCAACCCGATGCTCCGCGTCAAGGAGCGCAATGACGAAGGCATCGTGGTCGAAGGCTGGAAGGGGGTCTCCACCGCGGTCATATTCGCCGACACGATGCTGCTCGGCAACATCGTGAAGCCGGGGACGGAGCCGGAGCACATCATCTGGGCGAGCGTCCCCGTGAGCCACCCGAAGGTCACGCACGTGGGACGACGTTCCAACGCCGCACCCCCCGAGTCCGGTTCCGAGCGGCCGTTGTCAAGCCTCGGCGACGAGCTCGACTCCATGGCGTACTTTGATGACGTCCTCATCCCGTGGGAGCACGTCTACCACCTGGGCAACGTCGATCACTCCAGGTTGTACGCGCAGCGTACGTTCGACTTCGAGCACGCCGACACCCTGCACCACATGATCGTCAACGCGGAACTCATGACGGGACTGGCGGTCCTCGTCGCACAGACGACGGGAACGCTTCAGCACCCGGTCGTGGGATCCGACATCGCCGACCTCGTCCGCTTCCACGAGACGCTGCGCGCCTTCACCATCGCATCGGAGACGACCGCGTTCGTGACGCCGCGGGGACTGTGCAAGCCGAACAACATCTTCTACGACTTCGGCCGCGCACACTACCTGGAGAACGTGAGCCGGCTGACGGAGAAGATCGTCGAGATGTGCGGCCGCTCAGCGGTGCTGTCGCCGAGCGGGAGGGATTTCGAGGTCCCCGAGGTCGGCACCAGGCTTCTGGAGATGTTCCACGGCACGACGATGAGCGCGCACGACAAGGTGCGACTCTTCAAGTTCGTGCAGGACCGGTTCCTCAGCGACTGGGCCGGACGCTTCAGGTCGTTCGAGAGGTTCCAGGGCACGCCGTTGTTCCTCATCAAGCTGCTGACGATGCAGCGCATCTCGACCGACCCCGGAGGCTCCATCACCGAACTGGCCCGCGAGGCAATCGGTCTCGGTACCTCCGACGAGATGACCGCACGCGTCGTCGCCGAGCGGAAGGAGTTGTTCGGCTCGGTGACTCCCGTCGCCACCCAGCCCGCGTCCTCTCGGACCGCCGACGCCAACCAGGGCTTCTCGCTGGACGACAAGGATCAGCCCGACTACATCAAGACCCAGGACGCGTGACCGCCACCGATGTGCTCGGCCCGCAAGATCCCGCGGGCCGAGCACATCGGCAGCGTGCTTCGGCCGCCGGCGATTCAGGAGGCCGTCCATGAACGCGGTCTGGATGCCCTCAACGGGCGTTGTCACGTAGTTGGGAGTGTGAGGGCCTGACGGTGTGCAAGGGCGTGGTCGGCCTGGGGCGTTGGCTCTGGATCAGGTCGTGGCGGGCTGGCCGACGGCGCCGTTGATCTGCTCACAGTTGGCGAAGCGGATGGTCATTTCGGCTCGGTAGTCGGGGGCTGTGTGTAGGTGGCGCGGGGTCGGAAGTGGGGGGAGACTCCGCTGAACGCGGACAGGAACCGCTGGGCCCCGCCCACGCTACGGCTCCTCGACCTCATGGCACCGGCACATCACGCTCGCCATGCTTCGCGACGCGTTGACCGGAACCACCTGGCTCCCACCCGCAGCCCGCGCCTGACCCCCCAACCAGCCGCTGACCATCCGTCACCCGCCGCCACCCCACGCTCAAAACCGTCACAGCACGTAACCGCGGTGAATGTTTGCCTCAGTAGCCCAGTGTCACGCGATAGGATGTGAGCCATGTCGGCATCGGAATTGACTGCCGTCCAAAGTCAGCGTGATGGCGCTGTCGTGACCATCAAGCTGGTAAACGGGAATGAGAATCTACTCAATCCCGATATCATGAACCAACTGCACGACGCGATCGCCGCTGCTGATGAAGACGAAGCTGTGCTTGCGATCGTGCTCACCGCAGCCGGTGAAAAGTTCTGTGGCGGACTCGACGTCGCGGAGATCCAAAATGGTGGCGATCCTGTCGAATTTGCCACCGCGCTCGTGAGACTGCTGAAACTGATGCCGCAGATCGGCACAGCTCTGGTGGCCGCGATCAACGGTGACGCCCTTGCCTCAGGCTTTTCGATCGCGTGTGCCTGCGACCTCGTGGTAACCGTCCCGGAAGCCCGTCTCGGCACGTTCGAAGCCGGCATCGGAATCTGGCCGATGATCGCCCAGGTGCCACCGCTCCAGCGGCTGATGCCCCGACATGCGCTCCAGAACATCATCACCGGCGTGCCGTTTTCCGCGCAGGAGGCACTACAGTTCGGCGCAATCAACCGGATTGTGACTGCTGATCGTCTGCACCGTGAATCAAGGGAAATGGCCTTGGCCGCGTCTGTCGCAGGTCCGATGCTGGCCGCCGGCCGCAAGTCCTTCTACCGATTCTGTGATCTCTCGTATGACGATGCGCTCGACGAGGCCCTCGACGCCTTCACCGAAATGCTCACGTCGCCTTCTACGCACTAGTATCTCGTGTTCCTGTTTGTGCCAGTTCGTCCGCTCGCCACCGACGGCCATGGCGAGATGTGCCGGAAGGATATGGACCGGGAGTCGGTCGCGCTATTCAAGGAATTCCCGTCCCAGATATTCCTGCACGATGCCGGCGAAGTCCTGGCCTTCTCCGATGATCCTGCCGTCCGCATCGATCACCAAGGCGTATCCATCGGTGTCCACAAGATATGTGAGGCCATCGAATGTGTACGTTCCGGGGGTTTTTCACGGCGGCTCCCGATATTCCGATTGCCCGGCCGGTCTCGATGCGAGCACGAGCTCTTCGCCTGGTCGCCCAGAGTTTACCCGTCAGCCCGGGCGCACATCACATGAATGGGTGATTCCCCCTGCTCGTCAGGGATCCTCGGCCCATCTCGTATCACTCGACCAAGTGATGCGCTTCACCGGCCTGGAAGTGCTAAATGACGGCGCTCACGGAATCAGTCATCGGTCCGATGAACGGGTTCGCAAAATCGCACGCCCCCGGTTCTTGACGCCTCGCCCTTCGGATGACGAGACTCCGGTGGACAACGGTTCCCTTTCGGCAAAATGTTTGTCCGGAATGCATGAGTCGGTGTCAGAGTGAGGAATTCGGATGAAAGCGTTCGTTCATCGGGGACAAGTCACCAAGGTGGTGTTCGGCAGGAGGACACGCAGCCGTATCCCCGACGAGGTCGTGCTCATGGGCTGCGAGCGCATGGTGGTGCTGTCCACCCCGAACCAGGCGGGGCAGGCTGCCGAGATGGGTGACCTCCTGGGCGCAGCGACGGTCGGGCACTTTGCCGAGGCGACCATGCACACACCGGTCGAGGTCACGGAGAAGGCGGTGGCGTACGTCCAGTCGGTCAAGGCCGATGGTGTGCTCACCGTCGGAGGAGGATCCACGATCGGTCTCGGCAAGGCCATCGCGGCCAGGACCGGACTTCCGCAGCTGGCGCTGCCCACGACGTACGCGGGATCGGAGATAACTCCGATCCTGGGGGAGACCGAAGGCGCCCGCAAGACCACGCGACGCCTGCCCGAGGTCCTCCCCAGGACCGTGGTGTACGACGTCGACCTGACGCTGACGCTTCCTCCCGCCGTGGCTGCGGTCAGCGGCGTCAACGCCCTGGCGCACGCGGTCGAGGCGCTCTACGGACAGGACCACGACCCCATCGCGAACCTCATGGCCGGTGAGGCGGTCGACGCACTGATCCGTTCCCTGCCGGCGGTGATACGGCGCCCGGACGACCCGGAGGCACGCGCCGGGGCACTGTACGGCGCTTGGCTGGCCGGTACCTGCCTCGGGTCAGTCGGGATGGCGCTGCATCACAAGGTGTGTCATGTGCTGGGTGGCACGTTCAATCTGCCGCATGCCGAGACGCACACGGTGGTGCTTCCGCATGTCCTCGCCTTCAACGCGGCAGCCGCGCCCGATGCCGTCGAGCGCATCGCACGCACGCTTCCCGGCTCCGAGGGCGGTACAGCGGCCGCTCTCTTCGACTTCGTCGGAGAACTCGGCGCCCCCCGCGCCTTGAGGGACCTGGGCATGCCGGAAGCGGGGATCGACCAGGCAGCCGACCTGATCGTCCAGAACGCCTACTGGAATCCACGCCCGGTGGACCGCTCATCGGCCAGGGCGCTGCTGACCCGGGCATGGGCCGGCGAACGCCCCGCAGCCTGATCCTCTCCTGCGCACTTTCCACCACAACAGCTTCATCACCAGGGAGCCCCTCATGCGTGACCCCAACAGTGAAACCATCACCAATGCGGTGATCGCCACCTTGGACGGCGCCAAGGACCCCCGTACCGCCGAGATTCTCGAGGCGCTCGTCCGTCACGCCCATGCCTTCGTCCGCGAAGTAGGACTGACCGAAGAGGAGTGGGCCACCGGCATCGACTTCCTCACCCGCACCGGTCACCTGTGCACCCCGACGCGGCAGGAGTTCATCCTGCTCTCCGATGTCCTGGGCGTCACCATGCTGGTGGACGCGCTGAACCACCAGCGCGAGTCGGTGGCCACCGAGAACAGCGTCATCGGCCCCTACTTCCGCGAGGACCGGCCGGAGCACTCCCACGCCGCCGACATCTCCGGGGGCCTCACGGGTACCCCGCTCTTCTTCGAGGGCCTGGTGACCGATCACAAGGGCGAGCCGGTCGCCGACGCGGCTGTCGACGTGTGGCACAGCGACGCCGACGGCCACTACGACGTCGATGTCCCGGGCCTGCAGCAGACCGCGATGCGCGCCCTGCTGCGGAGTGACGGCGAGGGCGGCTTCGCCTTCCGTTCCATCCGTCCGGCGAGCTACCCGATTCCGGGGGACGGGACGGTGGGCGAGCTCATGCGGGCCGCGGACCGGTCCTTGATGCGCCCCGCTCATGTCCACGTGGTCATCGACGCGCCCGGCTTCCAGCGGGTGACGACGATGCTGTTCCCCTCCGACGACCTGTACCTGGAGCAGGACCCGGTCTTCGGCGTCAAGGACTCGCTCGTGGTCGATTTCGCCTCCCACGAAGCCGGAACCGGACCGTACAGCGACCGCACGGACCAGCCCTACACCTTGCTGCGGCACACCTTCGTTCTCGCCACCGACCAGGGCTGAGCCCTTGCCGGCGAGCGTTGCCTGTGGTGAAAGGCCATTTCCAATGGCAAGCGACGCTTCCGGCCGACCGGAGCGTACAGCCCTCGGGAGAGATCAGGGACCTGGTGGACCGGCTGCGGCATTGCCCGCCGCCACCACCCGGAACACACGCAATACCCGCTTCGCTGCATGGATCACATCAGTTTCCCGTCATTTGGGCACTGGAGCACGCTGCAACTCACCCGCACAGGGCTCATATCAATCTTCAGGGAGGTCTACCGATGTCCGAGACCCTTGAGATGCACGAAACCCTTGACATGAAGGACGCCTTCCGGGCCGCGATGAGCCGACTCGCCTCAGGGGTCAGCGTCATCACCACCCGGTCGGGGGACGCCCCCATCGGCATGACGGCCAGTGCCGTCACGTCCCTTTCGATGGACCCGCTGCAGCTGATCGTCTGCATCAGCAACCACCTCTTCACCTGTAGCGCGATCGCCGAGCACGGACGATTCGCCGTCAACATCCTCGGGGAAGGCGGTCAAACGCTCGCCAAGAACTTCGCGGCCTCCAAGAAGGACAAGTTCGCAGGCGTGAGTGTCAGCGAGGAGCACGGTGTTCCGGTGCTCAAGGACGCCATCGCCTCCGTCGTGTGCGATGTGTCGGCGGCACTCCCCGGAGGGGACCACACCATTTTCGTCGGCGACGCCCGACACTTCGAGCACCAGGTGGAAGCCCGGCCGCTGGTGTACTTCGCGGGCGCGTTCGGCGCCATGACCTGAGGGCATCGGCGGCCTCATCCGGTCATGTCGGTGGGTGTGAGGCCGTTGAAGTCCCGGCCTTCGGTGCCCGGCCCTCGGTGTCCGGCCCTCGGGCGGACGCCGGAGGCGCCGAATGATCGCCATCGCACTCGAGGAGGGGCAATACGGCCTGTCGTCCAAGAGTTCAAACTCCAACCACCGCCGCGGCCCCCTCACCTTCAGGACCTCCCCCGCCGCGTGACCCGACTGGACGCGGCCACCGAGCCGCTGATCGTCATTTCCGCACCGGCAGGCGCCGGGAAGACGACACTCCTGGCCGAGTGGTCCGAGTCGGCCCGAGCTCGTGGTGAATGCGCCTGGCTCACTCTCGATGTCCAGGACAGCGCGCCTGACCGGCTGTTCGGTTGCATCGCGCAAGCGTTGCGGAAGGTTCGTCCCGAGACGCCCATGCCCGCGGATCACGGGGGTTCCGCGGGATGGACGCTCGGGACCTGGGCCGAGGACGTCCTGTCCACTCTCGTGACCCGGGATGCCGGACAATCCTCCGTCACTCTCGTCCTGGACGGGCTGGAGGCCATCACCGACACGGACCCCCGCCGCGCCCTGAGCGACTTCCTCACCCGGCTTCCCAGGGCTTCCGTCTCGTGCTGTCGACCCGACATGTACCCGGTGCGCCGGTCCCCGTACTCCGCTGCTGAGGGGCGGTGCTCGAACTCGACCAGCAAGACCTGAAGTTCACTTGTCGCGAGGCAGCCGGGCTCCTCGTCGACGGGCTGGGGCTCGACCTGTCCGAAGCACAGATCGACGAGCTGTACCAGGACACCGAGGGCTGGGTCGCCGGATTGTGCATCACCGGACGTGCCCTTGCACGGGGCGACGTGAAAACCGTCTCCGCGGACGGCAACTACACCTACGTCGTCTCCACTCGACAGGACCGCCCCACCAACGCGACCACAGCGAACGGGGTTACGTGGATCGACTGGGGCCCACCAACGTCAACAGCGTGCTTCTCTTCCGGAACATGCTTCCGGCGCAGGACTTCCCCAACCCCATCCGGAACGTGGCTAAGGGCCAGGACCCGGCGAAGGTGATGGGCGCGTACTACCCGACCAGCACCTAGTGCACCAAGGCAGCCTTCGCCGAGGGCGGCCCGGACGCCTGTCCCGCACCCTGAGGTCCGCATACGGCACCGGCACCTGATGCGGCCCGGCTCAAGGGCTGGAGCGCTGCCGTGGCAGTCGCGTATGTGCTGTGACATCCCCCACCTGCTCTTGCCGCGGCCGGAAAGGGGTACCTAAGTTCGGTCACATGTCCTCCCATGGCCCCACCCATCCCGCCGATCCGGACGAACCCGACTCGGCGCGTCGGCGCGCGGCCGGGCGACCGGACGCGTCCGCGCCGCTCGACTTCGTCGTCGACCTGAACTCCCACGAGACACTCCGCCGGGCCCACGTCCTGGCTGCTCTCGGCCCTGAATGGGATCCGATCGCGGTGCTGCGCGACGAAGACGCGGCGTACGACCTGCTGTACTCGGGCCTCGACGCCGAACAGCAGGCCATGTACGACGAACTGGTCGCGGCCGGGGTGCTCCCGATGCGAGGGAACGGCCATGCTGCCGCTTGACCCGCAGGCCGACATCGGGCGCCGCGCCTGGGTGGCGTGCCCGAAATGCGACGACAGCCGTGGCTGCGAAACATGCGAGCAGCGGCGTACCTGCTCCGACCACTGGCGCTACCTGCTCTCCAACAATGGCAGCCTGCTGCACCTGCAGTGCCCGTCGTGCACGCACATCTGGACACATGAGACCGGTTTCGGCGCCACCCGATCGCGCTGGGAGCGCATCATCAACGGCCTGGGACGACCCTGACCGGCACCTGACCTCGTTCGTGCGGCGGAGAACGGGCGCCGGCAGCGCGGCGATGTGACGTGCGCCACCGATGTGAGATGTCACAAAGCGGCTGCGGCCGGCGTCTCGTGTGCGGCACGGTCAACCGCGAGACAGCCAGGAGCCAGCTATGAGCGACCGCAGCGAGCGAGCAACGGACACAGCCGGATCGCCCGCTCGCAGCGCTCACCTGGACGGCGCCACCGAGTCGTTCGTCGCCCACCGCAATCTGCTGTTCACCGTCGCCTACGAGATGCTCGGCTCGGCCGCCGACGCCGAGGACGTCCTGCAGGAGACCTGGCTGCGATGGGCGGGCGTCGATCTGGACACCGTGCGGGACCGGCGTGCGTACCTGGTCCGGATCACCACCCGTCAGGCCCTGGGCCGCCTGCGCACGCTCGCTCGCCGCAGGGAGTCGTACGTCGGCCCCTGGTTGCCCGAGCCACTGCTGACTACGCCGGACGTGGCCGAGGACGTCGAGCTGGCCGACAGCGTCTCGATCGCGATGCTGCTGGTTCTCGAGACGCTCACACCGACCGAGCGGGCGGTGTTCGTGCTCCGCGACGTCTTCGATCTTGGCTACGACGAGATCGCGGAAGCCGTCGACAAGAGCCCGGAAGCGGTCCGCCAGATCGCGCACCGGGCACGGTCACACGTTGCCGCGCGCCGACCGCGCGGTGTCGTTTCCGCGGCCGAGACCCGTCGCGTGCTCGAGGCGTTCCAGCGGGCGGTCGAAACGGGCGATCTGCAGAGGCTGCTCGACCTGCTCGCGCCGGACGTCGTCTTCCTGGGCGACGGTGGCGGAGTTGCGCGAGCCGCGGTGCAGCCCGTCGTGGGAGCCGATCGGGTCGCCCACGTGCTGGGCAGGATCGCGGGCACGGTGTCGCTACAGCCGGCACAGGTCAATGGCTACCCGGCGCTGATCATCCGGCTCGACGGAGAGATCAACACCGTCATGGCGGTACGCATCGACGACGGCCTCATCACCGAGCTCTACGCCGTACGCAATCCCGAGAAGTTGTCACGCATCGAGCGGGAGACCGCGGTGAGCCGCTGAGCCCGACGCACTCCATCCCTCCTGCGCAAGCAATCCTCCCGCGACAACGCAGTCCTTCGGTGAGCGCCGAAGGATGTCCGTCCTACGGTCGAGCCCATGGACATCGCGACATCCGGCACCATGCCCCACGACACGTCTGCCGCCCATGTGACCATCACGCCGAGCATCCTGTACTTCGGAACGCCGGTCGTCCTGCTCTCGACAGAGAACGAGGACGGTTCCTTCAATCTGGCGCCGATGTCCTCGGCCTGGGCACTCGGCCAGGTGATCGTGCTCGGTCTGGGCGTCGAGGGGCAGACTGCGCACAATCTCCGCAGCCGCCCCGATGTGGTGATCAACCTTCCCGCACCCGCTCAATGGCCGGCGGTGGAGCGGCTGGCGCCTCTGACCGGGCGGATCCCGATCCCCGTGCACAAGCGCGGCACGTTCCATTTCGAGCCGGACAAGTTCGGCGCCGCCGGCCTGCGGCCTGAACCCTCCGAGCTGGTCCGGCTGCCCCGAGTCACCGAATGCCCCGTCCAGTTGGAGGCCCAGGCAGCCCGCGTCCAGCCCGATGCCTCCTGGGCATTCCTGATCGTCGAGGCCCATGTGCTCAAGGTCCACGCCGATCCGCGTGTCGTGATCCCGGGCTCACACGACATCGACCCGCCACATGGAGCCCACTGATCTACAACTTCCGCCCCTACTACGGCCTCGGCCCCGAACTCGGTCACAGCTTCCGCTCCCGGACACCCCGGCGAAGCCACTGACCGCAGTGGCCTAGCCTGCGGCGTCCGGCTCGCTGACGACGTAGAACGTCGCCGGGCCCAGGGTGATCACGCCGTCGCTCAGGGGCGTGCAGCGTACGCCGCCGTTGTCGCGCAGCGCGCGCTGTGCGCCGGGACCGGCGGTGACGTCCATCCAGGCACAGGGCCTGGCCGGCCGGTTGACGGCGAACAGCACAGGACCGGTACCGCAGTCCAAGGCGATCGTCGTACCGACGTAGGAGTCGATGTGGACGCCGCTGAGCAGGATGTTCCGCCGAGTATGGCGAAGATCGGCGGACGGGTTGATGTCCAGGGGGAGGTTCTGCGCCGACATGATGGTCACCGCGGCGTTCCTGTGGGCGGGACGGGCGTAGTAGCGGTCGCCGACCAGTCCGAGGTTGCGCCGTACCTCGGCGCGTGCCACGCGTTCGTCGGACGGATCGGAAGGGAGCCCGTCCGCGGGCCGCCCGGACAGCCGGTGCGCGGGCGACACCAGTAGTTGCAGCACCTCCACCTCCGTCATGCTGCTCACCCTATGCGCCGTGGGCCGGTTCCCCTCCCTGAGCCCTGCTCGTGTGTCGGTGCACGGGCGCGTCCGTCGCGGAGGGCTCCGGGGCGGGCAGCATCGTCAGCAGCATGATCGTGGGCTCGACGGCATGCACCGTGTGCGGCAGGCGGGCCGGCAGATGGATCCGGCAAGGGCCTGGCCGGGCTCGACGAGCACCAGGTCCGCCGCTTCGCCTCCTGGACCCGCTGGGTCACCCTCGCCATGCTCGCCCACGCGTTCCTTGCCGTCGTCCGAGCCGACGAACACGGCCGGCACCCCGGACCGTCCGACCTGATCACGCTCACCTGCAACGAGATCCAGCGCCTGTTCTCCACGCTCGTCATTCGGCCGGTCCACGACACAGCCCACCGGCTCGGCTGGTCCAACTGGCCACGCCGCCGCCAATCCCGCGCCCAGGCCAGTCACTACAGCCGACAAGCCGCGAATCAGGCATGAAGATCACGGTCTATGGCTGAGTACTGGCGGCCCTCGATCAGGGCCGCCAGGCCGTCCAGTGCCCGGCGCAGGCCGAACTCGTAGGCGTGCGCCGGGCTGTACGCGCCACCGTGGGCTTCGCCCGCCGCCGCGCCTACCCGGGCGGCGGTCGGGTAGCGCTCGGGGTCGAAGACCCGGGCGAGCAGCTCGGCGTTGGCCGCCCACCACGCCTCGTCGCTCATCGCGCTGTCCTGCCGGGCGGCCCGCTCGTCGGCGGCCATCCGGGCACAGGTCTGTACAAAGCCCAGTAGGTACGTCAGCGCGGCATCCAGCTCGACATCGCCCAGTCCCGTCCCGTCCAGTGCCCGCAGCTCGTACTCGTACTTGGCCATCAGGCCGGGGCCGAGCGGCGGGCGACTGGTGGAGACGGCCGCTACCCAGGGGTGGGCCCGGTAGAGCGCGCGGTTGTCGTCGGCGACTGCGGCGGCCCGGGCGCGCCAGCCATCGTCGGCCGGCTCGGTGCGGGGCATCCGGGCGTAGACGGTGTCCAGCATCAGGTCGAGCAGCTCGGCCTTGCCCGGGACATAGGTGTAGAGCGCCATCGGTGAGAGGCCGAGCGCCTGGGCGACCCGCCGTATCGTGACGGCCTCCACGCCCTCGGCGTCCGCGAGTTCGATGGCGACGGTGGCGACCTGTGCCGGCGAGTGCGCCTGACGCGGACCGCGCCGACCGGGCGTCGCGACCGGCTCCCCCCAGAGTAGGGCGAGGGTGCTCGCCGGGTCTCCCGCGCTGCTCCGGTCTGTGGCCATGCGGAAATCCTGCCACGGCAATTCTCCGTACTATGTACAGTGTACTCTGTACAGAGAATCGCTGGCCTGTATGTCGAGAGGACTCACGCATGAAGATCAACGGCTCCGCCGTCTCGCTGACCGTCGAGGACGTCGCCGCCTCTGCCGCGTTTCTCACCGGCCACTTCGGCTTCACGGAGCAGATGGCTGCCGAGGGCTTCGCCTCGCTCGGCCACCAGGACGCCGGGCTGAACGTCGTCTACCTGCGCCGGGGGATCGAGGTGCTGCCGGAGGGCTTCCGCGACCAGCACGCGGCCGGACTGATCCTGGCCTTCGTTGTCGACGACCTGGCGGAGGAGGAGGCTCGGCTGCGCGCGACGGGCGTGGAGATCACCATGCCGCTGCGCGAGGAGCCCTGGGGCGAGCGGCTGTTCCAGGTCACCGACCCCAACGGCGTGGTGATCCAGCTGGTGGAGTGGGCGACCCCGGCCGAGAACTGATCACGGCATGAACCCATCCTGGAGAGCGCGAAGGCGGCGGTCGGTCCACGACACGGCCGACCGGCTGGAGTGCTGGGTGAGGAACGGTCCGGATCTTGGTCGTGATGGGCGGGTCACACCGTTGTTCCGTCGGGGCAGCGAGCTGTGCGAACGGGTGTGTGCCAACGCTGGGCGTATGCGGGTGGTGCACATCGAGTTCGGTGACGAGGCCGAGCGGAACGAGCCTGCCGGGGAGATGACCGCGGCGCATGGAGGGCCGACCACATGCCCGAACTCGACTCGGTCGATGCCGTCCGTGTGCAGGCGAGCCCGCTCGAAGGGGGTGACCCCTACGTCACGGCGTGACGCCTGGAGGGCTTCACCGAGGGATCACTCGGGTGCAGCCGAGGGGGATTGCACGCTGTTGCGGCCGCATGGGTGGCATCGGGGTGCGGCTCGTCGCTCGAACGGTCCAGTCGGCGCGCGCAGGCCCTCGGTCGGGTGCTCGCCGGTGGTCAGCTACCCGTGACGTGGATGCCCATCAGCGGAGTTGTCATGCGAACCTGTTCCAAGCCGTCCTGGCTCGCCATTGCCCTGCTCCTGGCCATCAGCGCCCTGATGAGCGGCTGCGGCGGCGACCCGTCCGCGTCGTCGTCGCCGACGCAGGCGCCCTCGTTCGCGGAAGGTTCACCGCTCAAGGAACCGGCGCAGATGGTGAGCCACAACGGGCTGCTGCGGGCGGAAATCGTCGTGGAGAGGCGGCAGGTGGACCTGGGCGGCCACAAGCTCTGGGCTCTCACCTACAACGGCAGCTACATGCCGCCCACACTGCGGATCCGGCCGGGGGACAAGCTGGAGTTGGCCATGAGGAACACGCTGAACGAGGTCACCAACCTGCATGTTCACGGACTCCATGTGTCACCGAGCGGCAATGCCGACAACGTCTTCCTCCACATCCATCCCGGCCAGACGTTCCAGTACTCCTTCCAGTTCCCTGCCACGCTGCGGGCCGGCACCTACTGGTACCACCCGCACCCGCACTTCACCTCCGCACCGCAGGTCGCCGGGGGCCTGTCGGGCATCCTCATCGTCGACGGCCTGCAGCAGTACCTTCCGGCGAACCTGCGACACATCACCGAGCACGTCATCGCACTCAAGGACTTCCAGGTCCAGGGCGACGCGATCAAGACCAAGAACCTGCACATCGGCGCGCCCACCCATCGCACCGTCAACGGCCAGCTGAACCCGACCATTGGCATCCGGCCAGGTGAGACCCAGTTGTGGCGGCTGGCCAACATCAGCGCCAACATCTACTACAAGGTCCGACTGCAAGGACAGAAGTTCCATGTGATCGCCCACGACGGCACCCCCGTTGACCGCATCTGGACGGCCGACTCGCTGCTCCTCGCGGCCGGCTCTCGCTTCGACGTACTCGTACAAGGCGGTCCGGCCGGGCGCACCCAGTTGCAGACGCTCGCGTACAAGACTGGACCGGCCGGTAATTCGTTCCCGCAGGCGACCTTGGCCACCCTGGTCTCCGAAGGGCCTTCTGCGCAGCCGGCGACGCTGCCCACCTCGCCCTTCGCGCCGACAGTGGATCTGAGCCATGCTCCGATCGCCGCACGGCGCATCGTCGCGTTCTCCGAGAACAAAGCCGGCACCAAGTTCTACATCAACGGCAAGCAGTACGATCCGAACCGAGTGGACATGCGGGCCAAGCTGAACACGGTCGAGGAGTGGACCGTGCGCAACGACAGCAACGAGGAACATTCCTTCCACGTGCACACCAACCACTTCCAGCTGATGAGCATCAACGGCCGTCCTCACCAGGGTCACGGCTTGCAGGACGTTGCGAACGTTCCCGCCAAGGGCCGGCTGGTCATCCGGATCGACTTCAAGAACTACACCGGCAAGACCGTCCTGCACTGCCACATCCTCAACCACGAGGACGCGGGCATGATGGCGGTGCTGGACATCGTCAAGTGACGCGACCGTCGGCTGCTGCCACGGGAACGCTGCTGCCACGGGAACGGGTCCGGACGGGTCACGACGCTGATGAGCTGGGCTGTCGGCGTCGGGTGGGCGGGCTGCAGTCCAGGTAGTGCTGTCCGCCGTCGCCGCCGACGGGGCGCCCGGATGCCATGCGCAGTGCCAACGATCAGGCACGTGGCCCGGTCGGCAACCGCGGCACCTCGCTGCGACACCTGATGGTTGATCTGCGTCCTGCAAACTGCGACTGGCTTCGCGGCGAGGAACGGCGGGCGACGGCCTGGCGCCTGCGCCGCCCGCACCCTCGCCGACCTCGACCGCTTTGGCCGCGCCGACCTGCGACGGCCTGAGGAACAGTCGTGGGAGCGGTGGTCCCACGGACTCTTTGTGGACGCAGCCGTAGCGATGCGACTTCGTAGGCCTCCTGACCAGGCCCTTCTGTAAGAACTCAATGGGCCTCCGGAGCCGTCGCCCTGACGTGACGGGGCCCGTACGCTCAGCCCGGCGCGGTTTCTGGCGCCGGGCGGAGCGTACGTGTCGTGCCCTCAGCCGAGCCGCTGCCAGCCCACGGCGTTCAGCGCGACACCCGGATCACCGCTGTCCAGCAGTACACCGGAGGCGTCGGTCACCGTGAGGCCGGTGAGATTCACGCCGCGGCCCTCGTACACGGGATCCGTGGTGTACCGCCAGCGCAGTTGCAGCCCATCAGAAGCCGCGGGCACCTCCGCGTGAACGTGCCACCAGGCGCGCACCGCCTGCCCGGACAGCGACGTCACCTCGTTGGACGGCGCGCCGGTACCCGTCACCTTCATCGGCAACGCGCTCCAGGTGGAGCCGCCATCGGTGGACGCCTCCAGATACACGCGATCGGTGGACTCGGTGTTGACGAACGTGGTGAAGTCGACGCCGGCCGGCCCCGACGCCGCCAGCGGGCCCGTGGTCAGCGTGCTGGTGGTGGCGCCGCCCTGCCCGGAGTACCACGACGGGCCGCCGCCCGGCGCCTTGACCGGCATCGCTTTGGCAAGGGCCTGCGCGATCCCCCGGCGCGCCGGGTTGGTCGACGGCGTGCTACGGGTCGGATGGACCCGGTTGGTCAGCAGAATCGCGAAGGAGCGCGAGGCCGGATCGATCACGAGCGACGTGCCGGTGTAGCCGGTGTGGCCGAGCGTCCGCGGCCCGGACAGGCCGCCCATGTACCAGATCTGGTCCAGTTCGAAGCCGAGGCCGTGCGAGTCGTCGGGGAAGGCCTGGTTGAAGTTCTGCGCCAGCAGCCGCACTCCGTGCTCGCCGAGGATCCGATGTCCGCGGTACACACCGCCGTTGAGGATCGTCTGGGCCAGCACGGCGAGGTCGTCGACGGTCGAGAAGACCCCCGCATGACCCGCGACACCGTTCAGCGCCCAGGCGTTCTCGTCGTGCACCTCACCGCGCAGCATGCCGCGCGGCGGGCTCGCCTCGTACTCGGTCGCGGCGATCCTGGACAGCTTCGAGGCGGGCGGGTTGTAGCCGGTGTCCGTCAAGTGCAGGGGGCCGGCGATGTGTTCGCGGACCAGGGTGTCCAGGGGCTTGCCGGTCACCTTCTGCAGCACCAGTTGCATGGTGAGCATGTTCAGGTCGGAGTACAGGTACCTGGTGCCGGGCGGGCTGATCGGCTCGGCATCGAGAATGGCCTTCACGCGGGACGGTACGTCGGGGTAGCCCGCCCACAACGACGGCACAGGGTCGGCGTCCAAGCCCGAGGTATGGGTGAGCAGTTGCTCGATGGTGATGTCGCCCTTGCCGTTCGCGGCGAACTCGGGCAGGTAGTGCGCGACGGGCGTGTCGAGGTCGATACGGCCCGCTTCGAGCTGCTGCACGGCGACGATCGAAGTGAAGAGTTTCGACAGTGACGCCAGGTCGTAGATGGTGTCGGTACGCGCCAGAACCCACTGGTCCTGCGGGAGCTGCGTGGTGGCGTCCGCGTATTTCACGGCGTAGCCCTGGGCGCCGCGCTCCACCACCTTGCCGTCGTGGACCATCAGGGTGGTGGCACCGGGGAACAGGTAGCTCGCCCCGCTCGCCGGATTCTCCCAGGTGGCGACGGCACGCTCGAAAGCGGTGATCGGAGCGGGGTCGAGGCCCGCCTTCTCGGGAGTGGCGGGGCGCAGCACGGTGCCCGCCGGGGCGAAGCGGCTGTACGGCTGGTCGAATCGGGCGCCACCCAGCGACGCCGTGCCGTCGCCGGAGGCCGGAGCGGCGGTGGCGCCAGCCGGGAATGCGAGGGCGCCCACCAGGGCTGCCACCGCGGTATACGCAGAAATCCGCATAGAGACCTTCATCGGTGAGGAGATGGGTGGGGAGGTGCCGCGAAGCGCCAAGCCGCACTTCGCCGGGCGGCCGGGGGTAGGAAGCAGGGGTGGGGCCGCGGGACGTAAGGTTTTACCGTCGGCAGACCGCCCAGCCGACCGTCGGACCGACTGACCAACCGTCAGGCGAGGTCGGCCCGCAGCGCGTTGATGCGCGACGCGCTTGCCGCCGCGTGGCCGAGACCGCCCGCCACGGCCGCGCCGGCGGCCAGGGAAGCGCCGCGTCTGCTGAGGGGCCCTTTCGCAGTGCTCACTGCTCTCTCTCCTCACGAACTGCCGGTTGTCTGCCGGGAGTCGGAACCGGGACGTGCGCTGCGCGCGCGGGCGCGGCGTCCACGGTGAAGGAAAGTTCCCACATTCCACAAGGGTGCAGAAAGATATTTGCAGAGTTAGCCTCCTTCGGGCGGCGCTCCGACCGCTGTTCCTGAGGAGGCAGGCGTGTTCGACGAGGCTGGTGAGGATGAACTCTTGCTCGCGGCGATGGTGCAACTCGGTGCGAAGGGCGGCTCGATAGGGGGTGCCGCCGGAGGAACGATCACCGGATTCGGCGGATTGAGCAGAGCTGGTGGACGGGGCGGTGCGCGTGGAGCCGCGAGGGGCTTCAAGCGGACGAAGAAGGACGTCAGTACGACTCTTGTCTCCTTGCCCGGGACGGTGGAGGCAGCGTCCCAGCTGGTCCTCGAGGCTCTGACCGCGGCAGGGAATCTGCTAGGGACAGAGGTGCGCGACGGCGGGGGAGTCGCCCTGCGAGCGATCGTCGGTGTCGGGATCGGTGGCCTGAACCCCGCCGTGGTGACGGCTGTTGTGGCCGCAGGCCCCGAAGGCGTGGCGGTGGTGGAGCTCCGTGCCGCAGGTCGCGAAGGGCTCATCAAACAGCACCCTGCCGACAAGGCCCTTGCGAAGATCACTGCTGAGCTCAAAGTTACCCCGCGGTAACAGCCCCTGTATGCGCCGTGCGGTCATGCAGGGATGAAACTCGGCCACCAGGGCGGGACATTTGGGCTGAGCGCTACCGACGCGCAGGCCGCGATATGGCCGATCACCGGTCTGCACAGGTGGCGGAAGGATTTGGAGGAGGGTTGTTGCACGGCACGCTCCATCGTCGCACGGCGGCACTCCGGCGAGTGCGATGGACATGCGGTGAACGACTGCACTTACAACCGGCTCGGTCGCCTACAACGTTGTAAATGCGGCCCTCAGGCATGAGTGCACGCCACCTTGTCCCTGTCCGCACTCGAAACAGAAACCGTTGTCATGGCAGTTGATGCCGGGCCGGGTCCGCTCCGAAGGACACTCGATGGGCACGCCGCCGAAGCGAACGGTCACCGCACCAGATGCGCACGTTCCGTGGCTTGTCGCGCCACCGACGCGATGAGTCCCCGCAGCCGCTCGATGCACAACTGCATGTTCTTGTGCGCCGCGTCGGTGTCGGGATGCCGGCAGGCGAACTGCAGGCCCTCGTGCAGTCTGGTGACCCACGCACACACCTGATCGCCGTACGACACCCGGATCAGCCCGTACGCCTTCAGCTCCTGCCATCGCCGCGACATCGGAAGGCCACGTGCGTCGACGAAGGAGACGATGGAGTAGAGGTCCGGAGACGTGGGCCGGAAGTCCGAGCCCAGCAGCCGGAGTACGCGCGCGATGGGCATCCGTGACAGCGGCCGGTTCTCCCGCAGCGCGGCGCGGACCATTGCCAGCGCGCTGTCGAAGTCCGGCGCCTGCGCCACCGGGATCTCGATCGGCGCACCACCCACGTACCAGCCCACCGAGCCCGTCCACCGGGACCTGACCCGGGTGTGGAACGGCACGACGGTGCGGTACACCTCCTGCCCGCCGATGTCGCGGACGATGAGGCCCACGGCCGCGAGGATGCCGACCAGGCTTCCGCCGTAGGGGCGGCAGTACGCCTCGAAGGCTGCCGCGTCCTTGTCGTCCACGAGCATCTCGTGCATCAACTTCTGGGTGGGCAGCGGTCCTTCGGGGGCGAGACCGAGGTCGACGGGGAAGTTCGGCAGTTTCCCGTCGCACCGTGTGATGAACTCCCGCCAGCGGCCGACGATTTCATGCGTGCCGTCGATCCGGTCGGCGTCCGTGCGCTCAGTCGCGCAGAAGTCGACATAGCTGGCGACCGGTGCCGTCTCCACGGCACGCCCGTCCAGACCTGCCGCGTAGAGCTCGTGGATCTCGGCGGGGATGCGCTGGATCGAGTAGGAGTCGACGTTGCTGTGGTCGAACGCCATGTAGACGCTTGTGCCGTCGTCCCTGAAGACCGCGGAGAAGATGAAGTTCGGCCAGGTGAGGGCGTCCGCCGCGACATCGAAACGGTCCTGCAGATACCGGCTCAGTGTCTTCGCGTCGGCGAACTCGCCGATGTCCGCACGGTGCAGCTCGACGGCGTCGGCGTCCAGCGTGAAGCGGCGCATGTCGTCGCCGAGCCAGCGGAAACCGCTGCGCAGCGTCTCGTGCCGCAGCGTCCAGGTCCGTAGCGCGGCCTGGAGGACGTCGAGATCGACCTGCCCCGGAATGTCGAATGCGGTACCGAGCCAGGTCGGTACGAACAGGCCCCCCTCGCGCACCGACCGTGCCGTGCGGGCGTGGGACTCCTGCACGTACGCAGGTGGGCGGGAGTCGTCCGGCAGGCCCCTTGCGGTCTCGACTGTCGCTGGATGCACCGTCCACTCCACAACACGCCCCGGGCGGACTTCGCAACGCTGGATGTCGGTCATTCGCAAAGGAAACTCCGTTCGCCTCTGAACGTCGTGGGTGTGCTGGGGCGCGCTCTCCGTGGAGCATCGCTCACTGCCTGAAGAGATCAACGACTCGGACAGCCGGAAAGCAACGCGGCGGACGAGGACCTGTCCGGCGGATCATGCTGATTGACTGGCTCCTGGATCATTGTTCTGGTCGTGGGGCGGGGCGATCTGACGAGCGACGAGTGGACACGGCTGGCACCGCATCTGCCGAAGTCCGGCCGCCGGGGCGGGCGTTGGAGCGACCACCGCATGGTGATCAATGGGGTCCTGTTCCGGGTCCGCACCGGCGTCCCGTGGCGGGACTTACCGGAGCGGTTCGGCAGCTGGAAGACGGTCTATGAGCGCCATCGCCGCTGGTCAGCACATGGCACCTGGGATCGGATCCTCCAGGCGGTTCTGGCCGATGCCGACGCTCAGGGGCGGATCGCCTGCCCCCGCGCGGACTGTCCGCTGGGTGGGGCGAGGTGCGGACGGGCGTGACCATGATCGGTATCGAGCCCAGCCTCGTTCCCACTCCTTGAAGGGGTCTCGCTGCTGGGTGGCGGCAGTGAGCGGACCGGTGGTAGGGAGACGCGCGTCAGCCCGTCGGCCAGCGACGGAGTTTCTCGGGGTTGCGCACTGCCCAGATGCGCTTGATCCGGTCGCCCGCGACGTCGAACGCGAACACCGTCTCGGTGACGCCGTCTTGCTGAGCCACCAGACCGGGCTGACCGTTGACCGTACGCTCCAGGAGCGTCATGTTGCCGGGCCTCCGGCGGGCGATTTCGACCCAGGCATGCGCGATCTGCTCGCCGCCTTCGATGGGGTGCAGGAAGGTCGTGGCGCGGCCGCCGCCGTCGGCGATCGCCGTGGCGTCGGGGTCGAGCAGGCCGATGAGGGCGTCGATGTCCTTGGCTTCCCATGCCTGCTTGAAGTCCCTGACGATGCCGGCGCGCTGGGCTGCCGGAGTCGCGGAAGGCTGCGAGGCGCGGATGCGGCGGCGGGCCGAGGAGGCCAGCTGGCGGCATGCCGCCGGGGTACGGCCGACGATCTCGGCCACTTCGGCAAAGGAGTGGCAGAAGACATCGTGGAGGATGAACGCGACGCGTTCGGCCGGGGTCATCGATTCGAGCACGACCAGGAAGGCCAGGTTGACCGACTCATCCAAGGTGACCCGGTCGGCCGGGTCGACGGTGGTGCCGCCCGGCCGCCCGGTGCTCCACTCCGTACGTTCGGGTAGCGGCTCGGGGATCCATTCGCCCACGTAGGTCTCTCGCCGGGCCCGGGCGGAGCTGAGCAGGTTGAGGCAGATGCGGCTGGCGACCGTCGTCATCCAGGCGCCGGGGGATTCGATGGCGTCCTGCTGCTGCGGGGACATGGCGTACCAGCGGGCGTAGGTCTCTTGGACGGCATCCTCGGCCTCGGCCAGGGAGCCCAGGAGCCGGTAGGCGACATTGATCAGCTGACGCCGCTCGCTCATGATCGCGTCCAGGCCCGGATCGGGCCGGCCGTGTCCTGGCCCGGATCTGGTGGTCATGGTGCCGACGGCTCCCTTGGTCGCATCTGCCCTCCCCAGTTCGACAAGACAGCGCACCGGAATGTGAGGCCGGTGCGTCGCCTCACGTTCCGGGGGGCTGTGTTGTCGAACTGTGAGACGAACACATCATCCAGCGAACAGGAAGCTCAGAGACATCATGACTACCCCGATGCCGGCAACACCGTTCGCCGACCCGGCGCCCGCGCAGCGCCTGGAGCGGGCGGCCACTACGCTGACCGCACACGGTTTCACCGTGGAAATCCTCGACGACGCCGCCGCCGCGCGTACCCGCATCAAAGATCTGATACCGGAGGGCGCCAGCGTGTTCACCGGGGCCAGCGAGACCCTCCGCCTGTCTGGCATCGATGAGGACATCAACGCCAGCGGACGGTACCAGGCCATCAAGCCACGCGTCCTGGCCATGGACCGCGTCACCGGCGCCGACGACATCCGACGGCTGCTCGCCAGCCCCGACGTCATCGTGGGCAGCGTCGCCGCACTCACCGAAACAGGCTCCCTCGTGGTCGCCTCGGGCAGCGGAAGCCAGTTGCCCGGCTACGCCGGCGGCGCCGCCCGCGCGATCTGGATCGTCGGGGCGCAGAAGGTGGTACCCGACCTGGGCACCGCGCTGCGGCGCGTCGAAGACCACTGCCTCCCGCTGGAAAGCGCCCGCACCCAGGAAGCCCACGGGTGGCCCAGCGCCATCAACCGCCTTCTCATCCTCAACGCCGAACACCACCCTGGACGAGGCACCGTCCTGCTGCTCCGCGAATCCATCGGATTCTGAACCGCCAGGAGTCGTCTGGCCAAAGCTGACCCAGAGCGGCAGCAGGGTGAGCCACCACGGTCACTACTTCTGGGTAGGCCGGGGTGGTGCCCCGCCGGGTGTCCAGCCATACGGACCGCGTAACTTCGCTCAGGCACCGACGGAGGCACCGCCGCCACGGCTGTCCTGCCCTGAATCCGGCTGAAATTGCAGCCGAGTCGGCGCACGACGCCGCGCCAACAGACTCGTCGACCGACCACCCGCCTGACCGAATACTCTTGTTCGCCAGCTGCGCTGCACACGAGTTCGTCGAGCCACATCCTGATCGCGCGTGCGGACCTGCGCGATGACCTGAACTCCGTCGCACGACTTGCATGTCGTGGCCACCTGGCATCCCTCCAAGGACTTGATCCGTCACACGGGAGGAACGGAGCCCCGGCGTACCCGGATCAGCGGTACGCAGGCGGTCAGGATGGCGCACACGACCAGGAGACCCGGGAGCGCTCCCGCCCATGGCGGAGCGGCCCGCAGCAGTGCCATGCCGGCGCCCGCGCCCGCGATCAGGCCGACCAGTCGAACAGGCACCCATCGGTCCGGATGACCGGTGCCGACACCCTTAACGATGTACGTGGCCAGCGTGCCGGTCAGATACGTGGTCGGCGCCGCTGCATGTTGCGCCGCCACCATGGCGGCGGACTGCGCACCCATCGCAGCTGCGGCACCGAACTGCAGAGCGTCCCGGACCGTTCCACTGGGCGTTCCGCCCGCGGCTGCCCAGACACCTGCGCCCGCTACGAGCACAATCGCCTCTCCAGCCAGGGAGAACATCACCCGCGCGGGCCAGTGCGTGACCACGCCCGTACCTCCCCGAGTGCCCCGGGCGACCACCGCGGCCCCCACACCGAATCCCGCCAGTGCCAGCAATGCCGCGGTAACGTCCGTTGCCTGCGCCCGCCCGATCGCCATCCCGAGCAGCGCCAGGTTGCTGGTCATGACCCCGGCGAACACATGGTCCAGCGCCGTGAACGAGATGGTCTCCACAGAGCCGGATGCCGCCACCAGCAACACCACAGCGATACGCACAGCTCGTCCCGGTCCGGTAACCGGTCGCGACTGAGACTCCACGGCTCCTCCTCAAGTTGCGCCGGGTGGACGGTGCTTGGAGCAGATCTCCACGTACGCGCGCGTGCCCGTGGTGGAGGATGCGGGTCTGGCCGTCCTCGGACCGCGCCCGGCCGTGCCGGCGCGCGAGAAAGTGCACGCCCATCTGCTGAAGTCATGGGCCGCCGCTCCGGCCGTCTGCGGCAGTGCGCGACACTCTTCGGTGCTCGCAAGGGAGTGTCGAGCGCGACCCGTGGATGCCGCGACCTGTGCATGCACGGTGCGGACGTCTGGACGTGGCGATGGCGACGGAATCCTCTCAACACGGCAGCAACGTCAGCGAGGCCGGCGCGCCGCTCAGGTCTCGATCACGGCATCGCAGTCGGGACAGATCACGGATGCGTACTCCAGTGGGTACCACGGCGCCGTGGGGGCTTCCGAGGGCCTCCAGTCGGCCGTCTCCATGGCGAAGGTGTCCTTGCCGCACAGGGTCCGAGGTCCGGTTGCCGCGGCCGTTCCTGGCGCGCCGGGTGCCGCATGCACCCGGCGGACCGGCCGTTTTTCACCCCGCGGTGTTCCCGGGGAGACGCGCGTCGTGACTGGCTTGTCGAGTTCGTACACGACGACGATCTCGCTCATGCCTCCACAGTAAGTCGCCGAGCGACCGACCCGCCCTTCAGCGGCCTCGGTAGCCGACGGATGACCCCGCAGAAGGAATCGGCGAAACCGCCGCCTATGGCGCGAGTGTGCCGGCGAGTGGCTTTTTACCATCGACCACAGAAGGCAAGGCATGCCCGCCATGACCCTTGCAACCGCTCACCTGGCCGCCCGGGAAACTCCCTTTTCTGACCGGTTCAACGTGCCGAAAGGTAAAGGCCTTGAAGGTTTCGCATCCCACGGACGGGTCACTGAAAGGGAAACGAAAAAAGTGGGGTGGGGTGCCGCCAAGAGTGTACGGGGCCGCTCCGTCGACTCCGTGCCCGAGATGAACGAGGTCGCCGCAGGGTCGAGTACATGACGGTTCCGCGCCCGTTCCGGCGCATCGAGATACACCGCACTGACGCTCTCTGAACTCGTTGCAACCCCGGCTTCGCTTATCCGCCGCCTGGCGGGAGTTTCCGTTGCGCGTGGGCACCGGCTCCAGCAACCTGATTCCACCACGACAAACGAATCGTCCGTCGCCGTCCGAGCCGGAAAGAGAATTCATGGTGTTGTCTGCCCTGGTGGGAACAGCCGATCCGCCACAACTCCTGCCCGCGCGCGAGCAGATGGCGTTCACCTTGGGCTTCCACATCATTCTGGTCCCCTTCGGCGTCGCGTTCACCTTCATGATGCTGATCTGCCATTACCGGGCCCTGCGCCGCGGCGACGAGCAGGCGCTGCTCCTGGCCCAGCGATGGTCCAAGGTGGCCGCCGTGCTGTTCGCCGTGGGAGCCGTGTCGGGTACCGTACTGACTTTCGAGCTGGGGCTGCTCTGGCCGGGGCTCATGGGCAAGTACGGGCCGGCGTTCGGGTTTCCGTTCGCCATCGAAGGACTCTTCTTCTTCGTCGAAGCCATCTTCATGGCCATCTACATCTACGGCTGGAAGAGGCTCCCGCCCTGGCCGCACTTCTTCACCGGCACCGTGGTCACGCTGGCGAGCGTCGGCGGAACGATCTCCGTCATCGCTGCGAACAGCTGGATGAACCAGCCCGCCGGCATCGTCATGAAGAACGGGCGTGTGGTGGACGTGATCCCGTCCAAGGTCTTCTTCAACGGCGCCTTCTGGTGGGAGATGGTGCACATGCTCCTCGCGGCGTACATCGTCGCGGGGTTCATGGTCGCGGGGGTGTACGCGTGGGGCCTGCTCAAGGGACGCCGGGACCACTACCACCGGCTCGGGTTCCAAGTGCCGTTCACGGTCGCGGCGATCGCCATGCCCCTGCAGTTCCTCGTCGGGGACACGATCGCCCGCCAGGTCTTCGACAGGGAACCGGCGAAGTTCGCCGCCATCGAGATGGTACCGACCACTGGCAGCCACATCCCGGAGACCCTCGGCGGCATCTTCGTCAACGGCGAGGTGCGCTACGGCATCCGGCTTCCCGACGTGGCCTCGATCCTCGCCGGTTTCCGCCCCTCCACGACGATCAAGGGCTTCGACGCGATCCCCGTGGCCGTACGCCCCGACGACGCTGTGGTCAGCGTCGTGCACCTCGGCTTCGACGTCATGGTCGGAACCGCCACGCTGCTGCTCCTGCTGTCCCTGTGGTACGGCTGGCTGTGGTGGCGGCGGCGCGAGGTACCGGTGAACCGCTGGTTCCTGCGCATTTCGTCCGTCGCCGGGCCGGTCGCGCTGCTGTCCTTGTGGAGCGGCTGGGTGGTGACCGAGGTCGGCCGCCAGCCCTGGACCGTCGTAGGGCTCCTGCTGACGAAGGACGCCGTCGCCACACAGGGCAATCTGTGGCCGCTGTTCGCCGCGGTCCTCGCCATCTATGTCTGCATCGCCGCCGGCGCCTTGTTCGTTTTGCGAACCATGCACCGCCGGTGGTCCCAAGAGGGCACCGACGCCGTCGCGGTCCCGTACGGCCCCCGGCCGACACCGGCGGTGGACGTGCGCGCGGTCGGAGCTGATGACACATGAGCACGCTGATCGCCGCGGTCCTGTTCATCGGGATCATCGCCTACGCCCTCTTCGGCGGGGCGGACTACGGGGCCGGTTTCTGGGATCTCACCGCCGGGGGGCGTGCGCGGGGGCGCCGTACCCGCGAGCTGATCAACCTTTCCCTCAGCCCGGTGTGGGAGGCCAACCACACGTGGCTGATCTTCTGTCTGGTCACGATCTGGACGGGCTTTCCACAGGCCTTCACCGCCATCACCACAACGCTGTACATCCCACTGGGCTTGGCGGCGCTGGGTATCGTCGCCCGGGGAGCGGGTTTCGCCTTCCGCCATGCGCTGACCGAAAGCCAGGCAGAGCGGATCAGCGGAGTCGCCTTCGCCTGTTCGTCGGTGCTGACCCCGTTCTTCTTCGGCACCGTGGCGGGCGGGATCGCCTCCGGCCGCATCCCATCGGCGGGGCACGGTGACGCGCTGTCCAGCTGGCTCAACCCGACGTCCGTGCTCGGCGGCGTACTCGCGGTCACGGTCTGCGCCTATCTCGCAGCCGTGTTCCTCACCGGGCAGGCCCAGCGCCGAGGGGACACCTCACTGGAACATGCCTTCCGCTACCGGGCCTTCGGCGCGGGCATCGTTGCGGGCGTGGTGGCGGTGGCGGGTGTGTTTCTACTGCACGCGGACTCTCCGCGCCTGTTTCACCAGCTGAGCAGGGTGGGCGCGCCACTCCTGGCTGCCTCAGGCCTGTGCGGCTTGGCCGCGCTGCTCCTGCTGCGCAAGGGCCGCCCGCCTGTCGTACGCACCCTGGCGGCCATCGCGATCGCCACCGTCGTCGCGGGGTGGGGAGTTGCCCAGTACCCCTACCTCCTGGGCACCCACCTGACCATCCACCAGGCGGCAGCACCGTCTGCCACCTTGTGGGTGCTGTTCGCAGTGTCCTGCGTTGCGGCCGTACTGATCGCGCCCTCGCTCTTCCTGCTCTACAGCCTGCAACTACGACGCAAACTAGGCTGACGAGTGTCAGGGCGAGTAGGGCAGCAGCGAAGCTCCTCGAGCTCAGCGGCAGTCGAGCAGGCCCGCCGCCTTCTTGGCGGCGAGTATCCGATGCACGCTGTCGTTGACCTTGGCGCGGAAGGAGGCATCCTGCCGCATGCGGGTCTGGATCGCCTGCGTCATCGCCGGTACGGTGCTCGGCCGTACCGTGAGGATCATGTTTCCGCCCGCCGCGACGAAGTTCACCGCCCGCTGCGCGGGGGTGAAGGACCGTACGGCGACCGCGTTGCCGAGGTCGTCCGAGATGACCACACCCTTGAAACCCATCTGCTTGCGCAGCAGTTGACTGATGACGGTCGGAGAGAAGGCCGCCACGTGCTTGGGGTCGATCTTGCTGTAGGTGGCCAGTGAGACCATCACGAACGGCGAGCCGGCCTTGATCCCGGCCCGGAAGGGCTCGAGGTAGGGGCTGTTGGCGGTCGTCACCGAGTCCACGACATTGGCGGTGGTGTCGGTGTTGCCGATCACCTGGCCCAGTCCTGGAAAGTGCTTGAGCGTGGTCATCACGCCGGACTGCGCGAAGCCCGCGGCGAAGGCGCCGCTGTGGGAGGTCACGACGGCAGGGGTGTGTCCGAACTCCCGGCCGAAGGAGCCGATGGGTATGTTGCGGGTGCCCAGGCTTGCCGGGACCACGTCGGCGACCGGGGCCAGGTTGAGGTTGAGCCCCGCGGTCTTCAGCTGCTTGGCCCATACGGCGGCTTGATTACGCAGCGTCGTGGTCGACCAGCTGCCCTGCGTCAGGCCGTTGGGGATGGTGGAGAAGCCAGGGCCGCTCAGCACCTGCACCCGGCCGCCCTCCTGGTCAGTGGAGACCATCAGCCCGACCTTCCGGCCGCCGACCTGGTCCGCCTGGCCCCGGAAGCCGTCGACCACTCTTCTGGTCGCCGCCGTACCGGCGGAGCTGCGCCCGGTCAGCATGATGGACCCTACGTGGTTGTCACGCAGAGTGCGCAGGTCGGCCTGGTTCGGACTGGCGGCGGAAACTCCGCCCATGAAGAGCTGCCCGACCCGTTGAGCCGTGGTCATGCCGGAGAAGTATCGATCGGTGCAGGTGGCGGTGGGTGTCGGCGAGGGGGTGCTCGTGATGGCCGAGCCCGCCTGAGTGGTGGCCGTCGGGGATGCGTCGGCGATGGTTCGGCTGGGCAGGGGACTGGCCGTGCCGAGCTCCTGCGTGTTGTAGCTGCCGACGGGAGACCGGGAGGGGGCAGCCGCGCCTCCGACTGCGGTCGATGCGCCGCAGCCGGAGGCGGCCAGCGCCATGGCGGCCAGCGGGGCGGCGGCGCGAAGGACGGTTGAACGGGGGCTCATGGGCCACCGGCGACGTATGGGCATGGCTTTTTCTCCCAGCCTTGACTCCCCCTGAACACGCGCCGCGCGGGCGCCTCCGACATTGCGGACTTTGCTCGCATCCCCCATCACACCGTACGTGATTGGTCATTTGTTCGCGTCTTCGGCCGCGGCGCGGGCTGTGCCGAAGGCCGAGCGTGGCGAGGGTGTCAGATTCTCCAGTAGCGCAGTGCGTCCGCGACGGCATAGATCGTCAGGCGGGTCTCACGGATCTTTCCGACCAGGTCGGACAGGCTGCCGTAGGGGGGATCGATCCCTTCCCCGCACTGGTCCATGTACTGGGCCGCGACGTACGCCGCGAAGAGGCTGTTGCGGTGTGGCAGCGGCTCGAGGCGCACGATGGTGTGCAGGAGCGCGGCCGCGCGCCACGCAACATCGGGATTGGACGTCTCGAGGGTCGGCATCCGTGTCTTGTGCCGGGCGACGGCCGCGACGAGTGCCGAGTAGTCGGTGACCGACACGTCGTCGGTTCCGAGGGCGGCTTCCTGGACGTCCAGGAGCCAGGAGACGTCGACGTACAGAATCTGACTCATGAGGCGGCAGAAGCTCCCCGGCCGCGCTGGGACGGCGGTACCTCGTCGGGGAACGCCTCGTCGAACTCCTTGCGCAGCCTGTCCGCCCACGCGGTGGCGCCGGCGACGAAGCGCTTGCGGTGCATCTCGCGGACACCGAGATCGTGCATGTACTGCTTCAGGCTCTTGCCCTCGGCTGCGGCCGCCGCACGCACGCCTTCCATTTCCTCGTCGGTGAAGGTCACATTCAGTGATGGCATAACGTGCATGGTACCTACCCGGTACCTGATTGCGCCGGTGGATCGGCAGGGGCCGGAACCGCCGCGGTGAGCGCTTCCAGGGCGCCGGCCTGGGTGCTCCAGTCCGTCTGGTTGGGGGCGGTGCCGCCCCAGCGCGGCGAAGTGACGTACGAAGATGTCCTTGAACTGTTTCTGGTTGTCGTCGCACGACGCGGTGCCGGTGTCGTAGAACGGCGCCGCCTGCCGACCGTTGACCCGGCCCGTGGTCTCCCAGCCGCAGGCGCCGAAGACGCGCTGGACGCGGCGGCCGCTCCAGCCCACGACCCCGCCTTGGCCGGGGCCGTGGACGGCAAACAGATCGTCAGGACTCAGGCGAGAGCGTCGAACCCCGCGTAGGCACGGCGGTAGTACACGAGCGGCGATCCCGAGGAATCGGAATCTCCGGCGACGATCAGCCCGATGATGATCTCGTGGTCGCCGGCGGGGACGACCTGGTACAACTCGCAGACCGCGTGCGCGGTCGTGCCCGTGGCCAGGACCGGCAGCCCGCCCGGCCCCGGCCGCCAGTCGACGCCGGTGAACTTGTCACCGCCGGAGGCCGCGAACCGGTTCGAGAGCGCGTCCGCGCCGGACGCCAGCACATTGACGCAGAAGCTCCGCCGCTGCCTGATCTCCCTCAGCGTCTGCGAGTCCTTGCCGATGCAGGTGAGCACGAGCGGCGGCTCGCACGACAGGCTGCACACGGCACCCGACGTCATGCCGACCGGTGCGCCGTCCGCCGTCAGTGTGGTGACGACGGTGACGCCTGTCGGCAGTGCGGCGGCCAGCGAGCGGAAATGGTCGGATTCAACTCCGTAGCCCGCCAGATTGACCATGGGTGACATCGACATGCAGTCGGTGAACGCCGTGCTCATTCGGACTCCTCGAATGTCATGGCAGGGATGTATCGCCAATTCAGCGAAGCAGGGAACACCGGCCCGGCACAATCGTCTGTGCAGAATCTGACACGGTTACGGTTCGAAGTCGTCGTCCGCGAACCGCACCGACGCCATCACCAGGTACTCCGCCACATGCGGCGGGAGCTTACCGTCCGACCGCCTCACCTGCCGGTGGTGCGCCCGCACCGCCACGTCGGCCACCTCGCGCGGCACCGAACCGGCCGGCAGCCCGATCGAGATCCACTTCGGCAACGACCCGACTCCGCACCACAGCTGATTCATGGTCAGCTAACGAGAGCCGCCCCGGCCGAAGGCAGAGGCCCTTTAAACAATTCTCGCTACGCGACATCGGGTCAAGACGTATGTCGACCGCCGTGAAGTGCAGGATTCCACACGGAGATTCATTGACCCGTTCGGTCGTCGTCGGCTTCTATTTCGGCGTCATTACAGGCTCATCCCCGTGCGGTGACGAGCAGTCACTCCGCCGGGAACTCACCAGCGCAGCTGTCAGTGCGGACCGTTGCGATCGGGGGCTGTCGAGGCCGCAGCCGTCACTACAGCGACAGTGAAGGGAAGGTGCATCGTCGATGACAAGCCGAGCACATACTCGTCGGCCGAGCCGACGTGCTCGATGTGTGTACGTCATGGTGGCTGCCGTCTCGGCGTCGGCCCTGGCGTCCTGCTCCGGTTCTCCGGGGGAGACGTCGGCCGCGTCCGGCGGCAAGACCCAGGCCGCGGCCGACGGGAGTGCGTCGACGATCACGATCGACGCGCCGCCGAACGCCTCCAGCGCCGCCGCGGCGTACGGCGCGTCGTCCGGGACGTTCGAGCAGGCGGGCATCAAGGTCGCCATGCACACCCACCAGGGCGCCCAGTCCACGATCGTCGGTCTGATGTCCGGCGCGTACCCGGTCGTGTGGGCGACCGTGCCCGACATTCTCGCCGCCCAGGCGAAGGGCCTGCCGATCTCGATCGTCGCCCTCGGTGACCAGGGGGCGCCCGGCCAGATCCGGGTGCTCAGCCTGTCCGACTCGGGGATCACCAGGCCGGCCGACCTGGTCGGCAAGAAGGTCGCCATCCCGTCGCCGACCTCCGCCTGCGCCCTCGCCATCCCGAACCTGCTCAAGGCCGCCGGCGTCGACGCAAAGCAGGTCCAGCTCGTGACGGTGCCCCAGGTCGACCACGAGAGCACCCTGCAGAACAAGGTCACCGACGCGGTGTGCACGCCCGAGCCGTTCCAGAGCGAGATCAAGCAGCGGCTCAAGACCAACGTGGTGCTGGACATCTTCACCGGCGGCAACACGGACATGCTGATCGGGGCGTACGTCGCCACCACCACGTACACGCAGAAGAACCCGAAGGCGGTCACCGCCTTCCGCGAAGGTCTCACCGCCGCCAACCAGAAGGCGGACGCGGACCAGGGCGTCGTCCGGGCGCTGATCCCCCGATACAGCGGCGTCACCGATGAACTGGCGAAGGGCATCACGCTGCCGACGTACATCCATAACGTGACGGACACGGCCGCGCTGCAGTCCCTGGCCGACATCATGGTGGACAACGGCCTACTCACCGCCAAGATCGACGCCGGTAAGTCGTTCGCCGCGCCGGCCCCGTCCGGGAGCTGACCGGGTCATGTTCACCAGGAAACCGACCAGCCCATGGATGGTGGGCCCGCGGGCCCGTACGGAGGCCGGCGCGGGCGGTACCGGCACGGTTCGGAGCACGGCAACGACGACGGCGCCGCGGCGCCCCGGACGGCCCGTTCGATTCGCACGGGCGGCGGCGCGCAGTGCCTTCGTCCGCGGGCTGGTCGGCCTTCTCACGATCTGCCTGACCGACCAGCTGGTGAGCTGGAGCGGCCTCGTCGAACCGCGCTATCTGCCACCGGCCACCACGATCGTGGCCCGGCTCGGCGCGCTGCTCACCGCGTCGCGCTTCCTGGCCGACATCGGACACACACTCGCCTCGGCCGGGCTTGCGATGCTGGTTGCCACGCCGATCGCGGTGATCTGCGGGTTGCCGCTGGGGCTGTCCCCCACGGCCCTGCGGGCCACCCGGGTGGTGATCGACGTGCTGCGACCACTGCCGGCCGTGGCGATCATCCCGCTTCTCACGCTCACGGTCGGGCTGGGGCGGACGAGTGTGGTCCTCGCGGTCGCCATCGCCGTCTTCTGGCCGATCCTGCTCAACACGGTGCACGGCGTGCAGGACGCGGACGGGGTCGCTCTGCAGACGGCAGGCCTGTTCGGGGCGAAGTGGCCGCGCCGGGTCCTCACCGTCGTCATCCCGTCGGCGGCGCCCGCCATCGGTGCCGGCGTGCGCATCGCGGTCAGCCTGGCCCTGGTGGTCACCGTCGCCGCCGAACTGATCATCGGTACGACCCAGGGGATCGGCGCGTACATCCTCGACTCCAGCCGAGGCGGCTTCCACGCGGATCTCGTGTACGCCTCGGTGGCGGTCGCCGGACTGCTCGGCCTGGCGGTGAACTCCGCGGCCACCGCGATCGAGCGGCGCGCGTTCCCGTGGCACGGACGAGAGGGAATGTCATGACCCTGATGGCAGCGGGCCTGATCCGTAGGCCGGGACGCCAGGTCCGTCTGCTGGCCAGACTGGGCAAGGGCGCCGTGGTGCGGTTCGGGGTGCTCGTCCTGCTGCTGCTCGCCTGGCAGTGGGCGACGGGCCACGCGGGCAACCTGTTCTTCCCGCCGCCGACCGCGATCCTCGACCGGATCCTCGTCGACTGGTTCTCCGGCCCGGCCACGCACCTGTTCGTGACCCCGGCCTTCATGGCCGACGTCGCGCCGAGCATGGGCCGGATGCTGGCGGGATGGCTGCTCGGGTCGCTGATCGGCGTAGTGGTCGGGGTCCTCGCGGGCGCCGTACGGACCGTACGGCAGATCCTCGACCCGCCCGCGCAGTTCCTGCGGGCGCTGCCCACCCCGGCGGTCGTACCGGTCTTCCTGCTGCTGTTCGGGGCGTCCACGGGCATGCGGGTGGCGCTGATCGCGTTCGGCTGCGTCTGGCCGGTCCTGCTCAACACGATGACCGCGGCGGCCTCCGTCGATCCCCGGCTACGGCTCACCGCGCGGGCCCTGCACCTGAGTCGGTGGCGCCGGCTGGTGCAGGTGGTGCTGCCGTCGAGCGCGCCGGCCGTCGCGGCCGGGATGCGGATCGGGCTCGCCCTCGCGCTGATCCTCATGGTGCTCTCGGAGTGGGTGGTGGCCACCAGTGGCCTCGGCTTCAGCCTCATCAACTCCCAGCAGCACTTCGACATGACGGGGATGTGGGCCGCCATGGTGCTGCTCGCCATCGCCGGCTACCTGATCAACACCGTCTTCCTCACCGTCGAGAGCCGACTGCTGCGCTGGCACAAGGGGGTTCGAGGCAAGTGACCGACACACAAACGACCCGGACGGCGATGATCGACGTACGCGGGCTGTCGCACACGTACTTCGCCAAGGACGTGACGCACCACGCGATCAACGACGTGTCCTTCACGGTCTCCCCCGGGGAGCTCGTGTCGATCGTCGGGCCCTCCGGCACCGGCAAGTCGACCCTGCTGCTCTGTGTCGCCGGCCTGCTCAAGCCCACCTCGGGCGAGATGAGCGTGCTGGGAGAGCCCGTACGCGGAGTCCCCGGTGATCTGGCGATCGTGTTCCAGGACTACAGCCGCTCGCTGTTCCCGTGGCTGCGGGTGGGCGCCAACATCGAGTTTCCGCTGAAGGCGACCCACGTACCGCGCGCCGAGCGCAGGGCGCGGGTCCAGGAGTCCCTGGAGGCGGTGGGCCTGGCCGACGCCTGGAATCGCTACCCATGGCAGCTGTCCGGCGGCATGCAGCAGCGGGTCGCCATCGCCCGCGCCCTGGCGTGCCGCCCCAAGATCCTGCTCATGGACGAGCCGTTCGCCAGCGTCGACGCACAGACCCGGGTCGACCTGGAGGACCTCACCCTGGCGGTGCGCGACCTGTTCGGCGTCACGGTTCTGTTCGTCACCCACGACATCGACGAGAGCGTCTACATCTCCGACCGGGTGATCGCGCTGACCAGCCCGCCCGCGACCGTCGCGGCCGACATCCCGGTGGCGCTGCCGACGCCTCGCGACCAGATCGCCACCAGGGCCACGGCCGACTTCGTCAAGCTCCGCACGGAGGTGGCGAACCATCTGCGCCGCCCGGATTCCCAAGACCCACTGCAACAGGGCCCCGCACCGTCCGATCCCGCATCCATCGGATCCAAGGAGTAGATCATCATGCGTTTCTCGGTATACCTGAACGCCCAATCCCCGGGGCCCGACCACGACCTCGACGTGATCGACGCGGTCACGGCGCAGGCGATCCTCGCCGATCGCAGCGGGTTCGCCGGGGTGTGCCTCACCGAGCACCACTTCACCGGCTACAACACCTACGGCAACCCGTTCACGTTCGGGGCGTACCTGGCGCCGCAGTTGACGAACGCGCACGTGGTGGTGTCGGTCGCGGTCCCGGCGCTGTGGAACCCGATGAACTTCGCCGAGGCGTGCAACACCCTCGACATCCTCACCCGGGGCCGGTGCATCATCGGCGTCGGAACGGGAGGGTCCCCCCAGGAGTACAAGGGGCTCGGCCGGGACCCGGTGCAGCGCGGCGCGCTCATGGACGAGGTCATCCGGATCGCGGAGCAGGCCAGGCGCAAGACTCTGGACGACCCGGACCTGGAGTACGCCACGCCGCACTCCCAGGGCGTGCTGACCCGCCGGATCATGCCGGCCTCGTACACCGTGCCGGGGCCGCGGTTCGGCCGCGCCGCGCTGTCCGACGAGGGCATCGCCTACACCGCCGAGCGCGGGTGGGTGCTGATGACCGCCCGCGAGGCCGTGCCCGAGACCGCCCGCAAGTGGCGGCTCTACCACGACACGCTGAACGCCTCCGGCCACGACGAGGAGACGCTCGCCTTCGCCCGGGAGTGGTCGATGGTGCAGAAGATGGTCTACGTCGGCGAGACCGACGAGTCCGCACTGGCCGACGTTGCCGGGCCGCTCGACTACCTCGCCGAGCAGTCGAAGAAGTCGTTCGGCGGGACGGCGGCGGCGGCCGGGTTCAAGTCCAGCATCGTCGGCGTCTCGGCCGTGGACCGGGACGACTTCCTGAAGAAGGCCATGATCGTCGGCAGCCCGGAGACCGTGGCCCGCGAGATCAGCGAGTACGAGGGCATCGGCGTCGGCCACATGACGCTGGTCTTCCTCTACGGGCAGATGAGCCCGGCCCTCGGCGCCCGGTCGCTGCGCCGCTTCATCGACGAGGTGATGCCCCGGTTCACCGACCCGGTTCAGACCGCCGAGCACGTCGCGTACTCCGCCACCACCAGCTGACCGACCCCATCCGTCACGAAAGCCGAGAAAGGGAACCTTGTGACCACCCTGCAGAGCAGCACCGAGACCCCGCTCCAGCCCGGCACCTGGACCATCGACGCGGCCCACTCGCTCGTCGAGTTCTCCGTACGGCACATGACCGTGGCTCGGGTGACCGGCCGTTTCGGGGCCGTCAACGGCGCCGTCGAAGTCCCGCCCGGCGACCCGCTCGGCGCGACCGTGCGCGCGGACATCGACGTCTCCTCGGTGAGCGCCGGTCACCCCAAACGCGATGAGCTGATCCGTTCCGCGGACTTCCTGGACGCGGAGATCCACCCGGTCATCACCTTCACCGGCGGCCCGGCGGTGCCGACCGCCGACGGGCGCTGGAACGTCCCGGGCGGCCTCACCATCAAGGGCGTCACCCGGCCGGTGGTGCTCGACACCGTCTTCGGCGGGGTGATCTCGCACCGCGGCGCCATCCGGGCCGGTTTCTCGGCCGCCACCGAGATCAACCGCAAGGACTTCGGCGTCACCTGGAACGCCGCGCTCGACTCCGGCGGCGCGATCGTGTCGGACCTCGTCAAGATCACGCTGGAGATCGAGCTCGTCCTCACCCAGTCCTGACCGACCGATCGGAGACACGAATGAATCTCGGAATCGCCGGTTCCACGGCCGTCATCTCCGGCGGCAGCACTGGGATCGGCAAGGCCGCCGCCGCAGCGCTGCTCGCCGAGGGTGCGGGCGTCGTCCTGCTCGCCCGCACCAAGACCACCCTCGACGAGACGGTGGCCGAGCTGCGGGCGCCGGGACACCCCGGACCGGTCGTCGGCATCCGGGCCGACGTCACCGACCAGGCGTCGGTCGAGGCGGCGGCCCGCCAGATCGAGCTGGAGTTCGGCCGCGTGCAGATCCTTGTGATCGCCGCCGGGCACCGGATGCGCCGGCTCGACCGGCAGCTGTTCTGGGACGACGGCGACTGGGTCGCCGATCTGGACGTGAAGACCGTCGGCATGCTCCGGACCATCCGGGCGCTGCACCCGCTGCTGGACAAGACCGGCGCCGGCCGGATCGTCAACATCGGCGGCGTCGCCGGCGAGACGGTCTGGGAGGGTGCCCTCACCCACGGCCTCAACAACGCGGCCATGCATCACGCCACTCGTTACCTGGCCCGCGACCTGGCGCCCGAGGGGATCACCGTGAACGCCGTGGTCCCCGGCCTGGTCGCCACCGAGTGGCGGGTCGGCTGGGCCGCCGCGGCGGCGGGGAAGGCGGGCAGGACGACCGAGGAGTTCCTCGACGCCTACCTCGCCAAGCTCGGCGTGCTGCTCGGCCGGTGGGCCGAGTCGTCCGAGGTCGCCGACGCGGTGGCCTTCCTGGCATCGCGGCGGGCCGACTACATCACCGGCACGTCGCTCGTGGTGGACGGTGGGATCACCGTCAACGCGCTGTAGATCCGGAGGAAACCCCCATGATCGAACACATCGTCGTCGTGAAAGCGCGACCGGGCAGGGAGGAGGCGGTGACCGAGGCGCTCGCCGAGTTCGCCGCAGGCATCGCCGTTGTGCCGGGCCTGATCGAACTGACCGTCGGCCCGAACGTCCACACGCGGTCCCTCGACGCCGGGGTCACGCACGGCATGCTGGTACGCCTGGTGGACGAGCACGCGCTGGACCGCTACCAGAAGCACCCGGTCCACGCCGCGCTGCTGCCCAAGCTGGACGAGACCTGCGAGGGCCGGATCGTCCTGGACTGGGTCGTCGAGCGGGACGCGGCGGGGGCGGCGGCGTGAGCGTGTTCCGCAGCCTGGTCGCCGCGGCGCTGCCGACGGACTTCGATCCGCGCAGCCACACCCCGCAGGAGCGGGCCAACATCGACCTGATCCTGCGGCTGCGGTCGGTGCCGTTCGCCGAGCGCAAGACCTTCATGCGCCCCGGCATGCGCCACCACCGCTGGGGATTCGCGTCCTTGGCGGACATCTCCGGAATGAAGGACGGCCGCGGATACGACGCCCACTCGATCTCCGACCGCGTCGACACGATCGAGGACATCATCGCCAAGGACGACCGCGTATGGGCCGTCTGGACCCTGCGTGGCACCCACACAGGCCGGCTCTTCGGCATCCCGGCCACCCACCGGCGCCTGGAGGTCCTGGAGTGCGGCGTGTGGCGCATCGAGGACGGCCTGGTCGCCGAGGCCTGGTTCCTCGGTGACGAACTGGGCCTGCTCCGCCAACTCGGCGCGCCCATCACCGCGGAGCTGCTCGACATCCAGGTCGACGGTACGACCCCGTAGCGGCGTACTCCATCGCGCCGGTCCCGATACTGCGGCCTGCCGAAAGTCCGCCTCCGACACGCCTTCTCCACCACCGCGATCATCGAGCAGCACAGTCTCCAACCGGCGCACACCACGGCCGCACAGCTCCTCTTGGTCGGGAGCTCTGCGGCCGTTCGCGATCCCGTTGACGGGGACGCTGCCTCGGTCGCCCGACCGGCGAGGTCATGCGCCTGCCTTGTGGGTCAGCTTGGCGATGTCGAGGATGACCAGGCCGCGAAGTTCGAGGCGGACGACGCCTCGGCCGGCGAGTTCGGACAGGGACTTATTGACGCTCTCGCGTGATGCCCCGACGTAGTGTGCGAGTTGTTCCTGGGTGAGGCCGTGGTCGACGCGGATGCCCTCGTGCGTCTGGGTGCCGAACTTCGTGGCCAGATCGAGGAGCGTGCGGGCGACGCGGTGCGGGATGTGGCCGTGCAAAAGGTTTTCCAGGGCGTCGTTGATGCGCCGAACCCGGCGGGCGAGCAGTTGCAGGAAGTGCCATGCCGCGTCGGGCTCCTCCTGCATCCAGCGGCGTACGGCCGACGCCGTGAACTCGGCCAGGTCGAGGTCGGTCAGGGCGGTCGCCGTGGCCTTGCGCGGCGCCGGGTCGAACAGGGTGAGCTCGCCGAGGAGGTCGCCAGGGCCCAGTACGGCCAGGAGACTGTCGCGGTCCGCGCCGGCGGGGCGGGTCATCCCTATCTTGCCGCGCATGATCACATACATCGAAGTGCCGAGATCACCGAGCCGGAACACGACCCCGCCGCGTTCGAGATGCCGCCGCTGCGCCACCTTCTCCAAGGTGAGGGCCGCATCCGGACGCAGCCCGGCGAACAGCACGGTATTGGTCAGGATCTCGTCCACGCTTCAATGGTATGAGTCGTTCACGATGCATACCACGGTTCGGCATTCGTTCTTGTGAGAGATGGGCGCCAGGAGAGCCCGGTCGAGGGGGGATACCCAGGAGGGTGCAGGCGTCGCGCTGGCCAGGGGCGGGGCGGAACAGCCGGTCGGTGAAGTTGCGCCGGTGCGGGTTGCAGCGCTCCCCGAAGACCACGTTGATCGCCTCGACGTCGTCGGAGCCTTGCTCGTAGAGGTACGTGTTCGCAGGCACCACGATGTCGTTCTCCGGGATGCCCGACGCGAGGGTCTCTAACTGTTGAGGGTTTCGCTTAAGGATCCTTGTGGATGCTGTGTAGCAGAGCGTGTGTGGATCTGTGGGTCATTCCGCCCTGCCTCCAGCGATGGTGTGATGTTCATGCGGGTTTGGGGTGGTGGGTGCGGCCGGGGCCGTACGTTATCTCGTCATGGAACTTCTTCGGTTGGCGGTGGCTGCGCGGCGGGTGGGTGTGCACCCTGGCACGCTGCGGCTGTGGGCGAACGAGGGCAGGGTTCCGGTGGTGTGGGTGGGGCGTGAACGGCGTTTCTCCAGCGAGGCGTTGGACGCTCTGACCGGCTGCCCGGGTATGGCCGGGCGGCGTGAGGCGCTGTATGTGCGGGTTTCGGGCACCAGCGGGCAGGAGTCGTCGCTGGCCGCGCAGGAGGCCGAGCTGCGGGCATCCGCTTCGGGGGTGGTGGTCGCGGTCTTCAAGGACCGTGCCTCGGGGCTGCGGGAGTCACGGCCGGGGCTTGACCGGTTGTTGAAGCGGGCCGCGAAGGGTGAGTTCACCCATGTGCGGGTCACGCACGGCGACCGGCTGGCTCGTTTCGGTGCGGGCTGGTTGGTTCAGGTTCTGGCCCATCACCGGGTCGCTGTCGAGGTGTTGCATGCCAAGGGGGCCACCCGGGGGGATGGAGGAGCTGTTGGACGATTTCATGTCGCTGGTGGCTACCTTTGCCGGTCGCATGTACGGGATGCGCTCACGCGAGGCGCGTCGGCGGCTTCTGGCTGAAGCCGAGGGCCGCATGGATCACCCTGTCCCCGGAGCCGGAGCCGGAGCCGGAGCCGGAGCCGGAGCCGGAGCCGGAGTTGTGGGTGGCGGGGGTGGCTGAGTTGATGGCGACGGCGACGTGCAGCGCCTTCCGTGGTGTGCTCGAGGACAGTGGTGAGCGGGTGGGGCAGCGGGTCTTGCTGGAACGGGTGGGGTTTTGGGCGGAGTTGAGCCGGGAGCTGACTGGCGCTCTGGTGGCTTCCCGGTGGGATGAGGACTCTCTGGACGTGCTGGCCGCCGGGGTGGATGAGCGGGGCGAGGCGCTGCCGTCCAAGGGGTGGATGGCGATGCGCCGCCTCAACTGGCCGCAGGACGTCACGCCTTTGGCGGGGGTGTATGTCTCGGACCGGGTGCGGCGGGCCGCCGAGGAGTACGCGGCGCGCACCCTGCGGCTGGCCCTGCACCGGCGCAGTATCGTGACCGCGGTCCTGGCCACGTGGCCCGCCGATCCGCGGCGGCGCACCGAGGCGGAATGGGCGGCGTTGCGGGCGGTGCTGCCTGCTGGGGTCAGTGGTGCGGAGATCCGCAACCGCACCCGCCAGGTGCGTGCGTACGTGGCCGGGCACGGGAAGCTTCCCGCCGGATTGTGCGTACTGGAGGGCCCGCCGCAGGTGGCTCCGCAGGTGTTGCTGGCCGCGATGGACCGCCAGCAGGTCACCCTTCAGCGGGTGGACGAGGCGAGTGCCCGGTTGCGGGTCAAGCTCCCTCTGCAGGCGGCCCCGGCCACGGGCCGGGACTGGGCCTGGCACGTGATCGATATCCGCCTGCCCGGTACCGTCGCGCCGGACGCGGTACTGCACACCCCGACCCTGCGCCCCACCCCGGCCAGGAGGATCGCCGTCGACCTGCCGCACTCCCGGCCCGCCCCGGCCACCAGGGCGAGCGGGCATACCGTGGCACTCGGCTTCGACTGGGGTGTCAACACCCTGCTCACCGGCACACTCGGCCGCCTGACCGGCCAGGGACAGACCCGGCGGGTGGTCACCGACGGCCGTCCCCTGGTCTTCGACGCCACCACGGTCAGCGCCGCCCTGCACCGGCTGCGGGGCGTCCGCGAGCACCTCGCCGCCAAGCGCGACCACTGCCAGGCCCTCGCGGACGGACTCGGCTCCCCCCACCTGGCCTGGGGCGAACACCTCGATCGGGCCCGGGTACTGGAGGTCGAGCACGGGCGGGTGTGTGCCCGGATCCGGCACTTGAATGCGGCGCTGGCCTGGGCGGCGGCCCGCTGGGCCGTCGACCAGGCGGCAGCGCTCGGCGCGAGCGTCATCTACCTCGAAGACCTGGCCACCCTGGAAGCCCGCGGCCACCGGCGAGGCAACGCCCGCCTGTCCGGGCAGGTGCGCGGCATCGTGGCCGAGGCGATCCGCCACCTGGCCACGAAGGCGGCCATTGCGGTCGTCACCGTCCCGGCCCGGGGCACCTCCAAGCTGTGCCCCGGCTGCCTCGGCAAGCTCACCCACCACCCGGCCCCCGACCGGCCGGCCGAACGCGGCTGGAAGTGGGCACACTGCACCCGTTGCGGGCTGTCGATAGACCGCGATCACGCCGCTGCCCGCCGGATCGTCTCCCGCGGCCTGCTCGGCCAGAGACACACCACCACCGACCGCGCCACCAACACCCGCACCATCCGCACCACCGTGGACGGCACCGTGACCCTGGTACGCCGCCCGAAGAAGACCACCCGCCGTCTGCGCCGCAGGCGCCAAGCGGAACAGACCCCGCCCCGGCCCCGCGGGCCGAAGACCACCGAGGGCAAGGGCCACCCCACCCCCGGCAGGCCCACCGGCCCCCGGCACCAAGGCGCCCCGCACGCCGCCCAAGGACAGGTCCCGGGCCAGAAGACTTCCCGCCGTATGCCCGACGTGCGTACGGTCCCCGCCACCACCCCCACCGGGGTGGTCCAGCGTCCGGCGGGGCATGACACCACGACACCAGCCGCCGTATCCGGGCCGGTGCCAGGTCATGGAGTACCCGCACCCCACCAGCCGGAAGACCATCTCCCGGTCGGCCGGGTGCGGCTCTCACGCAGAACCTGTCGACGACGCACCCGCGCCGCCGAGCGGACCGGCTTCCACCACCTGCACGCCACCGAGGCCCACCCCCTCACCCCAAGGATCGGACCACCGGACGGCAACCGCACACGGCCACGCCGCGCCCGAAAAGCCCGGAAACCACAGGCACACACAGAGTTCTAGAGACGCTCCTGAGGCAAGGACGGCCCGAACCTGCCCGTCAGGGAGCCGCGTTGAGCAGGTCCAGCGCACTCTGCTGCCGCGCCGCGTCCACCTTGTCCAGTGGCCCGTACCAGCGCAGCCCGTACTGGTCGAGGGCGTTGCGGTCGCTCCCGTACCCGCGATCCGCCTGCCGCTGCAGGTAGGCCGTGTACGGGTGGTCGGCGAGTACGGCGTTGAGCTTGCGCCGTCGTCAACGACGGTCGCCGTACGATCTGTACGTGGACGGCTCGAAGATCGCTCGCAACCCGACCCAGCCGTCGACCGGCATCGCCACGCTCGGCAAGCACTTCGTCCTCGGCGCCACCCGGTTCGACGAACAGTTCGGACAGGGCTTCTACGGCTGGATCGGCGACACTCGCATCGTCGGCCGGCCCCCGTCCCCCCGCCAGTTCCTGACCCCCTTCGAGTAACCCGGATACGACATGGCCCGGCATCCGGTCGCGCAGGCGGGCAGCGGATGCCGGGCCCGGGCGGCGGCCTGAGGGAACTTGGCCACGTCGCACGTCAACAGAGCAGCGCTTATGCGCCGTTGGCGAGGAGCCGGGACGGGTCCAGAGCGACGGGAAGCTTCTCCAGTCCCCGGAAGGCGGGGAACGGAACCTTGAGCCATTCCGCATCGTGTGCGGGAAATGCGAGATCGACGGCCGGGAACCGTGTGAAGAGCGTGGTCAGGGCGATCTGCATCTCCATCCTGGCCAGCGGCGCACCCAGACAGTAGTGCGGACCGCTGCCGAAGCCGAGATGCGCGCTCTGCACGCCCGGCCGCCGCACGTCGAACGTGTCGGGGGACTCGAACTTCTCCGGGTCCCGGTTGGCGGAGGACACCGCGATCTGGACGAGAGCGCCCTTCGGAATGGTCGTACCTCTGATGGTGATGTCCTCGAGCGCGTGCCGGAACGTCGCGTTCTCCACCGAGCCCTCGTGGCGAATGATCTCTTCGATCGCGTTCGACAGAAGGTCCGGGTCGGCCAGGACCTGCTGCAGCTGGTCCCGATGCGTCAGAAGGTTGAAGACGGCGTTGCCGATGAGGTACGCCGTCGTCTTGTGGCCGGCGAAGCTCAACACCCAAAGGGTCGACAGGAGTTCGCCGTCGGTCATCGCTCCCTGCTCGTCCTGGGTGCGGATCAGAGCACCGAGGAGATCGTCCGATTCCGTCTTGCGCTTTCGCGCGATGAGTTCGGCGAAGTAGTCCCGCAACGACCCCTCGGCCACCGCCAGTCGTTCCTTGTCCTGCTTGCTGAACCCGGTACGCGCCACCACGGCACACCACTTCTGCACGTCCCCCCGATCCTCCTCGGGAATTCCGAGGAGATCGCAGATGACGGTGAGAGGAAGCGGAAAGGCGAACGACGACAACAGATCTACGGGTTCGCGGGTGGAACAACCGTCCAGCAGTTCGTCGGTGACCTTCTGGATGCGGGGACGCAAGGACTCGATTCGGCGCGGAGTGAACGCACTGTTGATGATGCGCCGCAGTCGCGTGTGCTTCGGGTCCGAGAACAGCATGTTGTCATCGAGCGCGATGGACGAGTCGCCGAAAATGGTGTGGTACTGGTCGATCGCCGCGTACATGTCCTTGCTGATACGCGGATCCGTCAGAGCCGCTTTCGCGTCGTCGTACCGCGTGGAGTAGTGGGTGAACATGGTACGCAGCGCCCGCACCGTGAATCCGATCTTCCCGCCGTTCTCCGCGGCTTCCGCGATGATCGGGTACAGGCGGGAGGCGCCGGCCGCGATGTGCTGCTTGCCCGCGCGGGCCAGCGACGACGTCCACTGCCTGCGGCGCTTGCCCTGGGCGTCGGTGACGGTGCGGGTGGAGCGCACCGTGTTACGGCGGCGCACCCGCGCGACCTCACCGCCCTTGGTCAGCCGCGGAACGCCCACCGCATCGACTCGTCACCGTGCGAGGTGGACCAGCGCAGTAGGTGATTCCACACGCTCCGTAGCTTCGTCGTTCACTCCTGCAGCGGCCGCTGCTCCTTCTCCCACACCCTGCGCCTCGGCCCAGTCGAGCCAGGCGGGCGCGGTGAAGTAGTGGTGGACGTCCACGCGGGAGGTTCGGGCGTCGTCGTCGGCCGGGGCGGACGCCGAGGGGTGAGGTGATATCTTCGCGGGCTCTTTCTTCGTTCAGAAGCGGCGTTCAAGGGGAGGCACTCAGACGCGCCCGTCGGATGCCGTCGCCAGCGGCTGCTCCGCCGCGGCTTCAGTCGCGGCGTTCGGTGGCGTCTCGCGGCGAAGCACCGTCATCAGCGTGTCCGTGAGGGCCCGCTCCGGGTCCGGTACGAGCCTGGGCGACCGCCATGCCACGAAGCCGTCGGGGCGGACCAGGACGGCACCGGACTCCGCCGTGCCGTGCAGCGCCGCCCAGTCGGACCCGTCCTCGGGGACCAGGTCGTGGTCCGCGCCGACGACGTAGCCTTCCA
Source organism: Streptomyces sp. NPDC002619 (assembly GCF_042889305.1). Classification (NCBI taxonomy): domain Bacteria; kingdom Bacillati; phylum Actinomycetota; class Actinomycetes; order Kitasatosporales; family Streptomycetaceae; genus Streptomyces; species Streptomyces sp. NPDC002619. The sequence continues at coordinate 34,294 of NZ_JBIAQV010000015.1, read as the reverse complement.
CCGGGATGCCCAGGCGTGCGGTGACACCGCGGGCCGCGGTGCGCCAGGCCTCGCCTCCGGGGCCGGTGAGGACGACGAAGGACCGTTCGTAGAGGTCCAGGGTGGAGATCCGCCGGCCGTCCCGGGTGGTCACCCACATGTGGGGGGCGCGGCTCCCGGGGACGCCGCCCAACTGGAACCGGTCGGGCACGATCGCGGCGTCCGGGTCGGCGCCGACGACGGCGCCCGGCGGGTAGCGATAGCACAGGGCCACCGTCATCGCGTCGGCCGGATCGTCGTTGCGCTTCTTCTCCGGGGTGTAGCCCGGGTGCTGTTCCTCGCCCGCCTGGAACAGGGCGCGGGCGGTCGTCGCGAGCGCGACCGGCCGACGTTCCGTCTGGTAGGTGTCGAGCAGCCCCGGTCCGGCCCAGCCGCGCAGGACGGCCGCGATCTTCCAGGCGAGGTTGTGGGCGTCCTGGATACCGGTGTTGGAGCCGAAAGCCCCGGTGGGGGGCATCTCGTGCGCCGAGTCACCGGCCAGGAAGACCCGGCCCTCGCCATAGCTGTCGGCCACGCGGTCCGCCGCGTGCCAGGGGGCCTTGCCGGTGACCTCGATGTCGAGGTCGGGGACGCCCGCCGCGGCGCGGATGTGGGCGACGATGCGCGCGTCGGTGAAGTCATCCAGCGTCTCGCCCCGGTCCGGGGCCCAGGGGGCGTGGAAGACCCACTGCTCGCGGTTGTCCACCGGCAGCAGGGCACCCTCTCCGGCGGGATCGGTGATGTAGCACACGACGAAGCGCCTGTCGCCGACGACGTCCTGCAGCTTCTTGCTGCGGAACGTGATGCTCACGTTGTGGAACAGCGCGCCCGGTCCCGACTGGGTGATGCCCAGCCGCTCGCGCACCGGGCTGCGGGGCCCGTCGGCGGCCACGAGGTATCGGGCGTGCACGATGCGCGTCTCGCCGCTGTCACGGTCCCGTACCTCCGCGTGCACTCCTTCGGCGTCCTGTGTGAAGGAGACCAGCCCGGTGCTGAAGCGGATGTCGCCACCGAGGGAGCGGGCGTAGCGCAGGAGGACGGGCTCGAGGTCGTTCTGACTGCACAGACACCAGCCGGACGAGGTGATCTGCGACAAGGACGGACCCGTGTCGATGGCCTTGACGATCCACCGGCGGTCGCCGCCGGAGAGCGTGCTCACCTGGAGGACTCCGTCGTTTCCGGCCAGGGCGCCCGCCGCGGCGCGGATGTCCTGCTCGACGCCCGCGGTCCGGAACAGCTCCATGGTGCGCAGGTTGTTCCCACGGCCGCGGGGGTGGGTGGACGTCGCGGCGTGATGCTCCACGAGAAGGTGCTCCACGCCGAGGCGGCCGAGAAAGACTGACGTGGACAGGCCCACCAGGGAGCCGCCTACCACCAGAACTGGTACGGATTCCACGGCTCGTCTGCTCATCAGCTGATCCCCTATCGTCTGTCGTCATCGTCTGTCGTCCGAAGCCGAACGCCCCAACCGTGGGAAGGGGCGACTCGGGGCGTTTCCATTCGGCATCAACTCTTCGCCCGCTTCACGGGCCCCGCACCTCCTGTTGCTCCGATCGCGACGCCGCGTCCCGGCGCCGCCCCGGACGGGCTAAGGACGTTTACTGGCGGCCGCCCGCCGGGAACCGTCGAGGCCATGACGCGAACACCCACGCAAACCGAACCCGGATCCGCGGACCCCGTGGCCGCCGCCTCCCGATGCACACCCGACTTCCGCGCCAATCCGCACCCCGTGTACGCGGAGTTGAGGAAGACCGCCCCGGTGTGCCCGCTGCAGCCGCGGCACGGCGTGGAGACCTATCTGATCACCCGCTACGACGACGCGCGCGCCGCGCTGGCCGACCCCCGGCTGAGCAAGGACATGTACGGCGCCCTCGACGCGTACCACCGCATCTTCGGCGACTCCTCCATCGCGCTCGACGACAACATGCTGTTCTCCGACCCGCCCAAGCACACCCGGCTCCGGAGGATCGTGCAGGGCGCCTTCACCCCGCGCCGCGTGGAGTTGCTGCGCCCGCGTATCCAGCAGGTCAGCGAGGAACTGCTGGAGCGCTGTCCGACCGACGCGTCCGTTGACCTGCTCCCGAACTTCGCGTTCCCGCTGCCGCTCCAGGTCATCTGCGAACTCCTCGGCGTGCCGGAGGACGAGCGCGAGCGCGCCCACCAGTGGGCGGTGACCGTGGCGAAGACCGGATTCGGCCCGGAGGCGAAGAAGGCTCTGGAGGAGGCTGAGGGGAAACTGCGCGACCTCCTGGTCGACCTCGTGGCGCGAAAGCGCAGCACGCCCGGCGACGACCTGATGAGCGCGCTCATTGCGGCCCAGGACCAGGACGGCGCTCTGACGGACCATGAGCTGGTCTCGACGGCGTGGGTGCTGTTCTTCGCGGGTCACAAGACCACCGCGTACCTCATCGGCAACGCCGTGTACCACCTGCTCTCGAAGCCGGACCAGCACCGCGCGGCCCTCGCGAGCCCCGAGGCCCTGAAGCAGGCCATCGAGGAACTGCTGCGGTACGAGGGGTCGGTGGAGAGCTCCACCTTCCGCCACGCCACCGAGGACATCCCGATGCGCGGTGTGGTGATCCCCAAGGGCACCCTCGTCCAGATCGCCATTACCTCCGCGAACCGCGACCCGCAGGCGTACGCCGAACCCGACCGGCTCGACGTCACGCGCACCGGAGGCCAGCCCCACCTGGCCTTCGGCCACGGCCCCCACTACTGCATCGGGGCGCCGCTGGCCCGCCTGGAGATGCACATCGCGCTCACCACGCTGTTCCGCCGGTATCCCGAGATCACGCTGGCCGTGCCCCCGCACGAGGTGCGCTGGCTGACCGTGCCCTTCCCGGCGTTCCGCGGACTCGTCGAGCTGCCCGTGGTGCTCGATCCGGAGCGGATCGCCGACTGAACGCATCGCCGACTGGCCGGATTCATACGGTCGGGGTCCCAGTGCCGCTGGCATCCGGGGGCCCGTCGGGAATCTATGAGACCTGCACGCCGAACCCGGCACCCGTGCACCGCACATGTGGGTCGCGCGCAACGGCGAGACGGTCTCCACCATCGATCTGTACGAACGGTCCTTCGTCGTTCTCTGCGGGCGTCCTGACTGGCGTGCCGCTGCCGAGACGGTGAGGGCGAAGCTCGACGTACCGCTCGATTCCTACACCGTCGGCAAAGGCGCGGAATTCGACCTGGACACCGGTGACGGACCGGCCTGGGCGCCGGTGCACGGCACGACATCGGACGGTGCCGTCCTCGTGCGTCCTGACGGCTTCGTGGCCTGGCGGGCGGACGAAGCGCCGTCCGACCCGGAGAAGTCACTGACCGACGTGCTTCTCAAGGTTCTCGGGCGCTGACCGCACAGCGCCCCCGAAGCAGCAAACCCTCTGACACGACCACAGGAACGGGAATTCACCCATGGCAGGAATACAGACAGCGGCAGGCGTAGCCCCGGCGGCCGGCACGGAGAACTCCATATCGACGGAGGGTGATGCGCGCCGCGCGCGCGTGGACGTACACCACCACTACACGGCGCCGGAATGGATCGAATGGGCCGAGGCGAAGGGCATAGCGCATCGTCAAGCCCTGCCGCCCTGGACGCGGTGGGACGTCGACACCGCCCTGTCGGTGATGGACCGGGCGGGCATCAGCACCAGCGTTCTCACCGTCGCCATGCTGGGCCGTCTGCAGGACCCGAAGACACGCAAGGAGAGCGCCCGTGTGGCGCTGGGGGCCGCCGGGGACCTCGTCAAGAGCCACCCCGACCGCTTCGCGTTCTACGCCCCCGTCTTTCTCGACAGCCCGGACCTGACCACTTGGTCGCTCAGCCATGGAATGGACGAGCTGGGAGCGATCGGAGCCAGCGTACGGACCAGTGCGAACGGCACGTATCTCGGAGACCCGTCGCACGACAGGATCCTGACAGAACTCAACTCACGGTCGGCCGTGGTCAGCACGCACCCGATGGACATTCCCCGCGGGAACATGGCGCTTCAGGGTGTTCCACCGTTCCTGTGCGACTTCCTGATGGACACCACGCGCGCGGCCATCAATCTCATCCTCAACGGGACGCTGGACCGCTACCCGGACCTCACCTTCATCCTTCCGCACGGCGGCGGCTTCCTGCCCTACATCGCAAGCCGCGTCGAGCTGTTCGGCGGCCATCTGACCCCGAAGGTGGACAGCGCCAGGGTCCGCGACTACCTGCACCGTTTCTACTACGACACGGCCGGCCCCATGTCTCCCGCTGCCACGCCGACCCTGCTGTCCGTCGTGGACTCCTCCCGCATCCTGTACGGGAGTGACTGGCCGCCCACCCCGTCGCACCTGGTCACGGACGTCACCGCACCCGCGCTGGACGAAGATCCCGCCCTCGACGAGGACCAGCGCCGTCGCATCAACCGCGACAACGCCCACCGTCTCCTGCCGGCCCTGACCGCAGGCCTCCCTCGGCACGCCTGAAGGCCCGTCACGCCGGGCAGAGCGCGGCACGGAGCCGACGCGAGTGGTCAGTCACTCGCGTCGGCTCCGTGCCGCGCTACAGCACGCCGTTGGCCCCCCGGCCACGGTGATGTGTGCGAGCCGGTGGGGTTCGGAACTGCTGCCGTGTGACCGAGCCCAAGTGTGTTCTGGCGACTACGAGTGAGTGTCACTGTTGGGGTCCTCTGTGCGGGCGGGGATCCTCGTAGGGCGAATGGGAGTTTGCGCTCCGAACGCGTGACCTTTCTCGTGGTCGGTTCGTTGTGGGTGGTGGCGGATGGCCGGGGTGGGGATCGGGGGTGGGGATTGTGGGCGGGTTGCGGGAGTTGGCGGAACCCTTTGTGGTGCCCGGCCCGGCGGGGGTGGCGGTCAGGGCCCGGTTGCGGGTGTCGGAGACGGACGTGGCGGTGCTGCGGGAGGTCGGGGCGTTTGTGGGTGGGCTGGCCGCCGGTGACCTCGCACGGAGGTGCGGGCAGGGGCTGGGGCATGATGCCGGGTCGTGGGCGGTGCGCAAGCGGGAGCTGACCGGCTCGTCGTCGGCGCGGTGAGCGGGCAGTGTCACGAAGGCCACGCATGATCAGTGGGCGCGGGCCCGGCGCGGTCAGGCGGCGGAGCTGGCGTGGCTGCGCGGGCAGATCGTACGGATGGAGGCGCGGCTGGCCCGCCCGCTGGGCGCGAAGGCGGACAAGCGGGCCGGGTTGCCGCGGGGGTATGGGTCGCGGGCGCAGTGGCATGCCAAGTCCCGGCGCCTGCACCTGCTGCGGGATCGGCTGGTGCGGCTGGAGGCGGACTGGTCGGTGGGCCGGGTGCATGTGGTGCGCGGCGGCGATCGCCATCGAGGACCTCGACTTCACCGCCGGCACGTCCCGCGAGAAGCAAGGCCGCGACAAGCGTTTCCGCCGGCTCGTCTCCCGCTTCCCCACCGCCCGGCTGAAGGCGCGGCTGACGGCGATGGCCGCCGAGCAGGACATCGCGGTCGTCGCGGTCGATCCGGCCTACACCTCCCGGTGGGGCGCCCGGCACTGGCAGCAGCCACTGACCAGCCAGACTCGCAAGGTTTCCCGGCACGATGCAGCCTGCATCGCGATCGGGCGACGCGCCCTCGGGCACCCGGTCCGGCGACGGACGGCACCGCCCCGTACCCACCAGAGCGATGGGCACGGGCATCGGACCGTCCAGGCCCGACCGGACACCCGCAGGCGTGAGGAAACCCGCCACCCCGTCACGGACCGTGCACCCGATGCACGCGCCCGGACAGGGACACCCGAAAGAACGCGGGCGACCAGCACATCCACAACCGTTCGGGATGCGCGCAGTACCAGGATGTGGGGCGAGAACTCACTCCTGCGCACTGATTAGGAACGGTTCCTGGACGACCATTTTTCCAAGAACCCCACCGGCTCGCCCCCCACCTACAGGCGCTCGGCGAAGCCGACCGTCAGACAGCTCCTACCAGGCGACGGGCAGCTCGATCGGGAAGCGCCGGATCGTCTCCGCGTCCCAGCGCACTTCCTCCGGCCGTACTGCCAGCCGCAAGCCCGGAAACCGGCCGAGCAGCCGCCCGATGGCCACTTCCAGCTCCGCCATGGCCAGCGGCACGGCGATGCATCGGTGTCCGCCCCAGCCGAAGGTCATGTGCGGAACGGACGGCCGGTCCGGGTCGATGAACTCCGGGTCCGGGTAGCGCTCCGGGTCGCGGTTCGCCGTCAGGTACGACACATGGACGAAGTCACCCTTTCGGATGTGGACCCCGTTCATCTCGACGTCTGCCAGTGCCACCCGGGGAATGCCGACTCCCTTGCGGAAGGGGATGACGCGGAGCAGCTCATTCAGGACGTGCGTCAGGTCCTCCGGACGGCTGGTGAGGCGCTTCATCAGCTCGGGACGGGTCAGCAGGAGGTAGGCGATGTCGCTGATCTGACAGGTCGCCGTGTCCTGCCCGCTGAGCGTCAGCGTCAGCGCCATGACCGCCACTTCCTGGTCGTCGAGCACGTCATCGCCGTCCTTGGCGGCGGCCAATGCGCTGATCAGGTCCTTCCCGGGGGAGCTCCGCCGCTGTTCGACCAGTGCGCCGAAGTACGCCCGTAGCTCGCCCTTGGCGGTTGCCGCGGTCTCGCGGCTGTCGGGGCCGGTGGCGAGCAGCCGATGCAGATTCTGCTGCATGGGGGCCCAGTCGTCCCGGGGAATCCCGAGAAGGTCGAAGATGGTGTGCTGGGGGAGGGGGTTCGACAGGTGGTGTACCAGGTCCGCCGGCGGTCCCTGTACGGCCATCTCGTCGAGCAGGGTGTCCGCGAGCCGGGTGATTCTCCCTCGCATCCGAGCCACCTGCCGATGGGTGAACGCCTGTGACGCCAGACGGCGCAGCCGGCTGCTGTGCGGGGCGTCCATCACATTGATCGACTCGGCGGAGACGATGGGCTCGGGCGTCAGCCGCGGGTAGTCGGTTTGTACGATCCCCGCCCGGCTGAACCGCTGATCGGTGGTCACCTGCCGCACCCCGTCGAACCCGGTGACCAGCCAGGCGTCGGCGTCACCGTACGGTAGTCGGATGCGGGCAATGGAATCGCGGTCCATGAGCGCCGCCAGGGAGGGATCGAACTCCAAGCCCTCGTTGAAGTCGAATGGACATGTGATCGCCTCGTCGCCCGGGGTCATTGCACGGTTCTCCCTCACTCGCTGATGTGCTTATCCCATGCATAAGTCACTGCGTGGTAGGGGGCCACCGGTGTACCTCCAGTGCGGCTGCTCTGCCTTGGGGCACACCGGGTTCACGGCGTGCCCCAAGGGCGTCGGTTCGGTCAGTCCTGGTCGGTGTCGGTGTCGTGCGCGGCAAGGAGTACGGCGATACGGCTGGCGTGGGCGACGGCGTCGCTGACGCGGGGGTTGAAGAGGGCTTCGAGAGACCCGCGGTGGTGCGGGCTGAGGACCAGGAGGTCGGCCTGGAACTCCTCGGCGGCGGTGGAGATGGTGGTGGCGACCTCTGTGGTCAGGGCCTTGGCGACGGTGCCGTCGGCGTCGACGCCCATGTCGCGCAGTGCGGCGACGGCCTCGTCGGCGATGGCCTGGGCCTGCGCGTCGTCCTCCAGAGGAAGGACGGCGGCGAGTGTGGCCGACGTGGCGGCGACGTGCACGACGTTGACCTTGGCGCCGGTCAGCCGGGCCATGTCTCCGGTCAGGCGTACGGCCGAGTGGCGGGCAGGGCTGGGGTCGACGGCGACAAGGATGCGGTGGAACATGGACTTCTCTTCCTCTTCTGGGGATGTGCGGAAGACCTCTTCGCGGGACAGCCGCCGCGGGCGCCCGTTCAGAGCAGGGGACTACTCCTGAGCGCACACGGCGGCATGATCGAACACCGCGTTAAACAACGTGCCGGCGCCGGTGTGTTCCGAATGACGGGGGTGTTCTTGATCTCTGTTTCGGAAAATGACCGGCTCTCCGACGGAGAGAGCTCGGAAACTTCCGGGCCCAAGGCGCCGCCGCCCCGTTCCTCCCTCTACGGAGTGGGGCCGGACTGCACGGATCGGGGTCCGAACGGCCCAAGGGGCGGGGCGTCGCCTCCGGCGCTCGGGGCCCAATGCCGTCCGCTCGCATCGCGCCCGGGGTTTGCTGGTGCTCTGGCATCAGCTGCGTTCTCCGCTGCTCGGCCTGCTGATGGCCGCGGCCGTGGTCTCGTACTTCGTGGGCGAGCGCAACGACGCGGTGATCATCGGCGTGTGACGTGGTCGAGCTGCGGCTCGGCGACGTGGTCCCGGCAGACGTGCGGCTCCTGACCAAGGGGCCTCCCGAGGCCGTGCTGGAACGCTGCACGCAGGTGCCCGAGAGCGCCCGGCGTGCGCTGGAGGCGGAGTTTCTCGCCGGCAACCGGGCCTGCCTGACCCCGGTCGGCCCCCGCTCCGTCGGCCACCGCCACCTGCGCCGCCGCGCCAGCCGATTCAGCGTCGCCAGGTGACTGCCCCGCCCACGGCGGCGGGAGACGGGCACGACGAGCACCAGTGGGCGGGGACGGGTGGTCACACAGCAGGGGTGTCGAAGCCCTCGCCTTCGTGGAGGGGCCCGTCCGGTGAGGTTCCGAACGCGGTCGGCGGCGGACCGAGGGGTCTGGCCGGGGCCGACAGAGCCGAGCGGGCGGCCGGGTCGAGCAGCGCCTGGTAGGAGCCGACGGCCGGGATGCCGATGCTGCGCAGCGCCGCCCAGATCGTCACCTGGTTCGCGGACAGGACCGGCATCCGCAGCTCTGCCTCCAACTGCGGGATCACGTCGTACGTCGGCAGGTTGGTGCAGCTGATGAACAGGGCGTCGGCCCCCGCGGCGACGCCGCCGCGCGCCATGTCCAGCACCGCCTGGTACGGCACGCGCCAGATCTCCCGCGTCAGCCCCAGGTATTCACGGCCGGTGACGGCCACCCCCGCTTGGGCGAGGTAGTCCTCCAGGGCGTCGGTCAGCGACTTCGTATAGGGCGTGATGACCGCGACCCGACGGGCGCCGAACTCCGCCAGAGCGTCGAGCAACGCGCCCGAGGTGGTCGTCGCGGGCACGGGCACGACATCCCTGACCGCCTCGCACATGGCGCGTTCGCCGGCCACACCGCCGATGAAGCTGCCCGACGTGCACGCATAGGTCACCGCCTCCGGACCGACGGCGCTCAGGGCGAGCGCCGCGTCGCGCAGGGTCTGGTGCTCGCTGACCAGCCTGGCCATGTCCGGGGACACCTCGACGGGTACGTACGGTGTGCGGGCCAGATGCAGGGAGACGTGGTCCGGAACCCAGCGCCACAGCTCCCGGTCCAGGGCGAAGTCGAAGGGTGCGACGACCCCGACGCCTCGCTGGGGAGCGGGACCGCCGAGAAACGTGATGTCCATGGGAACTCCTTGTTGCGGAGCGTGGAGTGACGGCGATGCGTGGGGGTGGGGGCCTGCGTGGGGGAGCCCGCTGGAACAGTGTGGGGGTGCGCTTGCTGGAACTCGGGCGCGCTGGTGAGGGCCCGCGGACGGTGGAACGTGAACTCCGCCCGCACGTCAGGCGCCTCGTCGGCGAGCAACGGCGTGTCGGTACGGCCGCTCACGTACGCCATCTGCGGCAGACTCCGGCCCGAGACGGGCTGCTCGAAGAGTTCGAGGCCGTACTTCACTTCCGGTCCCGTGCCCTGGCGCAGCGCGGCGACGCGTTCGGCTTCGGTCTCGAACCGGTCGGAGCCGACGGTCAGGTAGCAGGTGCGGAAGCCGGCCGTCACTGTGCGCTCGTCGACGCCGGGAGTGGTGACCTCGGCGGCCGCCAACGTTTCGGTGGTCACGAGCGACAGTGTGAGGTCCGCCGCGACCACAGGACCAGCAAGGTTTTCCTGCGCCTGCCGTTAGTGTTTCTACATGTTCGAAGTACGGCGGCTCAGACTGCTGAGGGAGCTTGCCGCGCATGGAACCGTCGCCGCCGCAGCGGAGGCATGCGCGCTGACACCGTCGGCTGTCTCGCAGCAGTTGTCGTTGCTCGAGCGGGAGGCCCGCACCCCGCTGTTCGTCCGCGACGGCAGGCGGTTGCTGCTGACGGAGGCGGCAAAGGTGCTGGTGGCGCACACCGAGATCATCCTGGCCCAGCTGGAGCGGGCCCGCGCCGAGGTGTCGGCGCTCGAGAACCGGATGCAGGGCACGGTGCGACTGGCGGCGTTCCCGAGCGCGGCCAGTGCCCTGGCCGCGCCGGCCATCGCCGCCTGCCAGGCGTACCACCCGGACCTGAACGTGGAGTTGAGCGAGGAGGAGCCGCCGCGAAGCCTGGTCGACCTGCGGATGCACCGCATCGATGTCGCGATCGTGTACGAGTACAACCTGCTGCCGCGGCTGCCGCAGTCGGGCGTCGAGCTGGAGGCCGTGATCCAGGAGCCGCTGCTGCTGGCGCTGCCGCGCGGCCATACCCGGCGCGACGCCGAGGGCCCGTACACCATGGAGGCGCTGCGGGAGGAACGCTGGATCGCGCCGCGGCGGGACGACTCCCTGCGTACGGTGCTGGAGCGGGCCTGCGAGAGTGCGGGTTTCGACCCGCGGCTCGACTACACGAGTGACGACTATTCGGTGGTGCTCGCGCTCGTACAGGCGGGGCTGGGCGTCTCGCTCGTACCGCGCCTCGTGGTGGAGCAGTTGGCAGCGGACGTGACGCTGCGGCCGGTGGAGAACCTGCGACTGACCCGTACGGTCTCGATCGCCAGGCGCGCGGGCAGCGCGGCCGATCCGGCCGTCAACGCGCTGGTCCTGGCGCTGCGGCGGGCGGCTCGGCAGGGCTGAGAACACGGGGCGCGCGGATCGGGGCTGCCAGTACTTCGAAGCCCCGTTCGGGCAGCGGGCGTTCCGAGCCTCAGCCCGAGACCTGTTCAGTGCCGGACGGTGTCGATGACGACGCCGCGGCCGCGACCTCGCCGCCCTACCCCGACGCTGCTGGGACGCGCGACGCTCGTGGGTCGGTCAGCCGAGAACCTCTGCCACCGCCTCGGACCACAGGTCGAGGCCCTGACGCACCTGCGCTGCGGAGACCACGAGCGGCGGGATCATGCGGACGACCTGGCCCTGGGCGCCGCAGGTGAGCAGCAGCAGTCCGCGCCGGCCGGCGGCGGCCTGGATCCGGGCCGCGGTCTCGCCGTCCGGGCGGCCGTCCGCCGTGACGAACTCGGTGCCGGCCATCAGTCCGAGGCCGCGTACGTCGCCGATGCCCCCGGTGCCGTCCGGCGCGTACCGGGACGCGACCGCGCGTAGGCCAGAGAGGAGTTCGGCGCCACGCTCGGCGGAGTTCTCGACCAGTTTCTCGTCCTGGATGACATCGAGCGTGGCGATCGCCGCAGCGCACGCGACCGCGTTGCCGCCGTAGGTGCCGCCCTGCGAGCCGGGCCACGCCTTTTCCATGAGCCTGGTGGGCGCGGCGATGGCGGACAACGGGAAGCCGCTGGCCAGCCCCTTGGCGGTGACGACGATGTCGGGGCGGCCGGCGAAGTGGTCGTGTCCCCAGAACCTGCCGGTGCGGCCGAACCCGGTCTGCACCTCGTCGATGATCAGCAGGATGCCGTGCCGGTCGGCCCGCTCCCGCAGGCCGCGCAGGAACGGCGTGTTGGCGGGCACGTAACCACCCTCGCCGAGCACGGGTTCGACGATGAACGCGGCCGTGTCGGCCGGTGCGGTGACGGTCGCGAGCAGTTGGTCGAGTTCGCGCAGTGCGAACTCGGTGGCGGTCGCCTCGTCCCAGCCGTAGTGGAAGGCGTGGGGGAACGGCGCGATCGCGACCCCCGGCATCAGCGGACCGAAGCCCGAGCGGAACTTGGTCGCCGAGGTGGTCAGTGACGCCGCGCCGATCGTGCGGCCGTGGAACGAGCCCTGGAACACGACGATGTTGGGCCGGGCGGTGGCCTGCCTGGCCAGCCGCATGGCGGCCTCCACCGCCTCGCTGCCCGAGTTGACGAAGAACAGCGAGTCCAGGCCCTCGGGCAGCACCTCGCCGAGCCGTTCGGTGAGCGTGAGCAGCGGCCGGTGCAGCACCGTCGTGTACTGGCCGTGGATCAGCGTGGCCACCTGGCGCTGGGCGGCCTCCACCACGCGGGGGTGGCAGTGGCCGGTGCTGGTGACGCCGATGCCGGCGGTGAAGTCGAGGTGGGCGCGGCCGTCCTCGTCGTACACGTGGACGCCCTCGGCCCGGGCGGCCAGCACGGGGGTGGCCTGCTTGAGGGCGGGGGAGAGCTGGCTCATGGTCGGCTCCTTGGTGAGGGGCACGCCGGTGGCCGGGGCGGAGACACCTGGCCACCGGCGAGCCGAAGAGGGCTGTTGATCGTAGGATTGTCAACAACCTACATTCATGCAAGCATGGACAACGCCCGTTGTCCATGTCCCCGTCCGATCCGGGAAAGCGGGAAGCAGGAACGGAAAACCGCCCAGAGCACAGGGGGTTGCACTGTGACCACACAGGCCGAACACGAGCGGGCGGTGGTGGACGCCGTCCCCACGGGCCTTTTCATCGGGGGTGGTTGGCGGCCGGCCGCGTCCGGAGCCGTCTTCGCGGTCGAGGATCCCTCCGTCGCCCGGCCGCTGCGCACCGTGGCCGACGCCGATGCCGCCGACGCCCTCGACGCACTGTCCGCCGCCCATGCCGCACAGGAGGCCTGGGCCGCCCATCCGCCTCGGGAGCGCGGCGAGATCCTGCGCCGGGCCTACGAGTTGATCCACGCGCGGATCGACGACCTCGCCCTGCTGATGACCCTGGAGATGGGCAAGCCACTGGCGGAGGCGCGCGGCGAGGTGGCCTACGCCGCCGAGTTCTTCCGCTGGTTCGCGGAGGAGGCCGTGCGCATCGACGGCGGCTACGCGGTCTCACCGGACGGCAAGGACCGGCTGTTGGTCATGCGCCGCCCGGTCGGCCCCGCGCTGCTGATCACACCCTGGAACTTCCCGCTCGCCATGGGCACCCGCAAGATCGGCCCCGCGGTCGCCGCCGGCTGCACCATGATCGTCAAACCGGCCGAGCAGACGCCGCTGTCCATGCTGATGCTCGCCGGCATCATGGCCCACGCAGGGCTGCCCGACGGGGTGCTCAACGTCATCACCAGCAGCCGCCCCGGCGAGGTGGTCGAGCCTCTCCTACGGGACGGCCGGCTGCGCAAGGTCTCCTTCACCGGCTCCACGGCGGTCGGGCGGCTGCTCATCGCCCAGAGTGCGCAGGAAGTCCTGCGGGTGTCGCTGGAACTCGGCGGCAACGCCCCGCTCATCGTCTGCGAGGACGCCGACCTCGACGTGGCCGCCGAGGGGGCTGTGCAGGCCAAGATGCGCAACATCGGCGAGGCGTGCACCGCCGCCAACCGCCTGTACGTGCACGCGGGCGTGGCCGACGAGTTCGCCCGGCGCCTGGCCCGGCGCATGGGAAGCCTGGTCGTCGGCCGCGGCACCGAGCCCGGTGTCGAGGTCGGGCCGCTCATCGACGAGGACGGCTGCGGCAAGGTCCGCCGACTCGTCGGCCAGGCACTCGACGGCGGGGCCAAGGCCCTGACCGGCGCCGAGTCCCCGGCGGGCGACGGCTACTTCTATGCGCCCACCGTGCTCGTGGACCTCCCCGCGGACGCCGCGCTGCTGCACGAGGAGATCTTCGGGCCCGTGGCGCCCATCATCCCCTTCGACGACGAGGACGAGGTGATCGCGGCCGCCAACGCCACGCCGTACGGCCTCGTCTCGTACCTGTTCACGGAGAACCTGCGGCGCGCCTTCCGGATCTCCGAGCGGCTGGACACGGGAATGATCGGCCTGAACAAGGGCGTCGTCTCCAACCCCGCCGCCCCGTTCGGCGGCGTCAAGCAGTCCGGGCTCGGCCGCGAGGGCGGCCGGGCGGGCATCGAGGAGTTCCTGGAGACGCGTTACCTGGCGATGCCGTCGCCCTGAGGCGCCGGAAGGCCCGCACGTGGCGAGCCACCGCACACGACCGAGCAACGGACCGACGGACCGGCCCGCAGGCCGGGGAACAGAGAGCGTGGCCCATGGACCGCCATATCGAGATCTCGCTGGAGAAGCGCGGCGTCAGCTGCGTCGCCAAACTCCTGGACGACCTGGCACCGCGCACCTGCGAGGCCGTGTGGAACGCCCTGCCCCTCGGCAAGGACGTCTTCCACGGCAAGTACGCGCGCAACGAGATCTACACACTGGTGCCGGCGTTCGCACCCGAGGAGCCGGGCACGGAGAACCCGACGATCACGCCGATCCCCGGCGACGTCGCCTACTTCACCTTCGCCAACTGGCAGCTGAACACCAGCTCGCACGGCTACGCCCAGGGCGGACGGCCACAGGCCGCACAGAGCATTGTCGACCTCGCCGTCTTCTACGAGCGCAACAACCTGCTGCTCAACCCGGACACCGGGTTCGTGCCCGCCAACATCTTCGCCACCATCATCGACGGGCTCGACCGTATGGCCGAGGCCGCGCAGGACCTGTGGCTGTCCGGCGTGATCGGCGAGTCACTCACCTTCCGGCGGACCTGACGCGGAGGGGGCGTACGCCCCGTGCCGTACGCCCCCTACGTCAGCCGCGCGGGCTCACCGGCGCCGCCGAAACGGTGCCTTCCGCCGCCAGCACCCTGAACAGCGCGTGCGACGCGCGCAGCACCAGGCCATCCCGGTGCCTGGCCGCAACCAACTGCACACCCACCGGCAGTCCGTCCGGGGCCACCCCGCACGGCACACTGGCCGCCGGCTGCTGCGTGAGGTTGAACGGGTAGGTGAACGGCGTCCAGCCCGTCCACCGGGTCAGGCCGCTGCCAGGTGGAACCTCGTGGCCGGCCTCGAAGGCGGTGCCCGGCAGAGTCGGCGTGACCAGCAGGTCGTACGTGCGATGGAAGCGACCCATCAGCACGCCGAGCGCCATCCGCTCGTCGACGGCGCCCAGATAGTCCAGCGCGCTCATTGATCCCCCCTGGCGGCACACCTCCTGCAGACCCGGGTCGAGCCGCCCGATCTGATGCGGGCTCAGGTGCTCCACGACCTTGGCGGCGCCCGAGAACCACAGCGTGTGGTACGCCTCGACCGGATCGGTGAAGCCGGGGTCCGCCTCCTCCACGTCGGCTCCGAGACCGGCCAGGAGATCGACCGCGTGCCGTACCCGCGCGGCGACTTCGGGGTCGACGGGAGCACCCGCGAGCGTCGGGCTGTACGCGACGCGCAGCCCGCGCACGCCTGCGTCCAACTCGGCGCGGAAACCGCCCTCGTACGGCGGCAGCCCGGACCAGTCGCGGTCGTCGGCTCCGCACAGTACGTCCATCATGAGCGCCGCGTCCGCGACCGTACGGGTCATGGGCCCGGCGTGCGAGAGCGTGCCGAAGGGGCTCGCGGGGTAGAGCGGGATCCTCCCGTAGGTGGGTTTGAGGCCGAAGATCCCGCAGAAGGACGCGGGGATACGGACCGAGCCTCCGCCGTCGGTACCCACGGAGAGCGGCGCGAGGCCGGCCGCGACCGCTGCCGCGCTGCCACCGCTCGACCCGCCGGACGTACGGGTCACGTCCCACGGGTTGCGGGTGACGCCGGTGCGCGGGCTGTCGGTGACGCCCTTCCAGCCGAACTCCGGGGTCGTCGTCTTCCCGACCAGGACCGCGCCGTGCTCGCGCAGTCGCGCCACCGAGGGCGCGTCCTGGCCGCAGGGCGCGTCGGGGTCCGTGCTCAGGGAGCCGCGCAGCGTGGGCCAACTCCTGGTCAGCAGCAGGTCTTTGATGGACACCGGCACCCCGTCAAGGAGCCCGCACGGCTCGCCCCGCCGCCAGCGCTCCGCGGAGGCGGCGGCGTCGCGACGGGCCGACTCGGGATCGACCAGACAGTACGCGTTCACCAGAGGATCGAGACGTTCGATGCGGGCCAGCACGGCGTCGACGACCTGGACGGGGGAGAGGCTCCCGTCCTGGTAGCCGGCGACCAGTTCGGTCGCGGTGCGCGCGCACGGATCGTCCTGCGCGGCGGCCTTTTCCGTCTGCCCGGCGCCCGCGGCACGGTCGGTGGGTGCGGTCATGGCGAGCCCTCCTCGGTGTGCGGGGTGTCACCCGGTGCCTCGCCCATGGGCACGTACCCCAAAGTGGTGTCGACGACGTTGCGCAGCGGCCGGCCCGCGGCCCAGCGCGCGAAGTTGGCGAGGAACAACTCCGCCAGATCCTCCAGCCAGCCGTGGGTGTCGGCCGACATGTGCGGGGAGACCAGCAGCCCCGGTGCGGTCCACAGAGGGCTGTCCACCGGCAGTGGCTCCTGGCGGAAGACGTCGAGCGCGGCGCCGGCGAGCGTGCCGTCGCGCAGCGCCGCCACCAGGTCGTGCTCCACGACGAGCGGGCCGCGGCCGACGTTGACGAACCGCGCCCCCCGCTTCATACGGGCGAACGTCGCGGCGTCGAACATGTCCGCGGTCTCACCGGTCAGCGGCGCCGCGCCGACCACCCAGTCCGCCTCCGGCAACAGCCCCGCCAACTCGCCGAAGCCGTACACCCGGCCGAACTCCGCGTCCCGCTCGCGTGCCGTCCGGGAGACCAGTGCGACCCGCAGACCGAGCGCGCCCAGCACCCGTGCAACGGCCCGGCCGATGGGACCTCCGCCGACCACGACCGCGCGGGTGCCCGCCACACGCTCCGTCTCCCGGTGCTGCCAGGTACGGGAGCGCTGACGGTCGAGTGTGCCGGGCAGGTCCTTGGCCATGGCAAGGACAAGTCCTGCCACGTACTCGGCGATCGGCTCCTCGAAGACCCCCCGCGAGTTGGTGATCACGGCGCCCGAGCGCAGCAGCGCCGGGAAGAGCAGCCTGTCCACGCCCGCGCTCGCGGTGTGCACCCAGCGCGGCCCATCGTGCTCGGGCCAGGCGGCGGGCAGGGCGTCGGTGAGGAAGTCCCACACCAACAGGGCGTCGGCCTCGCGCAGCGCGCCGGCCAGGTCCGCCTCGCCGACCCGCCGCAGTCGAGCCCGGTCCTTGATGCGGTCGAGGAGCGGCGGTTCCTGGTCTCCCAGCACCACGACGAGGGGGAGTTCGGTAGTCCTCATAGCAGCCCTTCGGGTCGCTGCGATGTGCGCTCGGCTCGATCCTGCACGTTTCGTCGGCCGCTCGAACCGATTGACACCGTAGGGCCGACTCTGTAGGATTGTCAACAATCTACACTTCTGCTCGGGGAAGGTGGGCGCACGTGGCTGACGGCATGACGACGGTGGGATTCCTCTACCCCGGGTACTCCGCGCAGGACGACTACCCGCGCCTGGAGCGCCTGATCGGCTCAGGAGTCCGACTCCCCCTGGCGCACACGGACATGGGCGAGGACGCGCATCGCGTGGACGCCCTCCGGGAGATGGGCGCCATCCACCGGCTGACCGAGGGCCTCGCGGAGCTCAAACGGTACGACGTCCAGGCCGTGGTGTGGGCCTGCACCAGCGCGAGCTTCATCTACGGGCGGCAGGGCGCCGGCCAGCAGGCCGCGGAACTCGCCCAGGCGGCGGGTGTCCCCGCGTCCAGCACCTCCTTCGCCTTCGTGCACGCACTGGAGGCGCTGGGCGTGCGCAGCGTCTCCGTCGGCGCCACCTACCCGGAGGACGTCGCCGGGTACTTCGTCCGTTTCCTCGAGGACTCGGGGATCAGGGTGACCCAGGTGTCGGGGCGCGGCATCATCACGGCGGCCGAGGTCGGTACGCTCTCCCGCGAACAGGTTCTCGACCTGGCCAAGGCCAATGACCACGGGGACGCCGAGGCGGTCCTGCTCCCGGACACCGCCCTGCACACCGCGGCATGGCTGGACGATCTCGAGCAGGCCGTCGGCAAGCCCGTACTGACGGCCAACCAGGTCACTGTCTGGGAGGGGCTACGGCTCGCGGGGGACACCACCGCGCGGGACGGCCTCGGACGGTTGTTCCGCCGGGGCACGCCCCAGCATCCGTCGGCCAGATGACGGCGGAACCGAAGAAGGAGAAGTGAACATGCCGGGAGCCAAACGGCTGCAGCCCGTCAAGCGCGAGCCCGCCGCTCTGTCGATCGCCCACCAGCTGACCGAGGCGATCATGGACGGCACGCTGCCGCCCGGCACTCAGCTCGGAGAGGCCGAACTCGCCGCGGAACTCGGCGTGAGCCGGGGCCCGCTGCGTGAGGCGATGCAGCGGCTCGTGCAGCAAGGCATCGCCCGCAGCGAGCCCCACCGCGGCGTCTTCGTGACCACCCTCACCGAGGACGACGTGCGGGACATCTACCTCGCGAGAACAGCCGTCGAGTCGGCCGCCTGCCGGCTCATCCTGCGACGGGACCCCCAGGGCACGGCGGACCGGCTGGCGCTGGTGCACCGCGCCATGGCGGAGGCCGCGAAACGGGGCGACCCCACCGCCCTCAGCGCTGCCGACACCGAGCTGCACCAGGTGCTCGTCGACGAGTCCGGCAGCCCCCGGCTCAAGCGCATGGCGCAGACGCTGTTCGTGGAGACCCGCATGTGCATCACGGCGCTGCAGGACAAGTATCCGGTGCCGGACGTGATGGTCGACGAGCACGCGGAGATCATCCAGGCCATCCGGGACGGCGACGAGGAACACCTGCTGCGGCTGATGGACGAGCACATGCAGGACGCCGTACGGAGGTTGACCCAGGAACCGGGGCAGGAGATTCAGGACACGGCCGTCGCCGCCGCGGGATCCTGAAGAGCCCGGTTGCCTGGCTTTCGCCGGGCGACAGGGGGCGTCAGGTCGTGCGGCCGTCGTACGGCACGGGGCTCAGCGGCATCCCGGGGATCCGGCCGATCCCCACCAGCACGGAGAAACCGCTTGCGGAGCTGGAAGTAGACCTCCTGCCATTACGGACCGCCGTACTCCAGGGCCTGCCAGTGCTTGGCGCCGCTCTCGGAGCTGATGGTGATGGTGCGCCGGCGGCACACCCTCAGCGGGCCGGCTGGGCTGGGCTCCGGGTCGACCGGGGGGAGGTGGATTCCACGGCCCACCGCGCGGCGAGCCGCTACCTTCGGCGCGTCGCACGTCTTCCCATTGTGCGTCGGATCTCGCCCCTCATCGGCCGGCTTCCCCGCGCGGGCGCGCCCAATGGCGGCGCGGCGTCAGAAATGCACCGCACCCAACCTCGGCGTGGCGCTGGCGGCGTACGACGGTGCGGGAAGGGCGGTCGTCGATCAGGTCGGCGAACTGGTCGTCACCCGGCTCATGCCGTCCATGCCGCTGTACTTCTGGAACGACCCCGACGGCAGCCGCTACCGCGACGCCTACTTCGCCGCCTACCCGGGCGTGTGGCGGCACGGCGACTGGATCACACTCACCTCGCACGGCTCGGTGATCGTCCACGGCCGCTCCGACGCCACCCTCAACCGCAACGGCGTGCGCCTGGGCAGTGCCGACATCCACGACATCGTCGAACACCTCCCCGAGATCACCGAGGCCCTCGTCATCGGCGCGGAGGAACCCGACGGCGGCTACTGGATGCCCCTGTTCGTCGTCCCCGCGCCCGGCGTCACCCTGGACGACGCCCTGCGCGACCGGATCCGCGAGGCGAACCGCAGCGGCGCCTCACCCCGCCATGACCCCGACGAGATCCTCGCGGTGCCGGCCATCCCGCACACCCGCACCGGCAAGAACCTCGAAGTCCCAATCAAGCGCCTCCTCCAGGACGCCCCCGCTGAGCAGGTCCTCAACCCCGCGGCGGTCGACAACCCAGACCTGGTCGCCTACTTCGCCGGCCTTGCAGCCGAACGCCGTCAGGTCCGTCGCTCGCCCACCGTCAAGGACGCCTCATGAGCCTCTCCGCCTCACTGGCCAGTCTCATCGTGTCGATCTTCGCCCTGCTGGGGGGGGCCAAGACCCTGGCTCTGGGCCCGATGCCCGAGCTGGCCGCCCATGCCGTCTTCACCACCGCGGCCTACCGAGTCATCGGTGGGCTGGAACTGACAGGCGCCGTCGGTGTGGCCCTCGGCCCGGTCGTACCACTGTGCGGAGGCCTGGCCGGCGCAGGGCTGTTGATGTTGCCGGCCGGTGCTGTGGCCACGCATGTGCGCAAGGGCGACGGGCTGCCCAAGCTCGTCCCGGCGGTGATGTGCGCTGCTCTGGTCGCCTGGTATCTCGTGCTTCTTGCCGACGTCGGGTCGTGAGTGTTCGGCCAGTGGCGGGCTTCACCGGCGTGGGAGCTTTGTGGGCTCGCCGTTGTTCCATGCGGCGCTCCCCGGCCCCGGATTTCGACCGAGTGGCATATTTCAACTCAGAGCTTTGACTCAAACGGAGAGAACCATCCATGACCACCTCAGCGGACCCCCTGGTTGACGTGCATGCTCACTTCGTGACCCCCGCCTACGTCGCAGCGGCCAAAGCCGCCGGGATTCTGCAACCCGATGGCATGCAGGGCTTCCCGACCTGGTCCGTCTCAGAGCACCTCGAGCTCATGGACTCCGTCGGTATTCGCAGCAGCGTGCTGTCCGTCTCCTCCCCGGGCACCCACTTCGGCGACGACCGGGCCGCACGTCTCCTGACCCGCGAAGTCAACGAATTCGGCGCCGACGTGGTGCGCACGCGCCCCGAGCGCTTCGGGCACTTCGCCTCCCTCCCGCTGCCCGACGTGGACGGCTCACTGGCCGAGCTCGCCCATGCCCTGGACAACCTCGGCAGCCACGGTGTCGCCATCGAGACGAACGCCGCCGGAACCTACCTGGGTGATCCGCGCTTCGAGCCTCTGTGGAGCGAACTCGACAGCCGGGAGGGCGTCGTGTTCGTCCACCCGACCTCGCCGCCCTGCCACGAGGCCGTGTCCCTGGGCCGTCCCCGCCCGATGCTGGAGTTTCTCTTCGACTCCAGCCGCGCCGTCTCCGACCTGGTGTTCGCGGGAGTGCTCCAGCGCCATCCCCGCATTCAGTGGATCATCACCCACGGGGGCGGCGCCCTGCCGCTGCTCGCCGACCGCATGGAGCTCTTCCGCAGCGGCATGGCCCCTGCTGAGGGTCCCACCGTGCAGGAACAACTGCGACGCCTGTGGTTCGACATGGCAGGGACTCCGTTCCCGCACCAGGTCCCGGCGCTCGTCCGGGCCTTCGGCCGCGACCGGTTGCTGTACGGGAGCGACTACTGCTGGACCCCGGCCGCCGGAGCCGCCGCGCAGATCGCGTCCGTGGACGCCGCCGAGCAGCCGGACCGC
Source organism: Streptomyces sp. NPDC002619 (assembly GCF_042889305.1). NCBI lineage: Bacteria > Bacillati > Actinomycetota > Actinomycetes > Kitasatosporales > Streptomycetaceae > Streptomyces > Streptomyces sp. NPDC002619. Next base: position 13,187 of record NZ_JBIAQV010000015.1, on the reverse strand, counting down.
ACCACCTGGCGGCGGGTCACCACGGGCAACGCCGCCCGGTTGCTGCCGCGGCTGTGCGGCACGCACTGACACGGCAGCTGCAAGTGATTCACACGGCCCCGGGGAGATCATTTCGCTGAGAAAACCGCAGCCATGTCGCGTCACCGAGCCCCGTTAGCGTGCCCACGCTGGGGCTGGCACGCTGAATCTGTGGTTCCGCTGATGGTCGCTGCCTATCAGAATGCGTCCTCATCACTTACAGGCGCCAGCGTTGTGTCGGCGTGCGCATCGATCTTCACCGTCGTGTCATTCTGGTGGCTCAACGTGCTGCCCCGGCGCACGATCTGCTGCAGCCGTTGCCCCTCCTGATCGGTCAGTCTGCGCACACGGACAGGCTCAGCGACCGGGCCTCCAGCGGTCGGATCGGACGCCACCGCACATCCAACCGCCACGACCACCAACCCGGCGAACCAACGCGGTTCACGCAGCACCAGCCAGCATTATCTGCGGCGGTGTGTTCGAGGATTGCGGGGACGATCGTCGCCCAGTCGGCTCGCTCGACCCCGTGGCCGGCGTCCTACAGAGCCAGTAGCCTTCCCTCGGAGATCTGTTCCGCGAGTGCCTCACCGTGCCGGAGCGGGAACATCGGATCCGCGGTCCCGTGGATCACCAGCGTGGGCACGGCGATCGAGGACAGGGGCGCTTGTGAGAGCTCGCCGTCCGGAAGTGAGTCGTGGTTGCGGGCCGCGGCGAAGTCGTGCGCGCGCTCGACGTCGCGACGGACAAGGCTGCGGGCGGCGGTCTCATCGAACGGGCGCCGGCCTCCCGCGAGCATGCGCGCGTAGGCGACCTGGTAATCGATCACCGAGTCGGCATGCGACCAATCGACGTGTCGAGGCATTGGTCAGGCGGAAGCCCTAACCGAAGAGTCCGAGCTGTCGTTGGTTCGGTGACCGGAACGACCTGCGGAGTTCTCCTGGCGGATCTACGTCGACTGGCCTGGCCGGTGGCAGTCAACCCGGCAAACTTTTCCGGTCAGAGCAGGCGATCGCCGTTACCTGCGTCCCGGACGCCGACGCGATGATGATCATCGCTCGGCGCACCCGGATCGACTCGTGCTTGCCCCGCCCCACGATCTGCTGCAGCCTGCGGCCCTCGTCCTCGGTCAGCCGCCGCGCCCGCACCGGCTCGGCCACCAGCACCACCCCATCCTCCGAGCCATCTCCTCGCCGTCGACAGTGCACCGCCAGGTCCGGCGCCCGAACATCGACCGGCGTGTCACCAACCCGGCGAACGTTCGTGGCCAAGGCCGGGCAGGCCCAGCCCGATCGGGCGGACGTTCTGCCCCGCTGATCTTCGGCAGGCGTATCTGTGCTCGGAACTGCGGACGGTGCGCGGTGGTGGAGCGGGCAAGTGCCGCGGACCGAATGTCCAGGGTTCGGTCAGGCCTGGCACCGGAGGTGGGCGCGGACTTCTCGGCCGTCCGGCGTCCGGTGGATCTCGGTCGACTGTGCGAGGTAGTTGACGATGCCCGTGCCGCGGCCGTGTTCGTCCGGGGCGACGTCGTGGAGACGGTGCTCCACGGCGGTTCCGGACTCACTCACCACGATGTGCAGAGTGTCATGATCCAGGACAAGCTGCAGTGTCATGCACTCGCGGCCGTACTGGGCAGCGTTGGCGGCGAGTTCGTCGACGATGAGCACGGCGGAGTCCCGCTCACTCTCGGGAACACTCCAACACTCCAGCAGATCTGCCGTGAAGTGACGAGCGGCGGAGACATGTGCCTCCTGCGCAGACAGGGTGAGCATCGCCTGGTGGGGGCAGGGCCGTGGGCTGAGTGAGCTGGTGCGGTCGGGATCGGTGACGAACATGGTCTTCTGGTTCTTCCGTCTAGATGTGTAGGCCGGAATGCGTCGGGGACCGCCAGGAACACGGGAGGTGGGCGGGGTGTCGGAACCTGCGCTTGGGCGCTCGTTCAGTTCCACGGGCGATGGGTAGCATGCGGTTCGAGTTATTTACCCCTTTTATCCGATTTCGTGCAGAATTCCGGCGATGAGCTTGGATGTGGCCCTGCCGCAGGTGAAGCGGCCGTCCTCTATGGAGGCGCTCACGGTCAGGCCTCCGTGCCCACCTCACGCCTGGATCGTGACCAGCTTCTGACCGTTGCCGGCGACGATCTCGAAGTGGTCGATGGCTCCCGGAGACATGGGGACCGCCCCTGGGATCGTGGTGCCGGTCGGGTACTCGCCTGCCCGCCACGTGGCGGCTTCCGCCCTGGTCCCGTCCGGCCCGACCGCCTGCAACCGGCAGACGATTCCGGCGGGCGCCCCCCGGGCGGAGACCTCCAGGACACTGCCCCAGGCGGAGGGGGAGACCTTGACCGAGGCGCTGACGCCGGTGGTGGCATCGCTTCCGGAGAAGGTGCGCGACGGAGTCGGCGTGGTCGGTCCGGGTGGCGGCGCCTGACCGACCACGCCGCCACCGGTCGCCAGCCAAGTGCCCCCGACTGCCGCCGCCGCGACGAGTGCCAGGGAGGCGGCGGCGCCGGCCAGCTGCAGTCGCCAGGTCCTCCGGCGCCTGACTGCGGCCTGCCGGAGCATCCCGTCGAGCAGCCCTGCCTCGGGAGCCTGCGGTTCCGCCGAAGTGTCGGACGGTTCCCGTGGCGAGCCCTGCGCGCTCTCGGCTGCCCGCCGCACGAGCCGATCGGCCAGTTCCTCGTTGGCGGCGGGTACCGTCTGGCCCGCGACCTCGGCTGCGGTGACCGTCGCAAGGAGCGCCGGCAGTCCGGCCAGCTTGGCGTGTTCCGCCTGGCACTCGTCGCATTCCGCGAGATGGGCGCGCACCCGTTCCGTCTCCGCCGGGGACAGCGTGCCCAGAACGTATCCGCCCAATGCCAGACGGAGGGCGTCGTGGTCCGCGTTCATGGTCGGCACCTCCTCCATGCCGCGGTCATGGCTCGATGCCTCGTTCCTGCAGCGCCAGCCGGAGGGCGTGCAGGGCGTAGTACGTCCGCGACTTGACCGTGCCCAGCGGGATGCCCAGCACGCTCGCGGCCTCCGCCATGGTCCGGCCTCGGTAGTACGTCTCCAGCAGTACGGCGCGGTGGTCCGGGGACAGCGTCCTGATGGCGTCGGTCACGGCCCAGTTCCGCAGTGCCTGCTCGATCTGGTCCTCGCCCAGCGTCTGCTCGGCAGCCTGCTCCAGGGCCTCGCCGCCGATCTCGGCCGGTCTGGCCTGCCGGGCCCGGTGAGCGTCGATGACCAGGTGTCGGGCGACCGTATACAGCCATGCCCGCGCCGGACCGCGTGCGGGGTCGAACGCATCGGGATGCTGCCACGCCCGCAGCAACGTCTCCTGCACAACATCCTCGGCCCACTGGTGGTCTCCCGAAGTCAGTCGCAGCACGTAGTGGAACAACGGCCCTGCGTGCTCGGCGTACAGAGCCCGGAGCAGTTCCTCGTCCGTGGTCGAAAGGGTCCCTTTACCAGTGACACGGTGCGTGGAGCGTTCTGGATCGGCCGTTTGATCACGTTTTCGGGCGTTACGTGACATAAGGCGATCATTCCCCATCGGTACTTCTTTGTCGTGTCGCGCATGGTGTGGAGCCGGAGCCGGTGGCGACGTGTGGGCATTGCGGGCGGAGTGAGCTTCCACAAGGCCTTGCTGCACCGTCACCGGGGCCGCCGACGCCTGGTGCCGATGGGTCGATCGAAGTGGTGATCACGAAGAAGTCCCACAAAAGACGTGTATCCACCGAACCATGCGACACCTACCACCCGTGAAGTCAGACAAGAGCTTGCATACACGGCATTTCTCATCAATCCCCCTATCGGTAAGGAATGATCAGTGGTGACTGCCAGGACGGCGCGATACGGCGCTCGACGCGCACAGAGATTTCATCGTCGGCGTCCGCCCGGCGGATCCGGTGCACGCGGATTCGAGCCGTCGGCCACTTGGGCAGCACCAGCGCTCCCTCGCGCACCCCGCCGAGGACGGGCGGCCGTAACAGACACGTCCACCGCGCATCATTCGGGTCGCCCGTGCTCGGCCGGCCCCTGCCCACCTCTTTCTGATCAGTGAGGAACGAACACCATGTACCCGAACTTTGGCCGACTTGGGCGGCGATCACGCATGGCGGCCGGGCTGGCCGTCACTGTCGCCGCGCTGGGACTCCTCGGTGCGTGCGGCCAGTCGGCGCATTCATCGTCCACCGCAGCCGGCGCCATCACCCCTGGCTCGGGGCAGCGTCAGGTGGCCGGCATGCCCGGTGCCTCCGGGGCAGGGCACGCGGCGGGCTCAGCTCCCCGCACTTCGGCGATGCCAGGCATGACCAAGCCCATGAGCTCCCCGAGTGCGGACGCGGCCGCTGCACCGGTGTCCGGGGACGCCGTGGCGATCAAGAACTTCGCCTTCTCCCCGGCCACGCTGAAGGTCAAAGCGGGCACGACGGTGACCTGGACCAATCAGGACACCGACGCCCACACCGTCACCAGCGCCGGAAAGGGCGGACCGTTGCACTCGGCCGCCCTGGCCACCCACGCCACTTACAGCTACCGGTTCACCAAGCCCGGCACCTACGCCTACCTCTGCACCATCCATCCCTTCATGACCGCCACCGTGGAGGTCACCTCATGACCGAGTACGACGACCATCAGGACCCAGCACTGATGGGCGACAACGATCAGCTCTCTGAAGAACACGGCATGACCCGGCGCCAACTGCTACGGCACGCGGGATGGTTCGGCGGGGCCGTGGTGCTGACCGTGACCAGTGGAGAGGTGATCAGCCACATCGCCGGCTCCCGGGACACCGCCGAGGCCGCCGCGGCAACGAGCGGCGCGCTGCGGTTCGTACAGGTCTCCGACAGCCATATCGGCTTCAACGGCCCAGCGAACACGGACGTGGCCGGCTCGTTCACCGAAGCGATCAACCAGGTCAACTCACTCGGGTTCAGGCCCGACTTCGTCATGCACAGCGGTGACCTGACCCACCTGTCCACAGCGGCACAGTTCGACCAGGTGAGGCAGATGATGACGAGGCTGCAGACGGACCGCGTCCTCACCGTGCCGGGCGAGCACGACTCCATCGGCGACAGCGGCCGCGCCTACCGGCAGATCTTCGGCAAGGGCACGCTCGGCGACGGCTGGTACAGCTTCGACACCCACGGCGTGCACTTCATCGCGCTGGTCAACACCCTCAGCCTGGAGAAGCTCGGTCACCTCGGCAACGACCAGATCGAATTCGTCCGCAAGGACCTGGCGGGAGTGTCGCCGGACACCCCGATCGTCGTCTTCAGCCACATCCCGCTCTTTGCCATGTACCCGCAGTGGGGCTGGAGTACGGACGATGCGCTGAAGGTCATCGCGCTCCTGCGCCGTTTCTCCTCCGTCACCTGTCTCAATGGGCACGTCCATCAGTTGTTCACCAAGACAGAGGGCAACATCACCTTTCACTCCGCCACCACCACTGCCTACCCCCTGCCGAAGCCGGGACAGGCCCCCGCCCCGACTCCCCAGGTCGTGCCCGCCCGACAGCTCAAGGACGCACTCGGCATTCGCACCGTCGGCTACCGCCAGGGCGACCGGGAGCTGGCGATCAAGAACGAGAAGCTGGCATGAGCACCGGAGGACTCCTCGCCCCAGCCCTGCGATTGGCGATCGCCGCCACGCTCGCGACCAGCGGATACATCCACGCCCAGCTCTACGTCGACGGGTACCGCGGCATCCACATCATCGGCCCCCTGTTCCTGCTCCAGGCGAGCGGCTCCTTCGCGGTCGCAGCACTGCTGCTGATGGGAAGCCCATTGCTGCTGAGAGCTGCGGCGGCCGGCCTGGCCCTCGGCGCCCTCGGCGGCTTCACCGCCTCGCGCACCGTGGGCGTGTTCGGATTCACCGAAAACGGTCTGCAACCCGCCCCACAGGCCGTGCTCAGCCTCCTGGCCGAGACCGGCACGCTGCTGCTCCTGGCGATCTGGCAGGCAACAGCGACGATACGACGTGCTGGGCGGAATCGCCCCCCACAAGGCAATCCGGTGGAGGAAGCAGCGGTCAAGTGATGTGCCTTCGGGTCGGCCTCTCGCCCGGACGTGGTGCGTTGCTGTGCGTGTGATTCGAGGGAACGAGAGTCACTGTCTTGACGGGTGACGAAAAATGCTGCCATGATGACGTCACCGCTTGGAGAGGTGACGCAAGCGGAGTGTCTCAGCCGCACACACCACCCGATGAGGAAGCGCCCCGCGGGGAGGCAAGAAGACACTCACCCGACCCGCCTGCAGGCGCCCCAACCAACGCCCGAAGCCATCCACCGCATGACCACCGGAAGTGAGACCACAGAAATGGACATGAAGCTCGAAGTCGTCATGGTGCCCGTGTCCGACGTCGACCGCGCCAAGAGCTTCTACACGGAGCAGCTGGGCTTCCGTCTCGACGCCGACTTCCCGATCCACGACGGCTACCGGATCGTGCAGGTGACTCCTCCCGGCTCCGAATGCTCGATCATCTTCGGAGAAGGCCTCACGGAGGCCGAGGCAGGCACGCTCCAGGGTCTCCACCTGATCGTCACCGACCTCGTGAAGGCCCAGGAGGAACTGACCGGCCGCGGTGTCGACGTGTCCGGTCCGTTCCACGACATGACCGGTGGCTTCCACCACGCCGGCGACTCCCATCGGGTTCCCGGTCTGCACCCCGAGCGGGCCAGCTACGGCTCCTTCGCCTTCTTCTCGGACCCCGACGGCAACGGCTGGTTCCTGCAGGAAGTCACCGAACGGGCGCCCGGCCGCTGATCACCCGGCCCCGGGGCGGCCGTTCCGCCCGGCCGCCCCGGGGCCGTCGCCGCACCACGCCCACCACCCCGCGCCACCTGGCACTCATCCACCGGAGTCCCGTGACGACCGAGAACACCCGCACCCACGACGTCGTCGAGATCCGGCGCAGGCCGTGGGTCCCACTCCCGGGGACCGGTTCACCACCGACGACACCCTGACCGTCACCGCCGTACCCGAGGACTGGCTCCACACCGCGGGCAACGTCCACCACCGACCGCTCCTCACCCATCAGGGCAAGTATCAGGCCCGCATCGTCGGCGCCGTGAGCGCCGCCCGGGCCGGGGCACGGCACTCGACACCAGCCGATGGGCACCGCACAGCAGCACTGCCGACGTCGATGCCGTCCGCAGGTCGTCTTCACCGACCCCGAGGTCGCCGCCGTCGGCCTGACCACCATCGAGGCCATTCGCGGGCGGTGATCAGCGAACTGCTCCGGCGATGTGCGCCCGCTCGGTGATGGTCTCGGCGACGAGCGCGAGTTGGCCGACCCGGCGCCGACCCGGCGCCGGGCCTCCGCCGGTTCCAGGCCGGGGTCGCGCAGCATGGCGAACACCTCGGTCAGCCGGCTGGGGTCCGGCCTGAGTGCGGAGTCGCCTTGATCGGCGGGGTGCGCAGGGGAAACGTCGCCATCCGCGTACGGATGCACGTGCGCGAGCTCCGGTGCTCCAGTCATGCCGTTCGCCGAACGGGCGGTCCCAGGCGAGGATGATGCGGCTCAGTTTGGGGCCGGGAGATCGGCCCTCGGTTGCCTGCGCTCGAGGGCACGAGCGATTCGCTGTTCGAGCCTCTCCCGGCACTCTGGCCACTCTGCTGCAGTGATCGAAAAGATCGCAGAGTCACGGAGCCGGCCGTCCTCGCCCGGTGCCCACGACCGGGACCAGTTCCGCAGCACGCCTTCGAAGCGTGCGCCCACCCCTTCGATCGCGGCCCGCGAACGGCTGTTGCGCGCGTCCGTCTTCAGGTCGAGGCGTGCCACGCCCCAGTTCTCGAACGCGTGCCGAAACAGCAGGTACTTGGCCTCGGTGTTCGCACCTGTGCCCTGGGCCGATGCCGCAAGCCAGGTGAAACCGACCTCGATCGCGCACAGACTGTCCCCTGCCGGCCACAGACGCGGATCCCAGTAGGCCGTGGCCCCGACCGCCCGCCCCGACGCCTGTTCCACCTGCGCGTACGGGGCCAGCTTCCCGGCAGCGGCACGGGTGAGCTGGGCATCGATGTACCTCTCGACCTCGGCCGCCGTAGGCACCCACGTGAACCGATACGAGCTCCGGTCCTCTTCCGCCGCCACGGCCAAGTCCGCACTATGGCGGTGATCCAGAGGCTCCAGGCGCACGAGCGTGCCTTCCAGAGCCGGTCCCTCAAGCGTGAAACCCATCGATCATCAATCCAGTGCCAACACAGATTCGTATCCAGGCTGCAGTCCCGAAACCCCGGCCTGCAGCGTTCCAGAGAGGTCGCGCCATGTCGCGCGAATTTCAGGGTGTGTCAACTTAACGGCTGATCTTGGTTTTTGAGGTGGCAGTGGCTGGTGGGGGTGAGCCGACCTTCGAAGGCGATCTGGAAGGCGTTCAACGGTGCCCTCCAGCGCATCGTCCAGCGGCGCCGGCCCTTGGCGGTCGGATCCAGGCTCATCAGCGCCATGTAGACGCCTTGCCGCGATCGCCGGCCCGCCGACATGGTCGGTGATCTCGCCCTCCAGCACCCGCTTGGTCAGCTGCTGGAGCAGCCCGCCCTCCCCGGTCAGCTGCAGTCCGTCCGAACAGGCGCGATCGACCAGAATCGCGATCAACTGCTCGTAACTCACCCCGCTCGGCACAGCCTTTCCGGTGAGCTGGTCACGGTCCTCGGGCTCAACGGCGGATCCGGTCATCTCACATCGCTTCCATGATCGTCAAATCCGCCGTTGACCAGACACTCCCGCCGCGAAGCGATCGAGGAGATGTTCCACGACACCCTGATCGTCTATGCCGACGGAACACCCAGGACCCAGCATGTCACGACCAAATTCGCGGTCGAGGTCGACGAACAGGCGGGGACGGCGGTCTCGCGTTCGTACGTCACCGTGTTGCAGGCATTGCCCGACCTGCCACTGCAACCCATCGCAGGCGGTCCGTATCATGATCGTTTCGAGTGGCGTGACGGGCAATGGCGTTTCGTGGAGCGACGCGTCCGTATCAACCTCGTCGGCGACGTGAGTCGCCATCTGCGCCAGGTCGCCGAACAACGGAAGTTCTTCCCTGTGCCTGCACGCGTGACGTGACACGACTGAGCGTTGGGGCTGTCGGCTCGACGTGCTTCGCCGAGTCCCGGCATGGCGAGGTACATCACGAGGGCCGAACGCGGACGCTCGTCGGTCTCGGCCGCCGTGACACGTCCGAGAGATGCCGAGCGGCGGTCGTGTCAGTCGGCGCCGGCCTCTGCGGCCGCGGTCCTGCGCCGGGCGGGCTCCACCAGGGTGTACATCACCGACCGCTGCTGCTTGTGGCGCCGGATGCGCCCCTTGGCGACGAGCGACTCAAGGGTGTTCCGCACGACCTGCGGCGTCGGCGTCCGGTTCGGGTGTTTCTCCAGGAGCTCGTCCCGCAGTTCCTTTGCGGGGCGCGGCTCGTCGTGGGTGCCGAGCAACTCCAGCAGGATGTCTCCGAGCAGAGGCTGACGCGACTTCCCCTTCACGTCGGCCCTTGCCGTGTTCTTGCTGGTCGATGCGGCCTTGGTCGACGTGGCCGTGGCGGGAGTGGCTTTGGCGACTCGCTTTGCCGGTGTGAGCGCGGGTTCGTCCTGCGCCTGCTCGGGCAGACGAGACGGGTCCGCCGCGCCTTCGTACCGCTCGGCAAGAGCCAGGATGTCCACCAGGAGACCTTCCTCCTGCTTCAACATCGCGATTTTCTCGGCCAGTTCCCGTTGTCGTTGACGATTCTCCTCCAGGTCCGATGCGGCTTGATCTACGTACCGCGCTCGGAGCGTGCCGGCTGATTGGCTGCTCACAACCGTTCACTCCCTCGTAATGGATGACGCTGCGCATGCTACCTATGCCGAAGGGCCGGTGCAGAAAGGTGTTAGCGAGTTGGTCCGTCGGGCACGTCTCTTGTCACCGTCATCGCCGATGCGCCCGCGCACGTGGGAAGAGGAATGCCGGGCTTCAGCAGCTCGATGCCGGCGGCCGTTCCCTGCGCGCGACAGGCTCATCGGGGAACACATGCCCGTGAAATGTATCGCCGAACCGCTGAAACGACCATTTGCGGAGCTCCATATCTGACTTTCCTGTCTTCATCGGTCGGCAGGAATCGTGGGCCTGGCCGGGCCGTCAGCTCCCGGCGCGCTCGCGGGCCGTCGTGGCGGCTTGCTGCGCCGACCCGCGGTGCAGAGGTCCGTGGAGTACGGCCAGGGCGTCGAGGGCCCGGGCGCGGTCGGTGTGGAACATGTCCAGCAGCAGCCGAGGACCGGTGATTCCCGACGTCGGGTGGGGCGTCTCGAGGGCGTCACCACTGACCAGGATTCCGCTTCCGAGCGGGTGGTAGGCGCAGCGCCCCTTGGTGTGTCCCGGCGTGCGCACGGGTACTGGGCGCCGGGCCGGTCGAGCGCTCCCGGCGTGGGGAAGGCGTGCGGCTAGCGGACGGGAATGTAGGCGGTCGCCCCGGCCAGGAGGGCGTAGGGCCGGGCCGGCCCTCGTCATTCCCTACGTGTCGGAAAAGGGGTACGACGCTGAGACCACGACGGCAGCGCTCCTTGAGCACCGTCCGGTGGCCTGTCAGATCCGGATCTCATCCGGAGATGTCGTCGTCACCCACCATGTCTGCGACTCCGATACACGATCAACGTCGACGCGAGTCCAGCAATCGGGTGACGTCCGTGACGGGCTTCGCGTCGGACGACCGCCGGGGCAGCCGCTGTCACACGTGTGAGAAGGCCGGTCTGCCACGAGGGCATCCTGCGATGCGCCCTCTTCGTCGGTTTGTTGACAGCACGCGGAGAGCCGTGCCACTATCGTCACCACTTAGATAGGTTACGAAACTGGAGCCGGTCCGGCGACGCATGCACACACGTGTGCGCCCGCCATGACCGCTGGAATCCCCTGCGCTCGTGTGTCGCCGGGATCGTCGCCCCTTCGAAGGAGCACCCGAACATGGCTGATGAGCCGAAGCAGAGCGCCGACGGCGCACCGGTGGGGCGGCGCGCGCTGCTGGGCATGCTTGCCGCAGGGGCGGCGGGGCTCGCGGGTGCGCCCTATCTGCAGCGCGGGTGGGAGGGATTCCTCGCCGCCGCGTCCCAGGTCGACTCGACGGGCCTCACCGGTCTGCTGCCCAACCCGGGCGGTTTCCGCTACTACAGTGTCGTCGCCTCGGTGCCGCGCAAGAACGAGACGAACTACGAGCTGCGCATCGACGGACTGGTCGACCGGCCGAAGACCTACACACTGTCCGAGCTGCGCGCGCTGCCGCAGACCCGCGTTGTCCACGACGTGCTGTGCACCGACGGATGGCGGGTGGAGAAGACGCCCTTCGAAGGGGTGAAGCTGGCGGATCTCCTCGATGCCGCCGGGGTGCGCTCCGAGGGCGCGGCGATCCGGTGCACCTGCTTCGACGGCGCCTACAGCGAAAGCCTCACCCTGGAACAGGCGCGCCGCGCAGACGTGCTGGTGGCCCTGAACATGCAGGACAAGCCCATCACCCACGAGCACGGCGGCCCGGTCCGCCTCTACGTGGCCCCCATGTACTTCTACAAGTCGGCCAAGTGGCTGTCCGGTATCTCGGTCACCGACAAGGTCGTCCCCGGCTACTGGGAGGAGCGCGGTTATGCGGTCGACGGCTGGCTCGACGACGCCGACCGGCACAGTGGCGCGGCCTGAGCCGGCGGGCCAGGTCCGCCGGTTCACCTGCGCCGAGCGCATGGTCCACCGGGCCACCGGGTGGCTGATGCTGCTGTGCCTGGTCACCGCGGCCTGCCTGTACCTCGGGCCGCTCGCCCAACTCGTCGGCCGGCGGCACCTGATGGTCACCGTCCACGAGTGGTCGGGCATCCTGCTGCCGCTGCCATTCCTGCTGGGCCTCCTCTCGCCCGCCTTCCGGGCGGACCTGCGCCGGCTGAACCGTTTCGCGGTGTACGACAAGAGGTGGCTGCGCTCCGCCCGCAGGCGCCTGACCTCGCCGGACGCCCGTCCGGCCGGCAAGTTCAACGCGGGTCAGAAGATCTATGCGGGCTGGATCGCGGGTGCCGTGCTGGTGATGATGTTCACCGGCCTGCTGATGTGGTTCATGGGGCTGCTGCCGTTCATCTCCCGCACCAGCGCGATCTTCGTCCACGACTGTCTCGCCTGGGCCGTCACCATCGTCCTGATCGGACACATGCGGAAGGCGTACCAGGACCCGGAGGCGCGGCTGGGGATGCGGACCGGATACGTCAGCCGCTCCTGGGCGGCGCGCCATCACTCCCGGTGGCTGCGGGACGACCACCTCGGTAACGTGGCGCAGAAGACGGGCGGGGACACACATCCTCAGAAGCGCCCCAGTTGAAGCGGCAGGTGAACGACCGCCGGGCCTCGGCGCCGAGACCCTCGGCTGGGCCGCGGGCGCCCACCAACGTTCCGCTCGGACTGCCCGCGGAGACCCCTTACCAGGCCCAGGAGCACACCCTCCCGCCGCGAGCGGTGCTCATGCTCTCTCGAACTCATCATGTCCGAGGTCATGACCAACGCGTTCCCTGTCCGATGAGGGCAGTGCCCAGGCGGAACACGGGCGCGGCAAAACCGTCTGGCTGGAAATGGACATCCCCGACGCGCGGACCCGTACAGCACCGCCGGACCGCTGACGGGCCGTCAAACCTCGGCCCACAAAGACAGGTCTGGTGAGTCGAGGGCGACTTGGTTCAGGCACGTGTCCAGATCTGACCCTAGTGCAGTCACCATCTTGACTGGTGACTGCATTCCCCACCTCCGGAGCCCGCGCGCCCGCGGCCGCCGACATCGACCTGGGCACCGGACGGGGCCGGCTGTCCTACCCGCGCGCCGAATACCTGTTCAAGACCGCCACCGCCCGCATCGACCCGCACGGCCGCGGGTGGACGCTGCACCAGCTGCGTCACTCGGCGCTACAGCATTTCGCCCAGGCCGGGTTCACCGCACCGGAGCCGCAGGCCAAGAGCCGCCATCAGCACCTGGCCGGCCTCGGGCACTACGTACGCCTCGGCGAGGAGACCTCCGCCCGCGTCACCGCCGAGCACGACCCCGCCGCCCGCCGCCGACGTTGAGGAGGACTGCGGGCCGGGGGCCGAGCCTCGGCCGGTTGCCGGGTTCTGGTTTGAGGGCGGCTCCAACTCAGTCTGCGGAGCCGTACGCCCGCAGGAACGCGCGTACTCCGGCGGAGGTCAGCCGGTCGGCCTCCTCCGGCGG